>JAJTFB010000021.1 GCA_021300015.1 Pirellula sp. | reverse complement strand
TAGAGCGGTCTTGGCCGGAGCGGTCTTGGCGGGAGCCGTCTTGGCCGGAGCAGTCTTGGCTGGAGCAGTCTTGGCTGGAGCAGTCTTGGCTGGAGCAGTCTTGGCTGGCGTTTGGGTATTCATAGGATGAGATTTTTTGAGGTTCTTGGCGGGAGCGTCAACTTCCCCACCTTTGTGGGTGGGAATTTTTTTTGCAGAGGGTTTGGTGGGGGAAGGCAAGGTCAAAACTCCAGTTTCCTTAGCTGCAAACTCGATGAGATGGTGACAGTATGTTTACTCATGAAGAATAATTCCATAAATTCCCATGGTTTTTACTTCCGTTTCATGGGAAAAAGTCGATTGCGGGCCTGAAGAGCAAGGAAGGTAGTGGTCCTAGAGACCGATTCATTTGCACAGATGTTGCAATCGTTAGAACCTGACCAATTTCATGAATCCAACAGAGACTCGACCTGAGAAACCCCAACCTTCGCAACTTCTCGGTAGGCTAGCCATGGCGGTCACGACCAGTTTGGTCCAAATCGCCATGGGAACGCTGCTCGGTTACTGGGTCGATACTTGGCTTGGCTGGATGTTGTTTACTCCGCTGGGAGTTTGTTTAGGGATGGCGTTAGCGACTAGGACATTGTTGAAATTCATGAAGCAGTTGACGCCAAAGATATCCACCCCCGCTTCGATGGTATCCGGTTCGCTGGAATCTAGGGATACTCAGGAGTCCGAGGGTTAGCCACATGCTCCAAGCGAGTTCTAATCTACCCGAGGGCAATCTACCCGAGGGCAATAGGGGATTGGTTCACACCAGGGGGCCTTTGCACAGCAGGCGATTGGTTGCCTGGAGTTTGTTGTTTGGCGCGGTTCTTTCTGGGTGCAGTTACCTTTTTCGACCGGCCGAACCCCGATTGTTCGTTTATCAACAGATTGCGATTTGGTATTGCGCGGTAGTAAATATTACAACATTGTTATGGACTACAGGAGCGATGGCTCGCCGTTACCCGGTCTTTGGATCGTTGATGAACGTGAATTGGAGGATTGGAACGATTGCGGGATTCGCTCTGGTGGTATCTGCGACAAAATGGCCCCAGGGCAATTTAATGTGCCTTTACTTGGTGGGCTATTATTTCCCATTTGTTGCATTAGAATCCGCTCTGTCCATTTACCACCTTTGTTCGCGACGTGAAGTTTAGTCCCCATGTCAGATCTTCTCCTCCACATCAAAGACGCTTACTACTTTGAAGTGCCGAAGGTTCTTTGGCATAGCAATCGCAAGTCGGCTGCTGATTTTCCAGATTGGATGGTCCGCAACGATGCGGGCTTTCAAGAGCAAGAAGCCACTTCGCTGATCACTTCGCTTCGCGAGCTCGGGGCCGATGTCTCTGACGGGCTGAAGTCGCAGTGGCTCGATTGGCAATCGAAACCTGGCAACTACGGTCGCCCATTGGATGTGTACCTCGATATGGGTGCCGCTCAGATTTCCAAGAGGGCTAGTAGTTGGGCGAAAAAGAACGCGCCTTCGAGCAGCGATCCGATTTCGGCGTACCTTGCGTCGGCGGATTCGGCAGAGCCGCTTGGATGGTTTGCCCAACTGAGTCAGCGATCTGATTTTAGTAAGGCTTGGTCTGCGATTAAGAGAGATCATAATTCATCTGAGTACGTGACTGCCTATGCCAAGGGCGTTACTTGGGATGATGCCAAAATTGAGCAATACAATCGAGCTTTGGATGGCAAGGTGCTTGTTCCCCAGCCGTTTGGTGGAAAGCTGCGAAATGCCTACGAGCCGGAGTCGGGTTTTTGTCTTTCGAAGTACATGGTTATCGAGCTTTTGGTGGCCTTGCTTTTGATTGGGGCTTTCGCTTGGTTGGGGCGGCGGATTCAAGGTGGTGCGGTTCCCAAGGGGCGTGCTTGGAACTTCCTCGAGGGGATGGTCGAGTACGTTCGCAAGCAGGTTTTTGAGCCTGCGATGGGTGCTGAGGATTCGCGAAAATTCATGCCGTTGCTCGCGACGATGTTTGTGTTTATCTTCGGCTTGAACTTAGCCGGGATGGTTCCGTTTCTCGGTTCTCCGACGGCCTCATTGGCTTGCACGGGTGCATTGGCTCTTGTGGTTTTTGCAGTGGGATTGATTTGGGGTGTCGGGACGATGGGTCTTTCGGGTTACTTAAAAAATCTTTGTCCGAGCATGGGGTTACCACCCTTGTTGGCTGTCGTGATCGTTCCGATGCTTTGGGTGATTGAGTTTATTTCGCTTTTCATGAAGCACGGGATTCTTGCTCTGCGGTTGCTGGCCAACGTGGTTGCTGGTCACGCGGTTTTGCTTGGTCTGATGGGTTTGGCCGTTGGTGCTACAGCCCTGTACAACGGTTCGAATTTAGCGATCTGGGCCCCGTTGGGGTTTGTGACCGCGCTCAGTATGGTTGCGATGAGCTTGCTTGAGCTCTTTATCGCTTTCCTTCAGGCCGCGATGTTTACGTTTCTCGCTGGTCTGTTTATCTCGTCGTCGATCCATCACCACTAAGGTGTTTTTGGTTCAGTAAACCTTTTTTGTTCAGTCGTCTGTTTGAGGAGTTTCAAAAGTGTATTTCGTAAGTCGAACTGTAATGTACACCTTGGCGTTGTTGGTTATGTTCTCTGCGACCGCGGGTGCTGCTGAAGGCGGCGCGATTCCCGGAGCCATTGGAGGCGGACTAGCTGTTCTCGGTGCAGCGATCGGCATTGGATTGTTGGCCAAGGGCGCAGTTGAGTCGATCGCTCGTCAGCCTGAGGCTGCTGGCGTTATTCAGGTCAATATGATCATCGCGGCGGTTTTCATCGAAGGTGCTACGCTTTTCGCGATCATCGTCGGTTTGCTTCAAAATCCGTTCGCTGCCGCTAACTAGTAGGCTCGATGCGTCAGGCTGGGCAATTTTGTTTGGCTTGAAGCTTCCAGAGGTTTTGTGTTAGGCCGTTCGTCGGCTCTAAGGTGAGGCTTGGGCATTCGGTTCTTTCATTGCTTGTTGCAACCTATCCTTGGGTGGGTGGGCGATGGCTTTGGGGTCGTATTCCTGTGATTGGCTTGTAACTTGTTCTGAATTCAGAGGGTGCTTGACCGTAAGCACCGTTTTGAGGGGCTGTAGAAATGATCCTTGGTCTGCGAAACAACGTGTTGTCATTGCTGCTCGTTTTGGGTTTGTCCCTTACGTTTGGGCTTGGTGTTCTCCATGCCAGCGAAGGGGGGCACAGCGACCCGACCCACGCGAATGCCTCTTCGGAGATGGCGAACCCCCTAGAACTTAGGACGGACTTCGCGATCTTTTCACTTCTGGTGTTCCTGGCTCTTCTTGCGGTTTTGTACGCTTTGGCGTGGAAGCCGCTGATGAAGGGTTTGGATCTTCGCGAACGTCTGATTTCCGGACAAGTTGAGGAAGCTCGAGTCGCCTCTGAGCAAGCGGCAGCCAAGCTCAAGGAATACGAGGCAAAGCTGGCCGATGCGGCCGTCCAAGCCCAGGACATGGTCGTGCAAGCCAAGCGAGACGCCGAGCATGTCGCCGAGCGCATCAAGACCGAGGCGCAGACCAATGCAGAACGCTTGCTCGATCGAGCACGATCCGAAATCGAGACGGCTAAGCAATCGGCTTTGAGCGAGCTTTCGCTCAAGAGCACCGACATCGCATTTGGCCTTGCTCGTAAGGTCATCGGTCGGGAGCTCAAAACCTCCGATCACGAGCAGTTGATCAAGGACGCACTCGGACGGCTTCCAAGCGGCAACAGCAACAACTAAGTCCATCAAAGATCAAAGATTATGGCTGACAAAGCTACTAAAATCCCAACGGTTTTCGACAGCGACGAGCAGCAGATCGGCGAGGTCTACGCCCGGGCGTTGTTGGCGTCGGTGCCTAAGGACAAAGTCGATCTGGTGGTCCAAGAGTTTCAGTCTCTGATCGTTGACGTGTTGGACAAACACCCGAAACTCGAGACGGCAATCGCTAATCCCAAGCTGTCTGCCGAGGAAAAAAACGCGCTGATCGATAAGATCTTCAAGGGCAATATGGATCCCACGCTGCTGACTTTCCTCAAGGTGCTCGGTCGGCGACAGAGGCTCAATTCCATACGAGCCATCCAGGGCTCAACCAGCGATCTTTCCGACGAGATGGCCGGAAGGGTCCAAGCGGTCGTCACTGTTTCGGATAAGCTCAACGCGGAATCCGAGCAGGCACTGGTCAAGAAGCTCGAATCGCTTTTAAAGAAACAAGTCCGCATCGTTGTGAAGGTCGACCCTCAAATCCTCGGCGGATTGGTCGTCAGGATCGGCGATACGGTTTACGATGGCAGCATCGATGGACAGCTTCGCTCGCTGCGAAAAGTCGTCACTCAGCGCGCCGAAAATGCAGTCCGATCGATCGCCGACTCCATGGTCACTACGACCTAAGGATCCCGGCAGGGCGGACACGAGAAATCAACGTTTTGGTCTGAATCATTAAGTTTGAATACAAGGTTCCCCCCGAGCACAGGCAGTTTGCCGATGGGCAGGGGTTTGCGAGGTTGAAGAAATGAAGTTTAACTCGGATGAAATTGCAAGCGTCATTCAAAAGGAAATCGAGCAGTTCGGTAGCCAGGTTGACGTACGCGAAGTAGGAACGGTCCTTGAGGTCGGTGATGGTATCGCCCGTGTCTACGGACTCTCGGGGGTAATGTCCGGCGAGATGGTCGAATTCCCCAGCGGCGTGATCGGGTTGGCCTTTAACCTCGAAGAGAAATCCGTCGGGGTCATCATCCTCGGTGACTACCTGAGCATCAAAGAAGGGGATGAAGTCCGTGCTCTTGGAACGCTTTTGAGCGTCCCGGCCGGCGATGCCGTTGTCGGGCGCGTTCTCGATCCGCTCGGGAATCCCATGGACGGCAAAGGACCAGTGACCACCAACATTCGCCGCCCGGTCGAAATCATCGCGACGGGAGTGGCCGAACGGCATCCGGTCAACGAGCCGATGCAAACCGGGATCAAGGCCATCGACGCGATGACTCCTATCGGACGCGGACAGCGGGAATTGATCATCGGCGACCGCAAGACCGGCAAGACCGCGATTGCGATCGATGCGATCATCAATCAAAAAGGCAAGGGAGTAAAGTGCTTCTATGTCGCTATCGGTCAAAAGGAATCCTCGGTGGCATTGCTCATCGATGCTTTGGACAAAGCCGGGGCGATGGAATACACCACGGTGATCGTTTCGGGAGCCAGTGCCCCTGCCCCTTTGCAATACGTTGCACCTTACGCAGGAACCGCGATGGCCGAACACTTCATGTTCAACGGCCAACATGCATTGATCGTCTACGATGACTTGAGCAAGCAAGCCGTCGCTTATCGTCAATTGAGCTTGCTCATGCGACGCCCACCAGGACGCGAAGCGTTCCCTGGGGACGTGTTTTACTGCCACAGTCGACTGCTTGAGCGTTCGGCAAAACTCTCGAAGGCTCTTGGAAGTGGCTCTTTGACGAGTCTTCCGATCATCGAAACCCTCGAAGGGGAAGTTTCGGCGTACATTCCCACGAATGTGATTTCGATCACGGACGGTCAGATTTACCTTCAACCTGACTTGTTCTTCGCCGGTATTCGACCTGCGATGAACGTCGGTATTTCGGTATCGCGCGTGGGTGGAAATGCCCAGATCAAGGCGATGAAGAAGGTTGCCGGCGGTTTGCGATTGGACTTGGCTGCGTTTCGCGAGTTGGAAGCCTTCGCGCAACTCGGGACTGAACTCGATCCGGCAACGCAAGCCAAATTGGATCGTGGTTACCGCATGGTCGAATTGCTCAAGCAGCCGCAATTCCAGCCCATGAGTGTTGCCGAGCAGATTGTCAGCATCTACGCCGGTACCCGTGGACATCTCGATGATATCCCAGTTGCGAAGGTTCGCGAGTTCGAAACCGGGCTTCTGGATTTCTTGAGGGATCGAAAAGGGGATGTTCTCCAGAAGATCAGTGATGTCGCCGATTTGACTCCTGAAGTCGAAGAGATGATCAAGTCGACGATCAGCGCCTTCAAAGCGACCTTCCGAGCGTAACCCTAGACGAGGAAATCACTGGCAATGGCAAACATTCGTCAACTCGATAAACGTCGAAAGAGCGTCCGGAATATTCGCAAGATCACCCGGACGATGGAGCTCATTGCGACGGCCCGCTTTAAAAAAGCGATGGACCGCGCGGCGGCTGCGACCGACTACACCAAGCGTATTACCCAGATCGTACAAGATTTGGCCAATAGCGGTGCGAGTGTATCTCATCCGTTGCTCGTAGCCCACGATACGGTCAAGGCCGTCGATATCCTTGTGCTCACGGCCAACCGTGGCTTGTGCGGCGGGTACAACGGTTCGCTCGTACGCGTTGCGGCCCAACGCCGAAGCGAAATCCAAGAGCAAGCCGATGCGGGGCAAACCTCCGTCAGCGGCAAGCGAGGGATTTCAGCCTTTCGTTATGCCGGCATCCCCATCGAAAAGACCTACACGGAATTCGATGACCAGCCGAGCTTTGACGCCGTTGCCAAGATTGCCGACGAGCTGATTTATCGTTTCGTATCGGGTCAAGTCGATCGCGTCGACGTGGCCTACACGCGATTTATTAGCAGTTCCAAACAAGTCCCTGTTGTTGAGACCTTGCTCCCGTTTGCCGGACTCGACGTCAGTTCCCCGGCTACCGTGAGTTCCAGCACTGAAACCCAAAGCACCGGTCAAGAGAACAAGGTGCGTGACGATTACGAATTTCTGCCCAACGCCTCGGCGATTCTCCAGGAAGTCGTACCGGCAAGTTTCCGAGCTAGGCTGTTCAAGTGCTTTTTGGATGCGGCCGTCAGCGAGCAAATCGCACGGATGGTCGCTATGAAAAGCGCGACGGAAAATGCAGGGGACATCATCAAGGGATTGTCGCGAACGTACAACCGTGCCCGACAGAGCAAGATCACCCAAGAGATCATGGAAATCATCGGAGGGGTTGAAGCCCTCGGTTAAAATCTCGGCGGTTAAACCGCTGGGGTGGTACAGCGTTGTGCGAATCCGACGGTTCCTGCGACGCGTTGATTAGATAACTTTTCATTGAAAACTTTTTCAACACATACCTTTTTTTAGACACATAGCGCAGAGAAGATCATGAGCGTCTCGACCACCAAAGGTGTTGGTAAAATCAGTCAGGTCATTGGCTCGACCTTCGACGCCGAATTCCCAGCCGATGGCTTGCCACCGATTTATAACGCGGTGAAAGTCGTCAGCAGCAAAAAAGGGGTTGAAATCAACCTTACGGGTGAAGTCCAACAGCACCTTGGCGGCGGTAAAGTTCGCTGCGTGGCTTTGGGTAGCACCGATGGTCTGATGCGGGGCCTTGATTGCGTCGATACCGGGACTCCTGTAACGGTTCCTGTCGGCGAAGGCACCCTCGGCCGGGTCTTCAACGTGCTCGGTGAGCCCATCGATCAGCGAGGTGAGGTCAAAGCCGACACATCTTGGCCAATTCACCGCAAAGCACCAGCCTTGTCGGAACTCTCGACCAACACCGAGGTCTTCGAAACCGGTATCAAAGTCATCGATTTGCTCACCCCGTTCGTTCGAGGTGGTAAGGCCGGTCTGTTCGGTGGAGCGGGACTCGGAAAGACCGTTATTCTCCAAGAACTCATCGCCCGTGTTGCTAGTTCCCACGGCGGTTACTCGGTTTTCGCAGGAGTTGGAGAAAGGACCCGTGAAGGGACCGACCTTTGGCTCGAAATGCAAGAGACTGAGATCGGCACGACCGGACGCAAGGTTATCGAGCAGACATGCATGGTTTTCGGACAGATGAACGAGCCACCTGGGTCGCGTCTACGCGTTGCCCTATCGGCTCTTACGATGGCCGAGTATTTCCGCGATACGACCGGAAAGGACACGCTGTTGTTCGTCGACAACATTTTCCGATTCTCCCAAGCCGGTTCGGAGGTTTCCGCACTCTTGGGTCGGATGCCCTCTGCGGTGGGTTATCAACCGACACTTGCCACCGAAATGGGTGCCTTGCAAGAACGGATCACTTCGACCAAACGCGGGGCGATCACTTCGGTGCAAGCCGTTTATGTTCCCGCTGACGATCCGACCGACCCTGCCCCGGCGACCGCTTTCGGTCAGCTCGATGCGTTTATCTACCTCGAGCGATCCATCTCCGAAAAAGGTATTTACCCTGCGATCGATCCACTGGCGTCCAACTCGCGGATTCTCGATCCTGCGGTTGTCGGTCAACGGCACTACAACATCGCCCGACGCGTTCAGCGCACCCTCCAAAGGTATCGGGAACTCCAAGACATCATCGCGATTCTCGGTGTTGACGAATTGAGCGAGGAAGACAAGACAGTCGTGCGTCGCGCCCGACGTATCGAACGCTTCTTGTCCCAACCGTTCTTGGTCGCCGAAGTCTTCACCGGCAAAGCTGGAGAAATCACGTCGCTGGCAGACACCATCCGAAGCTTCGAAGAAATCTGCGACGGCAAGTGGGATCATTTGCCAGAGTCCGCCTTCATGTACGTCGGGGCGATCGAGCAAGTCGAAGCACAGGCCAAGAAGATGGCTGAGCAAGGGAAGAAATAACCATGAGTTCAGACACATCTGTCCATTGCATCGTCGTGACTCCGGAAAGAACGGAGCTCGATGCTCAATGCGAATCGCTCAAACTTCCGATGTACGACGGTGAGTTGGGTATTCTGCCGGGCCGCGCACCGATGGTCGGACGGATCGGGTTCGGTTTGCTCAAACTCCAGTCGGCCACTGGCGAGCAATCCTGGTTTGTCGAGGGAGGGTTCGTTCAGGTGACTCGCGATGGAGTCTATGTACTGACGAACCGGTTGCTCAAACCCGAGCAGATCGATCGAAAAAGCGCCGAGGAAGAATTGCAAAAGGCCACCGAAATGGTCGCAAATACGCCTCAAACACGCAGCGTCAAAGAGCGGGCGTTGGCCCAAGCTCGCGGTAAACTCAGGATCAGTAGCTAAAGGCAAATCAGCTCATGGGTTCTCGCAAGGGAAGCGATTTTGCGGGCGTTGGAGTTGCGATAGTCACTCCGTTTCGCGACGGTAAACTCGATATCAAACGGCTCCAGGAACAGATCGATTTCCAGATCAGCTCCGGGGTGACTTTCCTGGTCCCCGTAGGAACTACAGGGGAGTCGCCAACTCTATCCCACGACGAGCATGAGCGCGTCATCAGCGAAGTCATCCAAGCGGCTCGCGGCCGTTGCAAAGTCATGGCTGGAACCGGCAGCAACTGCACGGCAGAAGCCCTGCGTTTGACCCGTTGGGCAGCCAAGGAAGGTGCAGATGCATCCTTGCAAGTCGCTCCGTACTACAACAAACCCACCCAACGAGGCTTCTACGAGCACTTCAAAGCGATCGCCTCGGAAGTCGGCATCCCCCACTGTGTCTACAACATTCCTGGCCGTTCTGCCAAGAATATCGAGCCCGAGACGATTGCCAAGCTTGCGGATATTCCGAACATCACGATGGTCAAGGAAGCCACCGGATCGCTCGATCAGTGCTCTCAAATCCTCAACACAACGAACCTGACGGTCCTCAGCGGCGATGACTCGTTGACCTTGCCGATGATGAGCATCGGAGCCCAAGGGGTCATTTCGGTGGCTGGCAACATCGTTCCAGGAGATCTGCTGGCGATGGTCAAGGCGGCTTTGGACGGCGATTTCGTCCTGGCAGCCAAATGGCACCACAAGCTCTTCCCGCTTTGTAGGGATATGCTCTCGTTGGCAACCAATCCAATTCCGGTCAAAGCTGCCATGATGCTCCTTCGACGCGATACCGGGGAGCTTCGCCTGCCGATGACGGCTCTCGAGCCAGCAGAGCTGGACGTTCTCCGAGGTACACTTGAGCGATTCGGCCTGATGGGCCATTAAGATTACGGTTTTGTGATTTTCATCTCGGTTTTTCGGCGTTTTTTCGGCTGGGATTCTTGGTTACAGCGCACAAACAGTAGCCCTTGTTTTGGGTCTAACGGGGTTTAACTCTCTCTTAGCTCAAAGGCAGAGGGTGATTCTCCTCCCTTGCTTTCGGTTGACTTGTCAGATTCACGCCATTAGGATTATTTGTATAGCCTGGGGATTCGTTCGATCCCCCGGAGAGCCCGTATCAGGGTTGTTTTTTTAATTTTTTATGGTGTTGAGGGACTTTTGATGAAAACCACGAAAAGGGGTTTTACGCTTGTCGAATTGCTGGTGGTCATCGCGATCATCGGCGTACTGGTCGGCTTGCTCTTGCCGGCTGTTCAGGCGGCCCGCGAGGCGGCTCGGAGGATGAGCTGTAGCAACAATCTCAAGCAATTAGGCCTAGGAGCTCAAAACTTTGAGTCGGCCTATAAATCGCTTCCCCCCGGAGAATGGACGCGAGCATCGACGACTGCCGCGACGAGCCGTCCGGCTTGGACGACCATCGTCTTGACGTTCCTCGAGCAATCGACCAAGTTCAATCAGTTCGACTTTACCTTGGATGTCAATACGCATGCAAGAAATCTAGCTGCCCGTCAGCAAGACGTCCCGACCTTTCTTTGCCCCTCGGACCCTTCCGATGCTCAGTTCACTGCCAGCGGAGTGACCGTCGGTCGCTTGAGCTACTTCGGTAGCATCGGCGGGGTTGCTGATTGCCGCGTCCTGGATGACCGAGGGGGAATTTTCAATGGCAACTTTAGCAGCGTTGCTCTGAATCAGACCCCCAAGGGGATCAAGATGGCTTCGGTGCGCGATGGAACGAGCAACACCGCGATTTTCACTGAAGTGATGCGGAAATTTGGGGATACCTCGGTGGTCAACTACACGACCAATCGAGCCTCGGGAGACATCTCCCAAGGCGTTGGATTGATCGACGGGCGAAATGACCCCGGTTGCCGAGCCGGTAGCACCGCCGGTACTCGGATCAACTATGTTGGATTGCAGTACTATCGAGGGGGCATCAACCACAACACCCTCTATTCGCATACTCTTCCAATCAACTGGAACCGCAACGTGAACAACCCTTTGACGCAGCAGTACACCTGTGGAGATGCCTCGTTCCGACGCGCTCATATCGGCGCCAGCAGCTACCATTCCGGCGGTGTGAACAGTTGCTTTGTCGATGGCTCGGTCCGATACGTCAGCGAATCGACATCGTTCGAGGTTTGGTATGCTGCCGGGACACGCGCCGGGGGTGAAACCGTCGCGATCGAAGAGTAGTTCTCGGGTAGAGTCCTTGCGACACATCGCAAGCAATCTATGAATTGCACCTCCCGTGGCTTTAGGCCACGGGAGGGAGCATGCTTGATATGCTTGAAATATTGGCTCTCCCCTGCCCCTCCTGGATTCCAGCCCATGTACCCTTTGGCTGAGCGTATCAGCCTCCCCTTTTTTTGAAGAGCCGATCGTCGAGCTTTTTGCTCGGCTGCTCTTTGCTTTGCTACTCTAAAAAGTGCTAGTCATCCTATGTTCTCCCAAACGATTTTCCGACGCGAGTTTGCTCTGATCTGCTGGTTCGGATGTCTGGCGTTGACCGCAATAGGTTGCGGCGGAACAAAATCCGGGCCGGTCGAGCAACCCCTTCGTGGCGCTTTGGAGGACTTCCACCAGTTCCTCAAGAACCTGCCTACAGACAACCTGCAACCGCCTAAGGATGTCGCAGCCTTCATGCCGCTTGAACCCATGGCACCGGTTGCTGCCGAGTACCTGATCAACGGCGAACTGGTTTACTTCTGGGGTTCTGGTCTTGCCGATGGCGGTGAGCGGATCATCGCGCACCAAAAAACCATGGACGCCGACGGTTGCTGGGTACTCTTGGAGAATGGAAAAGTAATGAAGCTCTCCGCAGAGAAATTCGCTGCGGCACCCAAAGCAAAGTGAGCCTAAGTTCGGATCGTTAGAGGCCCGTCAATGTGCCTTGCACGCCCCCGAACGAGTCGGTCTCGACGCCGAGCCTCTGGAGCACGGTGACGAACATTTGGGACAACGGTAGCTCTTCGACTTCGACCTTGCCCTGCCAGCCCGAATCGGTATCGATCCCGGCACCAGCTTGGTTGTCTTCGTTCCCCTTACCGAATTTCAAATACCGTCCGTTGGAAAAACCAAAGTTCTTTCCACCCGCCGAGAGGATGGGATAGTTGCGAGACAGGTGGAAACTGCTTGAAGCAGATCCGTGCATGGCAAAGGTGTTATCGAGCATATTGCCATCACCCGAGGGCTCTGAAGTTTCCTTGAGCCTGTGGAGGAATCGCGAGAACTCCTCGACCTGGTAGCGGTTGTAGGTCCCTAGGTTTTTCCAACCGTCTGGTTGTTTTACCGCGTGGGTCAGGCCGTGAGCAGGCCCAAGTCCAACGGCCAACGAGAGCAAGTCATGGGGGCCTTCCCCGTTCTCGCGCCCCAATTGGAAAGTCGCAACGCGCGTCGAATCGCTCAAAAACGCCAGGTAGATCAGCTCGTACATGGTTTGGAAGTAGAGACGGGCTTCTTTGGGCTCGGCATCGAGAGTCAGGTATTTTGTATCGACGGTCGGAAATGGCGTGTCGATCCACTTTTGAGCCTTCGTCAATTTGACCTCGGTATCGCGGACCGCGTCGAGGTATTGCTGGAGTGTTTGTTGGTCGTGGCTCGAAAGCTCGCGATTCAAGGCTTTTGTGTTGGCGATCAGAAGGTCCAGAGCGCTTTTGCTGCGAGCCAATCGCGCTGCGGCATCTTTGTTGCTTGTCACAAAGAGCATATCGAAGACATCTTTGGGTTTATTCATCGCTGGAATCGGCCGACCTTCGCTGTTGAACGATTGAGTCTGCGCGCCGCGAGGGCCTCCGATCCCACCGTTGGTCGAGAGCACAAGAGAAGCGTGTCGGGTCGCTTCACCAATATGCATCGCGTAAACTTGATCGACAGAAACCGTATTCTTGTAAGGTCCATGGCCGCCGATGGTCGCACCCGTGAGATATTGGTCGGCGTTGGAGTGGCCATGCACGGTGCGCGCAGCGGGGTGAGATAGGCCTGAGTAGATCGTGATATCGTTGCGCAATGGCTCTAGCACATCGAGCACCTTGGTCAGTTCAAAGTCCCGTTCGCCACCCCGAGGGAACCAACTCCAGTCCTTCCAAGCCGGATCGGTCTTGAGTGGTAAACCGACCCCATCGGGATGGTAGATGCTCACGAATCGCCGAGGGGTCTGAGACTCGACTCGGTGCGTTTTGGCATAAGTTTCAAGCCATGGAAGGGACAGGGCAAGTCCGGTCCCTTGTAGAAACTGTCGGCGTTTCCATAAAGCGTTCTTTCGACTCATTGCCAATTCCTATTTCCTATCGAGACTTGAATAGGTTGCTGCTGACGATCAGTTGGATCAGATCCCCCAAGCGATCGTCCTGTTTGCGAAACTCAAGGGTAATTCGGTCGACCTGGGCCCTATCGGCGCTGGTCATCGGTCGACCTAACGCATAACCACAGAGCTTATCGACCATCGAGCGGCAAAGTTGATCTTGCCGATGCACTAGCAGGAAGCGTTTGAGTCCTTCGATCCCATCCAGTTCTTGTTTGTTCAACAAGAGGGATTTCGCGTCGATCGGTTGGCCCTGGATCTCTGTGCGGAATTTGCCCATCGCATCGAAGTTTTCAAAGGCGATTCCCCACGGATCGATTTTCGCATGGCAAGAAACGCATGCAGGTTTGTTTCGATGGTCTGCAATCCTATCTTTTAAACTCATTTTTAGAATTTCAGGGTCGGTCAGGTCCACTTCGGGAACATTCGGAGGAGGGGGTGGTGGAGGGTCCTGAAGGATGCGTTTGAGCATCCATACGCCCCGCTTGAGGGGATGGGAATCTTTCCCATCGGAGTTCATCGCTAGGACCGCCGCATTGGTCAAAATTCCGCCGCGATGGGCCGACTCCTCGAGAGCTACCTTTCTGAATTCAGGACCGCTGACCCCGGCGATTCGGTAGTGGTTGGCCAGCGTTTCGTTGATGACCACATAGGGCGAATGGATGAAGTCCAAGCAGCTTGAATTGCTGCTGAGGACTTCTCTGAAAAACGCGATCGGTTCTTCCCGCATCGATTCTTTGAGAGATCCGTCGGTGATATGGGTCACGCTGTCGAGACCGTCGGTTCCTAGCCATTGAGGGACAAACGTTTCGGCCAATCGGCTCGATCTCGGATCGGCAAGCATCCGAATGACTTGCTCTTTCAGGACGCTCGGATTGGCCAGGCTTCCTTGTTCGGCAAGGTCCAGGAGTTCTTCGTCGGGGATGCTCGACCAGAGGAAGAACGAGAGTCGGCTCGCCAGTTCGATAAGGCTGATGGTCTGCTGGCCCGCTGGGTCCCCGGTCGAAGCGTCTCTTTGAGTGATGTAAAGAAACTCAGGAGAGGCAAGTCCAGCGGCGAGCACTTCGGTCATGGCAGCTTCGAAACTGGAAAACTCCGGTCGATACTTTGAAAAAAGCTCCATGAACGGCTCGAGCTCCGCGGGGCTCACCGAACGCCGCCAAGCCCTCCGTAGGAACTTCGATAAGACCTCTCGTCCGTAGACGGCCTCATCGGCATAGCTGTTGCTCGGCAGGAAGATGTCTGTATGGGATTTCGGAGGCCAGCTCTCATAGTAGGGGGCGGTGATCTCGATGTCGTTGATCCATACGCACAGAGGGTCGTCCTGGCCCTTGGCATTCGACACGTTTCGAATCGATAGGAACTCGTCGCGTCGTGGGAAGGTCGTCGCGAGTTTTCGGAACGGATTGCGTTGGATGTCCTGCAACTGGATATCGAAGCAGATGCACTCGGGCTTGTCGGCCGAAGCTATCACAGGGATGTCGTGTTGGCTGATGACTTGGGAAAAGTTCGCGTCGTTGCTGGTATGGGCGCTGAAGATTAATCGCAAGGCCGCATGCTGCTGAGGGTTGCTATTGGACCTCCCGACGCGGATCCTCACCCGCATGGTCCCTTCGTCAGGCAAAAACCGATCAAGATTCCATTTCACTTCGTTGGAAGCGGGCAGAACAAGAACGACCGGGGAAACCGCACCAAGCTCCTCTTCGGTGGGCTTTTCCTCTGAGGGTTCGGCAATCGGGCTTGCCGAGCCTTCCTGGAATGCGATCCCCTGTCCGGTTTCCAAGTTGAGCAAAACTCGACCTCGGCGTTTCTTGTCGTAATCGCTGTCGTCTTTGTCAAAGAACTCACTGTCCTTGGGCTTCTTCTTTTTCGATGGTGGCTTTCCGATTTGATCGAGCATCGAGATGCGATAACGCACCGGCTCGGGGCGATCCCCAAGTACGATCGCTCGATGCAGAGCATCCAGCCCTATATCGCGATGCGTCTCGAATTGCATGGCCGACATCTGGAGCAATGCGGAACTGTTTTTGAAGCCGTCCTCGGAGGCGACTTCTTGAGGCAAACGATTCGTCGTCGAGAGGGAAACGGAAAGCAAGTCCTCGAGGGCATTGCGGTACTCGTATTTGGTCATCCTTCGAAATGACGAAGACTGGGTTTTGTCCCGAACGGCAATCGGTGCCTTGCTCAACTCCTGGCTGATCCAGTCGATGATCCTTACTCGATCCTCGTCGCTCAGTTGGCAAGCAGGCTCATCCTCAGGCGGCATCTCCGAGTTGCCTACCGCGTTGTAGACTTCACGCCACTTCTCCGAGTCGGCTCCTTGAATCAGATCCGGGGACAATGCATCGATGCGCAGTTGACCCTCGGACCTTAGTGGGCCATGGCATGGAAGGCAACTTTGATTCAGGATCGGAGAGACGAATCGTTGGAAATCGTCTAAGTTCGCTTCGGGGATCCCTGAAGCTTCGGCAGCCGCAGTCCCTCCCGCCGAGTCCCTTTGACGAAGCATACGTGAATTGTTTCGACCGGATTGACGCGCGCTCTGAAGGGACTCTGGCTTAGTGATTTCACGAACCGATGGTGTTTCGGGTTCTGACCCGACGACAGATCCAAGCGGTAAAACGACTAAGCATAGTCCCCCGAGGAGCAGTCCCCCGAGGAGCAAGTTCGCAGAATGCATCGTCGGATTTGAGAGGGTTCGCATCGATGGGAATCGGAGTAAGGGTGGGAGTCGTAGCTGATTTCAGTTCATTCATCGCCCAACAGATGGCCTGTGCGTCTCGAGACGATTCTCTTGCTGCTATACTATAGTCGGTTTACCATCCCATAGATCTCGTGTCCGATTTCAAAGGGTGAATGTCCTGCGGCATCGCAAGCGTCATTACTTGCACAACTAGGTCTGCTTGAGCAACCCAAAAACCAAAAACAAAAGATAAAAACAAAGCAAAATAGGAATCGAAGGAACAATGATTTCATCCAAAAAACGATCCGCTTGGCTTATCCTCGCCCCTCTTGCGGTTTCCGGTCTTTCTGCCGCGTTGGGCTCCGCGCAGTTGGCTCATGCCGAAGAAACATGGAATGGCTTTCAAAACGGAGGCCGATTGATTGTCCCAAGTTTGCCCAAAACATGGAATGCACAGGGTGAAAATGTGGCTTGGAAAACCTCCATCGAAGGCTACGGTCAATCCACGCCTGTGGTCGCAGGCGACCAAGTTTTTGTGACCTCTACAAGTGGTAAGAACAAAGAAACCTGCCACGTTGCGGCTTATGCGTTGGCCGACGGAACCAAGCGTTGGCAAAAGGACATGAAAAACCCAACTCCCGAGGAGAACAACAGCTATGTCAGCCGTGCTGCGCCGAGCCCGGTGATCGACGGCCAACGTCTTGTAGTCAGCTTTGAAGGCGGCCTCGTGGCGGCCTTCGCATTCGACGGCAAGCTTCTGTGGGAAAAGAATTTGGTCGATATGTATGGACCGATCAAAGCCCGTCATGGACTAGCCGCTTCGCTCGAGCATGACGACGCGAATGTCTATGTTTGGGTCGAGCGCGAGCAGGATCCTTATGTGCTCGCCCTGAGCAAACAAACTGGCGAGATGGTCTGGAAATCCGTCGGAGTCGGTTCGTCGGGTTGGAGCAGTCCAAGGCGTCTGAGCGTAGCGGGCAGAACCCATCTGGTATGCAGTGCCAGTGGCAAGATTGTTGGTTACGATGTTGCCAACGGCGAAAAACTCTGGGAGTTTACCGACGTTTCGAACAATACCACCTGCACCCCCATCCCGGTTTCTGAGGGCCGCTTTCTCCTAGGTGCTTCGGATGGTCGAGGTGAGCAGTCGGCAGGCAAAGCGGCAGCGTCCAATGGTCTGATCGAGGTCAAGCCGAAAGGTGATGGCAAGTTCACCGTGGATTATGTTTGGCGAGCAGAAAAGGCTACCTGTAGCTTCGGTAGTCCGATCGTCGCGGCCGACAAGGTTTGGATCGTCAATCGCACAGGAGTGCTGTATCAACTGGAGTTGGCGACCGGCAAGCAGCTTTCGGCCGAGCGGGTTTCGGCCGGGAGTGTTTGGGCGCCACCGTTAGCGACAGCAGAAAATCTCTACCTTTTTGGCCAAAAGGGGACAACTTCGATCATCGATTTATCCAACGCAAGCGAGCTGGCCTCCTGCACGACTTGGGATGATGCGGCTTCCGAAACGCCCGCCGCAGGGGGCGGAGCGGTTCTCTATGCTGCGGTCAAGGCGGGCGATACGCTATTGATCCGGCGGGGCGACACACTGTACGCGATTCGCTAAATGCGAAAGTTCTGATTTACAAACTCATAGATTTCTTCGAGCACCATGAATCATTTTTCCGACCAGTCCAATCCATCGATTCCGAGACGATCGTTTTTTGCATCGGCAGCGAGTTTTACTGCAGGCACCGCTCTAGGGGCGGGGCTTTTGGATGCTCAGGGCCAAAGGCTCATGGCTCAAGACCCAGCGAGTCCAGCAGTGACTGCCAAGCCCGAGAGTGGACCGACCGAAAGTCCATTCGAGAGAGACTACGAACCACCTTCGTTCAAGCCATCGTGGAAAAAGCCGCAAGTCAATCGGCTCCTGGCTCAGGACTTCATTATTTATGCGCACTCGGATTTGGAGATGACCAAGAAGCTCTTGGAGCGTGAACCGGGGTTGATCCAATCCTCGATCGATTGGGGGGCTGGGGATTGGGAGACTGCCCTCGGGGGAGCGTCCCACATGGGCCGTCACGACATTGTGGAGTTTTTGCTCAGTCGTGGAGCGAGGATCGATTTGTTTTGCGCGGCCATGCAAGGCCAGACCGAAGCGATTCGGAGTTTCCTTGCATTGCAGCCCGCGTTGATCGATGCCAAGGGGCCGCATGGTTTCAGTCTGCATTTCCACGCGCAAGTAGGTGGAGAAAAGTCCAAAGAGACGCTCGACTATTTGCAATCGGTCAAACAAGTCGAACTCAGACCGGTCCCGTTTCTGAACAAGAAACCCGCGAGCGACAAGTAGCTAAAACCTCACGGATCCGTTCCGTCCTCGCTTCAGCGCCCTCCCGTAGTGGATCTCTGCGGGAGATCCCCTATCCTCTTTACGCTAAACCACTGCATTCGTGCCTCTGCGTTCTTCTTCCCCCGCGTCTTTGCGCCTTTGCGTCCTTGCGTTTATTTCTTTACGACTCTATGAACGAGGTTTCGCTAAAGCGATCGCCAATGGGCAATTCGCATCAATGATCTCCCCCTTGCGGTAGCGAGCAAGTAGCTCTTTTGAACGCTGCGCAAGCATCCTCCGCACCTCGCGACGCTTCCCCTTGACTCGAGGGATGACCATCGAATCGTATCCAGTTGTTTGATGACGCATCCAAGCAATCACAGCCGCCTCGGCTCGCTGCTCGACCGGAATCCGCTTGGTGCGGGCCACCGTTCCACTTCCTACGGGGGTCGCATGGTCGGCGACCCATTGCGCAAGTCGCTTGGCGATCGGTTCATGGCATGGAGCAAAGGCAAGGAAATCAAAAACAGCTTGCGTGAAATCCTCGACATAAGCTACCTGGGTCTTCTCGCGACGTCTCGCGTCGGCTTCCTTACGTTTGGCGAAGCTCTCCGTCGAACGCTCCTGCTCAAGATCCCTTTGGATTCGCTCGATCGTCGATGCCGGTGCCCAAACCCCCTTGGAAAATGCCTTTCGCCCCTTGATTTCCTGGACGACCCAATGATCGCCATCGGCCTTGACCCGACGTGTCAAAGCCGCGTCGCCCGGAGGTAAAAGTGACCAGTCTGCCGGTGCCGTCAGGACCCGGCCATCGGAGCTGCGAACGCTGTTGGAGGTCGGACCAGGGGAATAGATTTTTGACATTCGAAATGCTTCTTTTTTCTCGATTCTTTCAACGTTGGAGTCCCTATCGGCCAGCCCGATTATCCGACTTGATGCCAATCCGACCCTTTGGCTCGTGGCTAGACCCGCTAAGGCATGAGAAATAGGTTGTTTCGAGTAGCATGTCCTGAGGTTATACTAACTTCCGGTTCGGAATTCCTACCCAAATGCCCTTAGAAAGCCCAAGTCGTCGAGTATGGAACCCCAGGACGATCTTCAACGCTTCCGACCACTGCTTCGGGCACTTGCCGAAGAGATGCTCTATTCGGACCTGAGAAAGAAAGTTGACGCATCGGATCTGGTTCAACAAACCATGCTCCAAGCGATCGAGTCCCAATCGCAATATCGCGGGAACTCCGACGGGGCCAAAGCCGGTTGGCTCAAATCGATTCTCAGGAATGTTGTCCTCGGTTGGATGCGACGTTATCGCACTGACCGCAGAGACATCGCGCTCGAACGACCACTCGACGCATCCTCCCCTTCGCGAATGGGCTTAGCGATCGACGATAGCCACGCGAGTCCCTCTTACGGTCTGCGACAAGTCGAAGAGAATCAAAAAGTCGCTGAGCTGATCGAGTCGCTCAGCGAAGAGCAACGCCGCGCGATCGTGATGCGTTACTGGCAGGACAAGCCCCTAGAAGAAATCGCAAAACTGATGGACAAATCACCCGATGCCGTCGCAAGCTTGCTCTATCGTGGAATGAAGGTCCTGCGGTCGAAATCCGCTTAGATCATGGAACTCGAAGAGATTCTCACCAAGGTTCTGGAGATCCAAGTCGACGAGCATGCGACGCTCCAAATCCATAGGCTGATCTCAGAAAATCCCCGTTGGGCCGAAGAGATCACAGAATGCTGGGAGCTGCATCGCCAAATGAGCTGCTCGAAGAGTTCAGATTCGACACGATTCCTTTCCGACTGGGACTCTTATGAAATCCTCGACGAAGTCGACCGAGGAGGGATGGGGATTGTCTACCGCGCTAAACACAAAGAACTCAATCGAATCGTCGCTTTAAAAATCATTCGGTCCGGCGAATTCGCCAATGGGAACGAAATAGCTCGATTCCGTCGCGAGGCTCAGATCGCAGCTCAGTTGGTCCATCCAGGAATCGTTCCGATCTACGAAATCGGCGAGCGAAACAATTTGATCTATTACACCATGGCGTTCGTCGAAGGTTGCCCATTGCTTGAGCTCGCTCGCTCTCCAACGCTATCGATTGCAGCCAAGGTACAACTCGTTTATCAATTGACTCAGGCACTTCAATACGCACATGGCCAAGGCGTCGCGCATCGCGACATCAAGCCCAGCAATATTCTTATCGATCTGCACGGCTCCCCAATTTTGATCGATTTCGGATTGGCGAAATCGACGCATGCCGAATCGGATTTAACCCAAACCGGTGCCATGCTAGGGACACCTTCCTACATGGCCCCCGAGCAGATCCAATACCATCACGATCATGATTTGCGCCTCTCGGATATCTACTCCCTCGGCGCCGTTTTCTACTGCTTGCTCGTCGGCCGCCCACCGTTCGTCGGACCAACAAACTTCGACATCATGCTCCAACTCAAAGACCGCCAGCCGGTTCGTCCATCGCGGCTCAATCGGCAAGTCGACCGCGAACTCGACACGATCTGCTTGAGGGCCATGGAGAAAATTCCAAGCGAACGCTATACGACCGCTGCAGAGTTCGGGCAAGATCTTGAGCGTTGGATCAACGGCAGCGCGGTGTCCTCTCCGACGAAATCACCTTGGATCCGTTGGATTCGATGGTGGAAACAAGAACCCGGACTTGTTTCTCACGCCGTTGCTATTTGCGTCGTGATCCTCGTCGTGCTGATGTCCCACCTTTTGGGTTACTCTCTGGCCCACCTACCGACTCAACTCACGGTGCTCTTGACCTGGCTCCTTATTTGCTTCCCGCTCCAACGCTGGATCCTGCAAAGCAAAGATACCACCGTGCCAGCAATCCTCTGGGGACTGATCGATCTGTTCTGCGTTTCTTGGCTCATCGCCACTGCCGGACCACCACGAAGTCTGCTGCTTGTCGCCTATCCTTTGATGATCACCGCAAGCGCCTTGTTCTACCGAACACGGTTTGTCATCCTCATGACCACCGCTTGCATCCTGGCCTTCTTAGTCCTGACCGGGCTGATCGAGGACCCCTCATTCGAAAGAGCCTCTTTCCGGATCCTCTTTGTCTGTTTTCTAGGCATCCAATGCCTGACTCTCACAAGCTTAATCTTTAAGGTTCGCAATTTGTTCACCTATCGCGAACGTTAAGAAGCGCTCGGATTATTCAAATCCCGCTGCCATTGCCGCTGCGCAACCGTCCTTAATTTGATCCGAATTGCGATCACAGGCGGTTGATTTTCCGAATTGTTTCAGGGGTTTTTGACTTGGCCCTAGACTTTTCAATATTTTTCGCGTCATCGTTGGATGAAGAAGGCATCTAGCCTACCAGGGAGTCATTCCCCGGTTTTGGCCATTTCGTCGGTGCGGGAGTATTCCTCATGGGTTGGATCATCATTTCGTTGATTGGGTTTGTCCTTTGGGCGTTCGTCGGACACTTGATCTGGGTGGTTATCGCCTACCCCTTTTCCCAGTCCTCGAAAAAACCTTGCGAAAAATGCAAGGCGATGATCTACCCCGATGACAAAGCGTGCCGGCATTGCGGCTGGACCTCTATCCCCCCGAACCTTGAGCAAGCCAACCGGATCTGCAAGCAGGCGCTCCTGGCAGCCATGAAACGCGAGCTCATCGACCCGGCAACGATGCAACGTGGAATCGAAGTTCTCGCCCTGCTTGCAAAACCACCTGTGAAACCAGCGGCGAGACCAACTGCGAAACCTTCTGAGATATCACCCGAGAAGCCGCTCGAAATGCAGCCCGAAAAGGTATCCCAGAGGCCGCTTGATAAGCCAGCCGCCCCAGATCAACCTCGACCTCCGATCGTCCCCCCGACCCGAACTGCGGGGCCAATGCCCCCCCAATCCCCGGAAAGCTTGGTCCACGCGTTGGATCGCACCTGCGACGATCCCAAGCCGCAATCGAAGTTAGATACCAAACAACCCAGTAAGAAATGGACTGAACTTCTCAGTACCTTCATGGAAGAGAGCAACATCCGCTGGGGTGAGATCCTCGGTGGGTTGTTGATCGTCTGCTGTTCGACGGCGTTGGTGATCAGTTTCTGGGATCAGATCGCCACACGCATATGGCTCAAGTTCTCGGTGTTTACTGGGATCAATGTGACAACGTTCGCCCTGGGCCTCTATGCTTGGCATCGCTGGAAATTGCCGACGACGAGTCGAGGGATACTCGTGATTGCTATGATGCAAATGCCCTTGAATTTCCTGGCCTTTGCTCTGTTTACGCTGGGCATGGGGTGGCATTGGCCAACGGTTGCCGGGGAGGTGCTCTCGATGGCCATGCTCGGCTACTTTGCATTCCTGGCCGCCAGGATTTTAACTCCCAACTCGATCGCACTGACTACTTGCACTCCCGTCGTTTTCGGATTCGCAAACCTGCTGGTTCGTCGTACGGTGGATCAAGGTGCATCGACACCGGTACTTTACGCCTGGGGGCTAGGGCTCATCGCGGTCTATGCGTTCCTAGTCGCCTTGGGAAAAAGACCGCTGATCACCGGTGCCATGGGGCGGTATGGTTCCAGCTTGGTTTTCTTCGCATTGAACACCTTTGGGGTCGTACTCGCTCTGGGTTTACTCCTGAAATGTTCTGGCCAACCGATGGAAGCGTTTCGCTTGCTCAGTCCGCTGCTGACTCTCTTGGCTACACCAGCTTTGTTTGTTGCTTTGGAAGTCGGTAAACGCTTGGAGAAACCCTCTGGCCTCTTGATCCCGATGATCTTGGTGGGAACCTCGGCAATCGCCCTGAGCGGTGTTGCGATCCTGTTCTCCTGGCCGGCCCCTCTCTTGATGATCGGTACGGGTTGTGGACTGCTCGCTCTGCTTGCCGTTAGTGCCGTGAGTCTGCGACGCGCTGAGTTGGTCTATCCAATCAGCGTGGTCCTAAGTGTATTGCTCGTTCTGACTTGGTACGGTGTCCAAGGACAAATCGACTGGATGAACCGATCTGTACCAAAGCTCTTGGAAACCCTAGCAACGCCGACGACGGGATTCGTCTGGGTCGCCTACAGTCTGGTCTGCCTGTTGATTTCGGCAGTCTTCAACAGATTAGGCAAACCGATCCTTTCTTTGGGACTCCTTCGCTCGGCGATGCTCAGCGGTACATTTGGCACGATTCTTCTGACGGCCTTCGGCTTCGGTAGGGAAGCCTATTCGGAAAGCTTGGCAGCGATCTATTTGGTATACGCCACCGTCGCTTTTGGATGGAGTCGAGCGCGCCGCGTTCCTTGGCTGGAGACCCTAGCGATTGCTTTCTTGGCCTCAGCGGCCTTTCAGTGGATCGTCGTCGGCTGGACCGACTTCGATTTCGCGACCCGAATCTACGCATGCTCCTTGAGTGTTTCTATCGCCTTGATTGTCGTCCTGATGGTTCAGCACGCTCTCGGGAATGCAGCAAGCGATATGCAGCCGC
Organism: Pirellula sp.; assembly: GCA_021300015.1. Classification (GTDB taxonomy): domain Bacteria; phylum Planctomycetota; class Planctomycetia; order Pirellulales; family Pirellulaceae; genus JBKCUI01. Next base: position 42,703 of record JAJTFB010000021.1, on the reverse strand, counting down.
TATCGATCGCCTCGTTGCTTTCCATTCTGGTGTTCACACTCATCGCGGTAACCCGATCCCGATCCGACGGATTCAATCCGTTGATGTCAGCGAGCTTGCTGTGGTTTGTTCTGGCTTGGTTCCGAAGCGATGGCACGTTCTGGAAAATCGCTCAAATCGTCGGGTTGGCCAGCGCGTTTGCGGGAGTGATCCATGCATCGGTCGCCTCGACTTGGTGGCCGAACGAGCCCTCCAATTGGTTGCTCGGTTACGCTCATCCGATGTTTCTGCAGTACGCGGCGCTGACCCTCTTTATCTTTGGCCTCGGTGCTGTGCTGCTCGACGGACTGCTGCGACGAAACACTGGAGCGTTCGCATTGGCGATCGCCGGACCGATCAAGCGGCTGCATGACTCGAGCGTCGCGAGAATCGCGATAGGTACCGGCGCTGCTTTGACTCTCGGGATTATGGCCTACGGCGCGATGCCAGGGGTTTCTCAAGAGGTTCTACCCCGAGATTTCATCTCAAAAACGGAATCGGTTTCGTTCGTCCAAGCCGGAGTGACAGGCGAGCGAATGGTGCCAGAACTACAAGCTCTGGAGGTCCCTGGCCTCCCCCATGCGGCAGCCTCCTGGGGACGCGACAGCAGCAAGTACCGAGTCTGGGGTTTGCCGCCGATCTTCGCGATCTGGACCTTGGGGCTCTTGGCCACCTGGACCCTTGGCTCACGCTTCACAAAGACCGACGACTCCTCGGGCAACACCCGATGGGACCTGTTTTTCGCAATCGCTATTTCACTTTGGTACCCCTGTGCGACTCTGGCCGAGTCGGGTGTCGCTGTCGCCTCAGCCCTCCGATGGATCACCACGATCGTGTTCCTCTTGGGCTGTCTGGCTCTTTGCTTCTGGATCCGGCGGATCGATCGGCAAAACGAGCCTTCGGCCACTGCGTCTATCGATCGCTTCGACTCTCTTTTTTCGAGCCTCTCGATCCATACGGCAGCCCCATGGCTGATCATCGGTGCGATCGTATTGGGTGCTGTACTGCTGCAAACAGAATTGACTCCATGGTCCGGGGTGGTTTGGGGATCGACCCTGGTGCTCGCGCTTCCTGTCCTCGTGATCCTTCCGTGGTATCTGCTCAAGGAATCAGGAGACTCAAATACAGGAAACTCCAAAATGCCGATCGTCGCTTCGACCCTGCTGATCTCGCCGCTGGTGGCATGGGCCCTGCTGCAGATCGCCGTGACGGTGATGGTCCATCCTCTGACGGGTCCAAACCCAGATACCTTCTTTGCTAGTCTGGGCTTAGCCGGTTCGTATGCCGTTCCCATTCTCTTGGTTTCCATCGGATTGATTGGCGTGGCCGCTTCTCGACCTAGCCCCTACCTTGGATTCATCGCTGCATTATTTCTCCTGCTGAGCGCTCTAGCCGGTTACATGATGCTGCTGAAAGCCCAAGGCATCTTTATCCCGTCATGGATCGGACTCTGTGCGATCCTGTCGCTTACGGCATCGATCTACGTCCTTGCTTGGCAAGCCCTCACTGCAAACGATCTTCGTTCCGCATCCGCACTCGATTGGCAAGGTCAACCGATCGCTGAGGTACGCAAAAGCTGGCAAAATGCATTGAGTCAAATCAGCGCTGGGTTCGCACTCGCGGGACTTGGAATAATCGTTCTGGGGGTTCTGACGCTGAGCGTCTTTACATCAGGATTCGTTTGGGGGGCTTTGGGAATTCTCGTTGCTATACTCCTGCACTTTGTACAAGCATTTCAGCGAGACCGTAGTGTTGATATCGGACCTTGGATCGCAGCGGCCGGGGCAGCGGGTATGGGTGTGGTCGCTCCTTTATTCTCCTCGCTCTCCGAATCGCTTGGCGCCAGTGCCGTTGTCCTACTCGTCGCTGGAGTTGCCGTCATCGCGAATTCGACCCGTACCGATGCACTAAGCAAAAAGCCTGGCAGCCTCAGATTCGTTCTAGGAAGTCTACTTGCGATCGCCGTATGGATGAGCTTCCGACTCTATTTTGACTCCAGACCATGGAACCCGGTGGGTTTGGGTGAGCGGATCGTTCCTGTGGCGATACTTTGCGGTGCTTGGGCATTGTCCGTCGCAACGACCTGGTTCCATTCGGATCGTTGGACTTGGATCTGGAGCCTGCTCCTGGCACAATTGGGAGGTTTTATGGCTTTCAGCCTGCCTCGGCTATTTGGCGCCCAGATGCTCGATGCGATGTATTTACAGATCGCAATCGCAGCCATTTCGTCTGCGGTCGGGACGCTAAGCGGACTTGGACGCAGGTCGCGTATTCCGTTGATCCTGGCAACCGGGTGCCTGTTTGCAATCAGCGCCTTCTGGTTATTGCGATCGCTGAACACCCCCGGAAATAACCAATGGATGGTCCCGCATTCTGGTTCGTTTGCGTTGGCGATTACCGCTTGTCTTTTCGGAGGCATCACCGGTTTTTGGAATCCACGATCCAGGGACGAACATGCGGTGATCTACCTAGCGGGTTTATGCAGCACCGTGTGGTTACTGCAGTGGACGGGTGCATCGGGTTCGGTTCTCTTGTGGCTTGCGACCATCGTTTTAGCTGCCTACTGCTTGGCCACAAGCTTCCTCTGGCGATCCGGCGAACGGATCCAAGAAGAACTCAGCGGCTTGCTCGCGGGATTCAAGACCCCGGACAAACCACGTTCGATGTGGATCGTTCCGATGAATGCGTTACTGGCCCTCGGCGTCGCTTCTTTGGGATTGCTGTCTCAATTCGTCCAAGGGGCACAGAATTTCCGATTCCTATCGGCCAATGCGATCATGGCGGTGGCATTTGCGATCGGATTGATCGCAAGGTACGCAACCCCCCGAGCATCGGCCGCTCCGATGCGCGTGTTCGCCTTAGCTCTGGGGCTCGTCTATGCGATCGCATTGTTCTGGCATGCTCAACCCACCGGAACCGCTTGGGTATCGCGGATCGCTGTTGCTTCGCTCCCGCTGGTCCTGACGGCGTGCTTGTATGGACTTGGTTTGATCAAATGGCTCGGTGGCAAATCGGAGTGGGAACAAGCGAGCTTGATCGTAAGCCCATGGGTCGTCGCTCTATCGATCGTCGTCGGTGCTTTTACGGTGTTTTTTGAAATCGAATCGTCCTATTCGGGGCGCTCGCAACCTTTCGATAGCTATTCGACGATTTGTGTCCTTGTGAGTTTTTCGATCTCGATCGTATTGTGCCTTGGCGCGGCGGTTCTCCCGGGCAAAGATCCGTTCGGTTTGTCCGAAAAATACCGCGAGGTCTATGTGTACGGTGCCCAAGCGATCTTGCTCATGCTGGTCATTCATCTGCGAGTTACGATGCCCTACCTATTCGGTGGATGGTTTCAAAGCATTTGGCCCATGCTCGCCGTACTGCTTGGATTCGCTGGAGTGGGAGTCGGAGAATGGGCCGAACGTCGCGGGTGGGCTGTACTGGCAAACCCGCTTCGCAACAGCGGCAGTCTGCTTCCACTCTTGCCAATCCTCGCTCCCTGGATCGCCCCCTCGCAGGTGGATCATGGCGTGACCATGCTAGTTTCTGCGGTTGGATATGGCATGTTTGGTTTCATGCGATCCTCACCGATCTACATCACTGCGGCAATCGTTTGTGCCAATCTCGCGTCCTGGCAGTTGCTGCACAAAAGGGATCTGTCGTTCGCTCAGCATCCCCAATTGTGGGTGATTCCGCCAGCTCTTTGTGTGTTTGCAGCATGCCAATACTTCAAAGATCGATTGACCTCGTCACAGCTCGCCTCGATCCGTTACGCTTCGATCGGATCGATCTACGTTGCATCCACCAGCGAGATCTTTCTCCAAGGGATCGCCAAAGCTCCCTGGTTGCCGATCGTCCTGGCTGTGTTTTCCATTTTAGGAATTCTCTTCGGTATCGCCTCTCGCATCCGCTCGATGCTGTGGCTAGGCTCGATGTTCCTGGCCGTTTCGATGTTTAGCATCCTATGGTATGCCGCTGTAGATCTCGAACAAACCTGGCTATGGTATGTCTGCGGGATTATCCTCGGCGCGACGATGCTCTTCGTGTTTGGCTTGTTCGAAAAACGCCGAGAGGAACTCAAGAAAATGATCACCGGTATACAGACCTGGGAGGAGTGATCGAACCCATCGTACTTTGAACCAACGAAGCGACTTCCTCCGGCGTTTTTCTCCGACAGTAAAGCTCGAGAAAGATATAGCCGAAGCGACGAGCCATCGCCACGTCGCTGACCATGTCGTCGGGCCCGAGCGACTCCAGGAGTACCGGGAAATTCCAATCGTTGGTAAAGCCCAACCCCGAATAGAACGCATCGCCCAGGACCAGTACTGGCTTTCCCCGGATCGCCGCCTCGAGCCCCGACTGCGAATTGATCGTTGCAACGCAATGCGCTCGTTCGATCAATGCATAAGTATTGCACTCGTTGCGGTAGTCGATGCTCACTCGGCTGTCCTGCAGAAACTCTTGAAACAGGTCCGAACCCTGTATTTTTCTCCAAGTCATCCGGTCGTAGGGTTCAAGAGTTCCTGGGGCCAGACCCTGATCCTCTTTCGGATGCAATTTGACGACCAAATCCAATCCGTTGCGCTGTGACCATCGGTAGGTCTTTAAAAGTGGTTCCAGTGGATTCCTCCAATTCCCAAGCCCAAACACCAGCGAGCTGTCGGTGTAAACTTGACCTAGAAAAAGGCAATAAGGCCTTCCGCTCATCGATTTCAAAACATCTTTATCGGAGTTCTCAATCGTTGATTTTTCGCCAGATGGATGTTCTACGGGAGTCGTATGCTGCAAGGACTTGAGTACCGCTGTGTTCGTGATCAAGCTGCCTATGTAGGCCTCCACCTTGCTCGGTTCGACGAATTCGGAGTATCTCCAAAAGTAGTTTTTCGCTAAGTTGCGATTGGGGGTGATCCCCGAGACGCTATCCCAGATGAGCCGGTCCGAAAGCATGGTGTTCTCGAGTGCCAGAGTGCCGATCCCCTGCCGAATCGCCGCGGCTCGGATGAAGGCATTCGACGGTTCATATCCTTGGACAATCACAACTCCGTCGATCCGATCCTGGATCTGCAAAGCGAGACGATCGATTTGCTCTTGAAAACTATCCCCGTAGCGATAAATCCATTCAAGCCTTTCGGCAGCAGGAATGTCTTGCCAGTGCTCGGTGGTCACCAAGCTCATGTAGTACCGAAGATAGTCCGGGCAATGACGCTCGGAGTCGATCGAGTACTTGGATTTTGAGGGCGGTAAAGGGACTAGGTCCTTGAAGTCCACTTCCATCGTCTCGCATCGAATCCCATGCTTCTCCAGCAAGGAGCGAACCTGATCGAAATCGACGTTCAACCAAGTTCCTGTTTGTCCCGGTAAAAGTATGGTCCTGTCTCGCACGATCAACTCCTACGGTCTGTTTGTTCTGAAATCTACTTGGCCATCCAAGCAGACCGCAGTTCATGCACATCGAGCGAAAGTATCTTGGCCTGCCCTTGACGCACTTCGAGGAAAAGTTTCGTATTCTCCGGATTCATCTGGAATGGCATCGGGACGTAACATAGCCCGTCGCTTGCAAAGACTTCGACCCCCGTTCGGTCGAGATAAATCGTCAGCCGCAACTTGCCGTCCCTCAACGGGGCTGATGCACGCTGCCCGGCGACGCTCAGCTCCTGCTCGATAGGATCGTATTCGATCATCACATCGCGCAAGTTCATCACGATTTGCTTTGCATCGCCGGGCTCGATTTCCGTACGGATCTCTAAGAGCTCGCTTCGAATGGACTCCAAAGGATTGCTGTCGCCTTGCTTGAGCGATAGTTCGCCGAGCGTGTGCTTTCGGACGCGTAGCTTTTCCAGTTCTTTGATCGGTGCGTAAGTCATGCGAGGCCCATCGTCGGTTTGGATCAGTCCGAGTTCAAGGGGCAAAGACATGCTTTGATTAAAAGGCATCCCGCTCGTCTCGGTTTGCCACCAGCCGATGAGGATCCGCCGTGAGTCGGGTACATCGCTGAAACTCTGCGCTGCGTAAAAACCTTTACCTCGATGCCCCTTGAGCCGAGTCGCGTCCACTAAAAATCGCCCTGATGCAAAATCCCCAATCGCATACTCTGAGTTCGCCCCAAGGAGCACCCACTTCGTACGCTCTGGCTGACCACCGACAGGCAACGGAAAAAAATCGGGGCACTCGTAAAGAAATCCAGAGCCGGGCGCATCGCCATTGACGATGCTCGCCAGAGTCCAGTCCTTGAGGTTCGGTGAATTGAAAAAATGAACCGTGTGCTTGCCTTGCCATTCGACATACAGAACCATGACCCATCGTTGAGTGGCTTCATCCCAAATCACCTTCGGGTCCCGGTTCCCTCCTGTAACTTGCCCTAGCACCGGGTTTCCTGAATACTTGGTGAAATGACGACCGTCGGTGCTATAAGCGATTCCCTGGACCGTCGGGTTCCCCGCAGCGGTATAGATCAGGACCAAAGGGGCTTGGCCATCTTTCCCAAATCCGCTGGTATTCTTCGAGTCGACCACCGCGCTGCCACTGAACATCGGTCCCATCTCGTCGGGCAGCAACACATCGCCAATCTCCTCCCAGTGGACTAGATCCTTGCTGACAGCATGTCCCCAGTGCATATTTCCCCAGGACCATCCGTAAGGATTGTGCTGGAAGAAAAGGTGGTACTCTCCGTTGTAATACACGCAGCCATTCGGATCGTTGTTCCATCCACGCTTGGGCGAAAAGTGAAACAGCCCCCGCTTGGGCTCACGGTAAAGATCTTCGATGTTTTTGATCGCATCGCTCTGCTCGATCCGTGCGAGCGCCGTGGAGTCCTCACGCAATTTGTCGACTCGCAGGGTCAGTGTCTGTCCCCTCCACGCACTCACATCCATCGGTGCCCACCAATCGGGTTCTCCGTCGGCCAGTTCGATGTCGTTACGAACCGTGCGGCGTCCATCGACAAGTAAAGTGACGACCCGCTTGGGACCGCCATTCTTGATCGGTAGATGCAAGTAACGCTCCGTGGCCTTGAAGGTCCGTTCGGCATCGATCAAAAATTCTTTGGGTTTTGTGTCGGTCAGCAGAATGTGGTCGACGTTGATGTGGCCCCAACTACCCTTGGCATCGTCGAGGATCCGCAAGATTCCCTTTTTTCCAACCCACTGCGATACATCCCAAAACTGCTGCGAGAGTTCCTCGCTACCTCCAGGTTGGTCGTTGGCCCCTGTGGCGGTGCGCACCATTTGCCCCTCGATCCATAGGTCAAGGCTAAGCTTGCTGCTCTTTCCCCCGCCGAGAAGAAACACAAGGAACTTGCGATCGATCGTGAATTCGGGCGAAGTCAGCGATCCGGTCGCGTCGTCACCCTGAAAAAACGAGTTCACCAAGCGCTCGCCTTGAAAGCCGCTGACGGCCATTTGGCCGGGAAGCTTCCCACGAGCCGGCCCCGGTCCGAAGGCCTCTCCGGTGACTTTCCAGGTTCCGTAGGTGTCGCTTTCAAAGTCCGCCACGAGGACGTCTTGGGCGACAAGTTCCGCCCATCCAAGATGCCCCAGGAGCAGGAAAAAGCCCAGGACTATTTGAGGTGCACGCATTTGGGAAATCTTTGGGTAGGGAGGTTTTCGGAACGCTCGATCGCGCTCGCTTTCGGGAATCGCATGGCTGTCGATCTGATGTTTCGGTGTTGTTTCGGTGTTTTTTCGGTGATATGTTGATTCAGTATCGATGTAGCTGAGATCCAGTATAATCGCATCTTACCGGAACCTTTGATCCGGTGACCTGTGCCTATCGGGAGTTGCTTCGATGACGATGTTTTTTGTTCGAATGGTGGTCCTTGGTCTCTGGGCGTTTGCACAAGGCTCGGTGGCCCAAACGCATGCCCAAGAAACGACTACGGCGATACCAAGGCACGATGGCAAACCGGCCGATATGACCAAGCCGGTTCAGGTGTTTCTCTTGTTGGGCCAATCGAACATGGTCGGACTCGGTAAAGTCAAAGGAGGGGAGGTCTCGTTGGAGCATGCCGTCAGGGAGAAGAAAAAGTACACCTATCTGGTCGATGACTCAGGAGCTTGGGTAGAGCGCAAAGATGTCCGATATGTTCAGTACATGTCCGGAAAAGGCCCACTGCGCAATGAATGGATGAGCGTCGCAGGCGGGAACCTCGGACCGGAATATGGGATCGGTCATCGACTCGGCAATGCGATCGATGCACCCGTATTGATCCTCAAGTGCTGCATCGGCAACCGAGCCTTAGGTTGGGATCTGTTGCCACCTGGAAGTCCGCGCTCGGAGTTTCTGAGCAAAGACAAATCGGGCAACGAGCAACGGCTCGTCTATGCCGGCTACAAGGATAGACCTGAGAATTGGCCCATGGACCCTGAATTGGGCTTGAATACCCAGCCTGCACCCTGGCTGGATAAGAATGGAAAGCCGATCGATTGGTACGCAGGCAAGCAGTGGGATACCGACATCGGGGATGCCAAACGAGCGCTCGCGGATCTTGGCAAACACTACCCGGATGCCAAAGACTATGAAGTAGCTGGATTCTTCTTTTGGCAAGGAGAGCGCGATGCGGGTAACGCCGGGCACGCTGCCCATTACGAAAAGAACTTGGTCGCATTCATCAACGCGCTGCGCAACGAGTTCAACGCACCGAATGCAAAATTTGTCTGCGGGACGTTAGGCGAAGCGGCCATGGGTAGCACCGGACCGGGAGGTTTGGTCCTCGATGCCCATTTGGCCGTCGATGGAAGTGCAGGCAAGCATCCGGAGTTCCGGGGGAATGTTGCGACCGTCTATACCCATCCGATGGCACAAGGGGGTAGCGGCAATGGTCATTACGGAGGTAAAGCCGAAGTCTACATGGATGTTGGCCAAGCCATGGGGCAAGCCATGGTCGGGCTCTTGAGCGGCGCTGCGCGAAATTAGCTCTAGGATCGATAGTCCTAGCCGACTTTGCGCATCAGTCGTAGTCTTGCTCAGGTTCCGCCCAGACTTGGGCGTTCCCATGGTCATCGATTTGAACGTGAATTGTGTTGGCTCGGCAGCAGACAGGACAGTCCTCAACATAAGTCTGACTCGAGCCTTCGGTCAGGTCCAGCGGGATGACGATCTCCTCTCCGCAAGCATCGCAGACATAGCTGGCTTCTTCATGAGAACTGGCATCCCCATCGCTTGGGTGTTGCCCTTCAATACCTGGGAGCTTTTGTCCAGATGCGAACAAATTGCAGACCCATAGCATCACGGACAACGAAGCAGCATCGGCCAAGCGGTGATCGTTTCCGATCTCGATGAGGGATTCGCAAGGTAGCCCGCTACAGGCGACCAATTCCTCGGAATCCGAGAACGCCACGACATCATCGGCCCGGCTGTGGAGAATCACCGAATCGGCCCTGAGTGTCTTGGCAACACCCCATTTTTTCCATGCGGGGCATAGCAAAACCAACTTCGCGTCGGAACTCTGGATGTTCATCGCCAGCGCCCCCCCGCGAGAGCTACCGACAATCACCTCGGGCTTGTGGAGATCGAACTGCGCTTGTGCGGTCGCTAGAGCGACCTCAAAGTCCTCGTCATCGAGGACCGGTGCGATCACCTCGTACCCGTGGTCTTTGAGATAGGTCGATTTGACCCCGCCCGGTACGCTGCGCCAACCGTGAAGGAATAGGATTTTTTTTGCCATGAGGTTCTTGATTGTCCGATCCGAAGGAAGGCCGACCTACTGTTTTTGTTGGCTTGGGACTAGGGTTCTTCGGGAATTTGCTTTTTGTCGGCTCGAAGCATCGCTGCAAGCTCGGTCAGCAGTCGCTCGGTAAGGCTCATCTGAGCGCGACTTTCGATGACCCTTCGGGCAATCTCGGGTCGATTCGTCAGAATACCATCGACCCCTCGATTCATTAAGCTCGACATCGCTGCGGGTTCGTCGACGGTCCAAACAAAGATCTGTTTTCCAGCCGAGTGGGTTTGCTGGACCAAGGCGCGAGAGGCGAACTTTGCGTTCACGGCCAAAAAATCGGCATCGACGGTCTTTAGATCTCCGACGGCTACCGATAGCAAAAGACCACACTTCCACGCCGGACGTAGGGCTCTGAGTTTCTTGATCCCCTCGGGTTTCAACGACATGATCATGACCTGTCGTGTCATGCCAGTCTGTTCGACCAATTCGACGACCCGCTGTTCGAGCCGTTGGTTGTGCCCATAGTACTTCAATTCGATGATAACCCCGATGCGATCGCGGCAGAGATTGAGCACTTCCTCAAGGGTGGGGACTCGCTCGTTGGAAAACTTCGGATAGGGCTTTTGGCTAGTTTCATCAAGTCGCTGTCATGCACCACGACGACTTGGCCATCAAGGGTCTCTTGAACATCAATTTCGACCCAATCGGACCGATCCGCGATCGCCTGTTGGATCGCAGCGAGTGAATTTTCAGGGGCTGCCTTCGACGAGCCTCGGTGCGCCATGATCTGGGTGTGGTCGGTCAGTTCCAAGGATTCGACCGCCCAGAACCCAATCAATGCCACGGCGGGAAGCCCGATGAATCCTCCGGAAATCATACGTGATTTGGTTAGTAAATATCTGGCTGCAGGCTTGGAATAGGAATCCAAGTTCGTTGAGCCGAGCGATCGACTCCATTCCGGGCAGAATTCCCGAAAACATCCAAACAGCAGGATCGCAAAACTGATCGAAGCCAAAACATTCAAAGCGATACTGGTAATCGCCAGGATGACCAACATCGAGCCGACGCGACCTGCCAGCACGGCAAGTGATCCAATGGAGCTTGGCACCAACCAAGCAGCGGTCCGACCGATGCCCCAGGTCGCTAAAAAATGGGCGGTCAAGATCAGGAGCAGCCAAAGCACAAGTCGCCAGAATACCCTGAATCGATTGCCGAGAGTTTTCTGAGAACTGACCCGGAGCGCCTCTTTGGCAGACATCCGTTCAAAGAGAATCAACGGCAGAGCCAAAAACCAAGATGAAAGAAATCGCAAGAACAGACCGATCAAGCCGAGGGCTAAGGCGATTCCGAATGCGATGGCGATCCGAAATTTCAAAGGCCACGCATGCAGATAAAAATTGATATCGTGATCCCCCAGAGCAAAAAAGTAGATTGCGCCGGCTATCAGCAGAAAGGGGGTAGCTATCGCGGCCGTCTTGATGATCAATCGGCCAGTGAGCTGGAGGATTGTCGGACTGTGCGCGATAGCAAACAGCAAAGCCGGGATCGGTCCGAGTTTCTTTCCTTGGCTTTCTGCGGCCAAGACTCCCAACAACGAGGCTTGCTCGATGGCCAATAGTCCAAGCCATAAGGCACCCAGAAGCACCGAGATGAACAGGCCCAATGGGCCTGCTAGGAAATGCACGATGTCGAGATCGGTTAAGACTCGGTTGCCGCTCAGAGCTAGCGCATACCCCAACAAAAGGGTAAAAAACGGAGACAAAAGGCAAAAAGCCAGCAGCTTGTAAATCAGGTCCGTCCGTACCAAGGATCGCCAGCATTTGGAAAGGTTATCAAGCGATCGATCGATGAGAACTCGGGTCGACATGGGGCAACGGGTTATGGTTTAGACAGGAGGGATTCGAGGCGTTCAGTTTAGCGTTGCCATGAGATTCAAAAACGGGTCCTCGTGGAGTTTTCGTCAGACTGGATTCGTTCAGCGTAAACGGGTTTCGTGCCTTGCATCGGATTTCGCCGTGCTCGTGCTCAGTGCACAATAGCGACTTCCTCGCCGCTGGCTTTTGAAGTTGCGCTGGTTTGACTTTTATCGTACTCGATGGTGTATCTTCGAGCACGAGCACGAGTACTGCTGACGCGGAGTACGAGTACGAAAAGCCAGGGGAAACATCGATTGAAACTCCGAATATGCGAATAGCGCAACTTCAAAGCCGTTGGCGGCGGCTATCGCAGTACTCGATCTGCTAGTACTTCGGAAAGATCGCAGGACTGGGAAATCGCTCCTCAATGTCGTTCGAGTCGTTGAGATACTCCTCGCGAGGGACATCGACTTGCGGCCAAGAATTGGGTCGAACACGCACGATCCTCCCGGGTCGAATCCCCTCGATCACCAAGTCTGTTTCAAAACGAATCTGAACGCCACTGCTACCGACCGGGGGGGCATCGGAAGCCTTTTGGACTTCCAAGATCGTACCCCGCGATGCCATGTGCGCTGGACTATACGCACCATGAATGTGCTTGAGAGTATTTTCAACCGCATTCATCATGGCCGGCACACCCTGCTTGAAATCACTGTACAAGGCGTCATCCATTCCTCCGAACAAAGTGGCCGTCACGGTCGCTCGGCCAAACTTGCCATACTCCACTTCATCGATCCATGCGGGCATCCAGCGACTGCGGATGAACGCTCGGTGCACCTCGGATTGAAGATCCGCTGCGCGCTGAAACGACGCTTCATCCCACCAGATATCGGAAATATGAAAACGAGTGAAAACGCCATCGGGCGTGGGTTTCCATGTAATCCCCAGCAAGACCACTTGGCCATCGAGCGATTTCTTGCCGTTGGAAGGCCAACTACCTTCGGCAATCAAATCATCGATGCACAAAGCCTCTCGCCCCCGCCAGATGCGAGTCGCAGCATCAAAGGTCATCGTTTGCTCGGATACGTTCGGATCTGGACTCTGTTTCGATTCGCAGACGGCGGTTATCTTCCCCTCCTTGTTCTGAATCTCTAAGCCCCTCAACCTCCAAATCAGACCCTGACGCATGCACCGACTCGGCTCGTCCTCCATGAGCAGAACATGATTCTCGGCCGGTGCTACCCCTGCGCCACGATTGTGATTGGCATCTTTGTCCTTGTTGTCAACGGGCAAAACAGGCACCGAGGATATCTTTGGGTCGGGCGGCAAGAAGGCATGGACATGCAAGAGGGTCCCAAGCGGAATGTCTCTTAGGTCCGCCGGACCACCTCGGAAGCGTAGAACTCCATAGGGAAGCATCGCAAATGGATGGGGATCGTTCCGGAAAAACATACCCGATCCGGCGACCCGCAGACTACCTCGACGATTGGCGTGATCTACAAACACCAACTCCCCTTTATAGCTGTGCGACTTGTCCAACGGTGGGAAGCTGCCGGCCTGAGGTCGAAACGGTTCGTCGGCAAAACTCGTGGGAGCTAACACCAAGTACGCACCAAGGCAAAGGCTCAACAGTGAATTCAAGATGCAAAATGGTTTCATAAATCGATCGCAGAATTGCTGTCCCCAAACTTGTCGGTCTCGACGCCCATACGCTGCGCCATCATCAATAGCAGATTGCTCATGTGAGCTTCGGAATTTGCAGGGCGACTGCACAGTGCGTAGTGTTCGCCGGGCTTGTCGAGTTGGTATCCTTGGAAATGACCCTCATTGAAATCGAGGTGACGGCCGTGCCTGAGACCCAGATCGGATCCTCCAGCGAGAACCAATGGGAGATTCGCATTACCGTGACTGTGACCATAGCACATGCCGCTGCCAAAGAGAGCCATGGTTGTGTTGAGCAACGGTTGGCCGTTGAGATCTTTGGCCTCCTGCAATCGTGAGAGGAAATAGCTGAATTGCTCGATGGCAAAGGTGTCGTACTTGGTCAGCTTCTCCATGTACCCTGGGTCCCCTCCATGATGGCTCAGTTGGTGGCGTGACTCGGTGATTCCGATCTCCGGAATCGAGAATGCGTCCCCTTCTCCTCCGAGGCTGAAGGTGGCGATGCGCGTCACGTCGGTTTGAAACGCTAGGACAATCAGGTCGTAGACCGTTCGGAAATACTCACCTGCAAGGGTCGCAGCGATGTCCCGATTGGTCCGTTGGCGATCGCTCTCGGCAATCTTCGGAAGTGGGGTGTCGAGCCACGCATCGGCTCGACGGGTGCGGATCTCAGCCTCTCGGACCGAGGTAAGGTACTGATCGAGCCGTCCTTTGTCGGCTGCTCCTATCGCTTCCTCGAGCCGACGTACTTCGGATAGATTTGCATCCAGAACGCTCCCCTTGCGGCGCAAAGCCTTGCGCTGCGCGGTGGTGCCCCCCTTGGGCTCCTCAAAAAGAGATGCGAAGATTTCGCTGCATCGCCGCATGGATGGCAAGCGGACACCATCAGGGGTCCAACTGAGCGATTCACCCGTCAGTGCGATCTCCATCGAAGGATACCGTGTGTGTTTGGCAGTTACTCCAGCCATCTGCTGGTCGATCGATACGGTATTTCGATCCGACGGACCGAGCTTTCCACCGGTCAACCATACCGAGATGCAGTTGTGATGATGACCTAAGGCACCGGGGTGATGCAATCCGCTGATCGGGGTGATCACACTGCGGTGCTTCTCCAAAGGTTTGAGCGATCGTGAAAACTGGTAATCCTTGCCCGACTGGGTGATTTGGTAATTGAGCGAATGCACACCGTTTGCCAAGTAGACAAAGGCGCTCCGCCGGGGCGAGGGAGCTTGCTCGGCGGCTCGCAAAGGTACCATGCACTCGAGAAAAGGGAGGGATATGCAGCTACCTAATGCTCGTAACGCATGGCGACGGTCGATCAACCAAGACTGAGACAAAAAATTCATCGATTCGTTCCTCGGTTCAATCGCCAACAGACATGATCATCCCACATAGGACTCAACGCTTTCTCAAAAGATCCGACAAGGCCACTGCGCGTACGATATCTCGGATGCGATATTCATGCTTCTTGGCCTCGGCTTCGATCTTTTGGAGATCCTCCGAATCGTCCAAGGTCAGGACGCGACGGAGTGCATACGTGCAAAGATGCTCGATCAGGGCTCGAGCGATCGGTTCGCGATCCTCGAGCAGGCGTTTCTTGAATTGGACAGGATCCTCAAATGTCCGTCCATCAGGCATTTTACCCGAGGCATCGATCTGCGGATCGTCACCGACCCCCTTTTCGACTTTCTCGAAAGTTCGCCACTGTCCGATCGCATCATAATTGTCCCATGCGATCCCGAAGTGATCGATCGTTGCGTGGCAGGCAGCGCAATTGGCATTGGTGCGATGTGCTTCGATTTTTTGGCGGATGGTCGTCTTGGGACCATCCGGAGCGTTGGGCTCAATAGGCTCGACGTTCGCCGGCGGTGATGGTGGCGTTTTACTGAAAATCGCTTCGCTGACCCACACCCCGCGATGGACCGGGCGTTGTCGAGTCCCGTCGGAGGTCAATCCGAGGATCGCTCCCATGGTCAATAGTCCACCTCGATGGTCCTCGGGTTTGAGAGCCACGCGTTGAAACCCGTCCTGTCTCGGCTCATTAAGACCATAGAACTCGCACAGTCTGGAATTGGCCATCGTCCAATCCGAATCGATCAGGCTATCGATCGACGTATTGTTTGAAACCAATTCGCGGAAGTACTCGATGGGTTCGCGCCGCAAGCTGACTTCCAGCCAAGCATCGTAGTTTGGGTATAGTTTTTTGTCGGGCGGAAACATCCCTAAGCGATGCAATTGCAACCACTGACGCGAAAAGTCTTCGATAAAGCGATCCATCTTTCCCGACGCCATCATCCGATCCACTTCTTGGGCCAGGTTGCCGTTGGTAAGCGAGTTGCTATTCGCTAAGGTCAAAAGGTTTTCGTCCGGCATGGAGCTCCAAAGAAAATAAGACAACCGGGTGGCGAGTTCCGAGTCGGTGAGCGTTTCGCGCGCCTGCAAAGATCCCTCGACAATATAGAAAAAGTGCCTTGAAGTGAGTACTCCTTGCAGAGCTACGCGGTAGGCCTCTGCCATTGTCTCGCCCGCATCGCGTTCGGCTTGGAAGGCGTTCAAATAACTGGTCAGTTCCTCGAACGATACCTTCCGGCGCCAGGCGCGTTCGGCAAATCGCTGTAGGTGCTCTGCAACGACCTGTGCCGTCGCATCTTCCGTTGGAATCAGCCCGCTTTGCCGTTCCCGCTCCTGATCCGATACGATGGGCCCTTCCCATTCGATCCAATCGAGAATGACCGTCGAAAAAAGGCCGTTCCCACGGTTGTCGAACATTTGCGGAGCGTTTGCACTGAGCAGAAATGTCTCGCTGCTGTGCGTAAAGAGGTATCCATTTTGGCTGGTCAGCGCGTTGCGAAACGCGGCTCCCTGCCGTCGATCCACTCCATCGGTGGATACCACGCAGAAGTCCAAGGAGGTCGGCATTTCTAGAAACACTTCGAACTCATAGACCTCAGGATGGTCTTCCGAAGCTCTAAGGTCGAAATCGAGGAGGCTCTCGACGGTCTCTTCGCCGGTCTGTTTCCCGATGCTCAGGTGGGCGGGTTGGCCCCCTAAGGGACGAATACCGCTCGCTTGCAAACGCACCTTGTATAGACCGCTATGCTCAGGACCTGTCTTGCCAAACCAATTGGGCGATAAGGCCGTCTGAACTCGTCCCGGAAACAGCAAATAACGGAGCGGTCGCTTGATTCCGAAACGGTCGAGAATCTTCTGCTGCTCCTTGCCGCCGTTGTAACGCAACTCGGAAGCCGTTTTCCGAACGATGCGAGCCTCGGACGAGGAACCGGCCACTACGCGGTCGAGAACCAATCCAGCAGCTCGATAATAGCGATCGACATGCGAGGCGGAGAGCGAAAGTTCCGAGCCGATCCGTTCGAAGCCATGCCAGAGCGTGTCTTCGTTCAATTCCCCGGGCTTGGTCGGATCGTAGCGAACACCGAGCAAGTCGTAGACGGTATTTTGATACTCTTTGCGACTCAATCGGTAATGGGCAACTGTGGGTCTTGCTGCCATTCGCGCAGCGCGACCCTCTTTGAGTCTTGCATCAAGATCGGTAACGAACTGAGCGATCTGCTGCTGGCTAGGTCGAGGCTCTGGCTCCGGAGGCATCTGGCCGCTGTTGATCTTTTCGAGGATTTCACCCCAGCGATCCGAGTCGGGCCCCATGCGGAAATCGCGCGAGAGTTGGTCGATACGCACGCTGCTAAGCTCTTTTTGCGGACCGTGGCAACGAATGCAATGCTCTTGAAGGAACTGCTCCAAGGGTTCAGCGGCATTGGAGGATCGATCCAAAACGAATCCCATCGGTAGCACGACAAGCAGCACGAGCAATCGCAGTTCATGCACCCAGTGCGCGGTGGTCGAAGCTTGGACGAAGGAACATTTCATGATGGCCTTGTTTATCAAAGCTTCTCCCTGCGGGGTTCTTGTGCTGTGTTGGAGGGGCAGGATTCCCGTTTGATCCGATTCCTATGGAAAGCGTAAATCCGAGTCCCTTAGTTTATCGAGCGAGAACCGCGCTCGCAATGATCTGTAAGAATGTTTTGGCTCAGCGTAAGTAGCGTAAACGTTGGTTAGGTTTAGCTTAGTAAATGATTGACAAACCAGGTCTTGCCCCCATCCGTTGTCTTGACAATGAACCTCGCATTGGGTCGAACCGCCATCCTAGGTTGCGAGGATCAATGCGTGGGACTGAGCGACGTCCCCTTACCAGCGTCGAGGTGCGTCTGTGGAGTATCGCTTACCACCACAATAGTCTCAAGTGGTGGATTCAACCATCGGTTCCTAGGATTAGCCCCGATGGTTTGGACAAAACTCATCGCTAAGAATTCAATGTGGTAGCAACCTGATTCTGAAACTCCGGGTGGATGCGATGCACAAGAGAAAAAAACTAGGTTTCGAATGTTTGGAGAATCGACTGGCGCTTGCGACCTCCATCGTCGAATACGATGACATCGGATACTTTTTCAACTCCGATAGCAACATCGTTCAAAGATACGATATTGAGCACGAAAGCTGGATTGATGCGATCGCGCTGCAAAACACGCTCTCTGGCCCACTGGTCGTCCACGTCGACGCCGACGGGATCTACGCTGCGTTTGGGCAGTCGGTTTATAGATACCAATCGGATGGGAGTGGCAAATCCCATTTGATCAATCTTCAGTCACCCGTAACGGGGATTTACTCGGACGGGAGCCTACTGTTTCTTGACTACAGCAACTCGTCCTACCTTCGATGGGCTAGTATCAACAAAACGGATAATCTTCTCGTCGATGCACTGGACAACCCAAACTATTATTGGGGGGCTTTCACCTGTTCTATCGCAACAAGCTTGAATTCTATTCTTTGTCGATCATCTGCAGGCTCTGGTTGGTCGCTTTATCGCATCACCTACAGCGATACAGGGAAGTTTACTGGGACGAGCAACTCCTCGTCTTACTACGGTGATTACAGCATCGTCACACGCACATGGGTCTTTCCCGACGATTCCAAGTTTATGGACGACGCTGGAAACATTTTCGCTACATCTGATCTTCGGTTCATCAATCGGCTATCCCATATCGATGACCTCGATTTCTTGGAAGATCAACTACTCTTTACGCTTAAGGAGAACGAGCTTACTGCTTACAACAAAGCTTTTCTACCGACAGGAAAAAAGGTACTGATTTCCCCAGCGACTAAGATCTTCGTGAATGATTTGTCGCTCATTGCGTTTTTTCAGGACCAGTCGGCAGATCATGGCTACCGAACCCAGGTCTTCCTGGTCTCAAGCTTTAATCCCGCCGATCCGAATGAACCGATCGACCCGACAGGATTGGTCTTTACTCCAGATTGGACGGAAGTGACGAATCAAGGAAGTGTGTTGCTTTTGAGCAAGACTCATCAAAATATCTTTATATGGAATCCGATGGGGCGGACCTATCAGCGGAGCATCGGATTGCTTGGAAGTCCCAGCGCCTTGACCTACGATCGAGTATCCGATCTGGTCTATGTCGCTTACGAATCTGGGTTGGTTTACAAAATCGACCTGCAGTCGGCTGATCCAAAAGAAACAGCGTTTACCAGGCTGCCTGGAAAGCCACACGCTTTGACGATCGCTTCGGACTTTATCTTTGCTGTCGATCGACCAGTCAACGATTACAACTACACTTATCGGGTTCTCTCTCAAGATGGAGATACTCTGAGTACATGGAGTTTTTACTACAGTGCGACGGAGTTTGTTTGGAATCCAGTCAATCGATGTATTTACTTTACTCAAGGAGGTGGATATCCAAGCAATCTGTTTTATCAGGAGATTGACTATCACGGAATACTCAAAGCACCATTCACTTCAAGCTACTATGCCTCGACTGATCTAATCCCGCCCATCCATCTAACTTTTGATGGAAAAACGGTTCTTTTGAGCTCAGGGGTGATGTACGATGCCAACACTCTCAAACGAATGACCTACGCATTGGCCAATAATTTCGCCGATGCTGTCTGGTTCGCAGGACGATGGGTAAGTATCCGAAACATCGCCGGCGTTCCCCAATTACAAGAGTGGGTAGGCAATACCTTCGAGCCCAGGAATGTTATGCAATGGAACGGTGGGACGGCTTACTCCATTCAACAATTGACGAGTAAAAGAGTGGTTGTCATTCACATGCCGTCGAATGGGATTCCATCGTTCACAATACTCGACGAGAGCCTCAACGCCGCAACCGTCAACAACACGTGGCATAACTTCGATTCGCCTATGGATGTCGATGATGACGAGTTTGTATCGCCTTTGGATATCCTCATCATGATCGATCAGATCAATCAGTACGGTTCACGTCAGACGGTGAATGTCGGGGAACACTACTGCGACGTAGATGACGATGGAGTGATCACTCCTTTGGATGTTTTGGCAGTTATCAACTGGATCAATATCCAAGAGGCCAATGAATCCAAGCCGTCTGGGGAGGATCCCGATTTCCGAATGAGCGTACAGTTATCTTCCGAGGATTGGTTTGAACTGTGGAGAAAAAGAAACGCGACTGTCGGTGTGTCCTAACGCTGATTAGGGGGCCAAATGAGGCTTTTTCAGAGAGATAGCAAGTGGGCAATTGCTATCGCTGGGTTCCCCTTGGCGATACCTCGCTAGCCACTGCCTCAGTGAAGTCTTCGACATATTCCGACTGAACCTTCCGACGCCTTTGTGCATCGGCTTCCTTGCGTTTAGGAAAGCTTTCGGTCGATCGCTCTGTCTCCAAGTCCTTCTTAATCCTCGCAATGGTGGCCAAGGGCGCCCAAATTCCCTTCGAGAATACCTTGCGTCCCTTCTTTTCTTGAACTAGCCAATGCTCCGAACGCAAAATTCGTTCGGGGTACGTTAGGTGAAGCCGTCAAAGTGAAGTGGTGGTCCAAGGCTGCAGTGGAAATGGCCATTACGGGGGCAAAGCCGAAGTCTATATGGATGTTGGCCACGCCATGGCCCATGTTTAAACCCAACCGCTCTGGATCCCGCTAGTGATATTCGCCGAGGACATCACCCCTGGATGTTCAGCACTTCGGATAGAACAGGAAGGTGATGGATCGGGAGTGTCGCTTATCCGTAGAGTCCAGCACCAGAGGTGGACGTTAGCTCAGCGGTTTTGCGGGTCGCCATCTTGCCGGTCGCACTGACGGTATATTTTTTGGCTGTCGTTGGGAAACTTGACCAGATCGTAAACGGATTTGCTCCAAGCTCGTAATCGACCCGAGTGACTTGCGTATTCGTGTAGGTCAACGGAGAGGTGAGTTGCTCGGTTCCAGCCGTTACGGTGTGTTCCATGAAGTAGACCGATCGAGGTAGATCCGTCGAACTGGTAAGGTTATTGCCCACAACCATGGAACTTCCATTGGTTTCGATCAGCAAAGCGGTCTGTTCATTGATGCCGATTCCGCGAACATTCGCACCTGGCGATTGTTTTACCAAGTCATCGGCATCGAGCCTGGCCATGAACGTAACGAGTCTGCCAAGGCGATCGCGCTGGCGGAAGTGCGAATCGGTAATGGTGTTCGAAAGGTGGTTCAATAGACTCGTTACGTTTGAGTTGTTTGCAACCGTTGTATCTCGGGGTGTAAGGAACCCGTCGGATTTGTTGTTGCCATCGATGGTGATGGCCGTATTGTAGGGGTTTAGCAACGCATCGTTTGATACAATCGTACTTCCAGTTGAAGCTGTAAAGTCGTAATCACCAAGCACCGCCAGACCAGCACTGGTGCCCCCGATTGGGACAGACCGTTGGATTGCCTCATAGATCGAGTCCTCGACGGGTGTTTCATTCCAGTAGCTGAAGTACTGCGCTTGGTCGCCCCCTGCAATGAAGATCGCTTCAGCCTTGCTGATGATCTCCAAGACAGTCGGATTGCTAGCGCTTGCTCGATCCGGCAGCAACAGCGTCGATACAGAATTCATATTCACAAGCGATTGGATGTATGGGTTGTACGCTTCAGTACCCGCTGCGCGGAGCACCAGGAAATCGCCACCAATTCCTGTCGGTATAAGATTGCCTGAGTTGTCTCTAGGGAAACTCTTTTGACCCATCCATTCGAAGAGCCGATCGACATCCAGTCCACCACCCATGAGCCCAAGGCCTCCGGAGACCGAGGTTGCTTGAGAGTCGGCCGATGATCCGGAACGCCAATACTGATACGTGACCTTTGTCCCGCCACCGCCACCGCCACCGCCACCGCCACCGCCACCCTTGCCCATCGGGCTGATGCTTTGATCGAGATCCGAGTTCAATCGATCGGTCACTTTCATCAGATCGGTCGCGGAAACCTTGCCGTCGCCATCTATGTCCATCCTTGAATCGAATTTCCGAGCTCCGTTGATCGAATCGACAATGGCAAGTGGATCGAGGCTGTCGATGCGTCCATTGGCATCGATGTCAAAGTCTACGGCAAAGAGGGTTCTCGCATCGAGTTGCTCGAATCGTAACTTTCGGGGCATGGTAGTCTCCTTCAATAAATGGGGATTCCGGTAGCTTACTGAAGACCACAGTGTAGTCGAAAACGACGAGACAAGAAACGATACATTCGTCGATGGCCTTTTTGGGGTTGATGATCAATCGACCTTCGCTCACCGGGATCAGAACGGCTGAGCTCAAGGTTGACGCAGGGCACTAACGATCGAAAGACGCGAAACCCCAAGGGCAGGTGCGATCCCAGCCAGCAAGCCCAGCAACGCTGAGACTAGTAGCCCTGTTGCACCGAGGTTGACTGTCGGTTCAAACGCGATGGTCGCCCCCTCTGCCCCAATGGCAAAACCCCCCAAGGCTAACATCGTCAACGCCGAAAATGTTCCCGTGCTGCCACCGACAAGACAAAGCAGCAGGCTCTCGAGCAGAACCAACCGCATCGTCCTGAGAGGTCGAAAACCAATCGTTTGCAAGACGGCGTATTCTTTGAATCGATCCTGCACACTCATCAGGGTGGTCGTGGCGACCAACGACAAGACCAGTCCGACGCAAGCGTATCCCAGCCAATGGGCAAAGCCGATCAAGTCGACCAAGTCCGAGAGTGTACTGGCCTGAAACGCACCTTTGCGTCGTGTTTTGGTCGCAATGGACTGGGCGCGCAGGCGAGCATCAATTTCCGTGGCGACTCGGTCGGCATCTGCTTGCGGTGCCAAGGCAACCTCGTGTTGAGTGACCAGACCTGCGCCATCCTGGCCTCGCGCCAGTTGCAGGAATGCTAAATTCGTGTAGATCAGGTTCTCCTCGGAAGGTACTCGCGACTCAAAGACTCCCACGACTCTGACCGAGAGTTCCCCGATAGAAAACTGGTCGCCGACTGCCAGTCGGCGTCGCTTGGCAATGTTCGTTCCGACAATCGCCGCGTCTGGTTGAGAGGCAAACCGGTCCCAATCTCCCGTCACCAATCGCAGCGGTCGCGAAGTTCGAATTTGCTCTGGATTGGCACCCTGGAAGACCACAATATCCAGGCTAGCTCGGCAATTGTTGGTCCAAACCTGGATTGGCATCACGTCGCTAACACCAGGAACTTCGCGGATTATCCGATCGTAATCTTCAGGCAAGCGACTGGTGGTGGGGCAAAACCGGTTCTCCTGAAAGACGATCAGGTTCCGGTCCGCATCGAGTCCGCTGGCCAAGCGATCCAGCCCTTCTTGGACAGCCCCTACCATGCAAAAAACAAACATCGCAACGGCTGAGCCCAGCACCGTCAAGGTAGTTCTCGTTGAGTGTCGCCAGAGAGTCTTCATAACGTACATCAGCATCGGGGCACCTCCCCGTGGCTTTCGACAAAGGTACCCCGATCGAGCCGCAGTTGCCTTGCGGCAATCCTCGCAACGTCACTATCGTGGGTCACCATCAACATGGTGATGTTGAGTTCCCGATTAAGCCGTTGCAGCAGGTCCTGAACCTGCTCACTGGTGGTCGCATCCAGGCTGCCTGTAGGTTCATCGGCGACCACGACTTTGGGATGAGCCACAATCGCCCGAGCGATGCCAACACGCTGCTCTTGGCCCCCCGAGAGTTGCCGAGGATAGTGGCGAGCTCGATCGCTTAGCCCCACTGCTTCCAAAGCGAGCTCAACCCGCTGACGTCGCTCGGCCGAAGTCAACTTCAATAGCAACGTCGGCAGTTCGACATTCTCATAAGCCGTCAGGACTGGAATCAGGTTGTGCGTCTGAAAGATATAACCCAGATTCGAAGCCCTCCAGTCGGCCAATTGCGAGCGACTAAGGCGCGTGATTTCTATACCGTCCACCAAGATTTTTCCTGAGTCTGGACGATCGATCCCGCTGACGAGATTCAGCAAGGTGCTTTTGCCTGTCCCGCTTGGCCCCATCAAGCAGAGGAATTCTCCGGCCTCGATCTGTAAATCCACATTCTCAAGCGGCCGTATGATCTCCTCTCCTTTGCGAAAGCTCTTGGAGACTCCATGCAATTCAACCAGTGCCATTCAATGGACTCCTAAACTGGAATCTTCGCCAACAATTCGTACCCTTGCGCCATTTCTCAATCCTTCAACGCCGGTCACAATCAGCTTGTCGGTGACCTGTAGCCCAGACTTGATTTCCACCAATCCACCCTCTGCCTTGGCGCCGACTTGAACCGATCGCAGGTGTGCGGTCGATGCGCTATCGACTAGCCACAGGCCCGCGCTGCCTTGGGCACTCTGAATCAAGGTCTCCGGAACATAAATGCCCTCGCGTTTGCCTACACTGTCATCGCTTTGCTGGCTGTTCATCGAAAGAAAAGTCGATGTCACCAGCATCTCCGGTCGGACCGTCGCGGGCGGTTCGATCAATTCCACTTTCACTTCCAAAGTGTTTTTCTGGATATTGGCCTGACTGGTTATCTGTAGCACGCGTCCCGATAGGACCTCTTTCGATGAAGCGGTCTTGACTTCCACGAGTTGGCCTGGAAGGACCAAGGGCACGTCCTCGAGCCGGACATCCGCCCGCACTTGCAAGCGAGTAGGCTCGAACATCTCAATGACGGTGCTTGCTCCCTGGCCGGCGGGCCCCTCTAGGCCCATAACGCGAGTCCCTGGAGCAGCGACCAATCGTAGAACTTGCCCGTGGATCGGCGAACGTACCACCGTTCTTTCGAGTGCAAGTTCAGCTTGCCTCAATCGTACGGCTGCGTCTTCTTTGACTCCCGTTGCGGATTGACACTTTGCCTCCGCCTCTTGAACCTGGCGAGTTTCGTCGATCAGCAATTCGGCTTGTTTGGCAATCGCCTGTACCTTCTCTCGCAAAGCGAGTATTTCGCGTTCCAAGTGAGGACGGCGTTGTTGGAGTTCGGCTAGATTGGCCTGAGCAACGGCCTCGTCTTTTTGAGCCAAGTCGATCACGTTTTGCGAAATAACTTCTCGAGCAGACCGCTTGCTTTCCAGATTGCTCTGAGCATAAGCCAAGTCAGATTCGGCTGCTTTGATCAAAAAAGGAAGCTTGGCGAGCTGTGTCTCGGCAATGGCCAATGCGACCCGGGAATCGGCCAAAATCGCCTGCAGATGAACGGGCTGCTCCAGACGGGATCGAGCCGCATTCAACTCGGCATTCGCTCGATTCAGTTCCCCCTGGCTGATCGCCAATCCATTGCGAGCCTGCTCTACGGCGAGCTCGGCATCGATGGAAATGAGTCGAGCGATCGGCTCATCTTTTTCCAGCCGTTGCCCAGCGACTACCATCAGCTCTTCGATCACTCCTGGCGTCATGGCGGTCACTCCAATCGCTGTCGGACGCGGTTCAATCCAACCGGGAGTTTGAAAAAGAGGCTCACCCGTGCGGGCTGCTTCTGCACGTTTGACCAAAACCGGAATGACACTCACCGCTTGAGTAGGCAGGAACTGAGTGCCCGCCGCAGTGATCACCAAAGCGGCAAATCCAAGCAGCAGGCTTCCGGGAACCAAGTACCGCATCAGCCATTTAAATCAAGCTTCGGCTTCTCCATCACTACTTACCCGGCCTTACAAATACGTGATGGGCAGCGATCGTCAGATTCCCCTGTTCGTCCCGTTTGGCGATCCCCTGAACGACAACCGTAGACAGCTCCTTGACGGGCAAGAGCTCGCGAGCCCCTTGCATGACTGGCTTGCCGCTTGAATCGACTAGCTTTACCGTCGCGATGTTCTGTCGAACAGCATCGCTCTGGCAGCAGTAATCCCAAGGTGTTGGGCAACCCTCATCATCAGCGCAGTAAGGGACTTTGGGGTCGACGATCGTGAATGCGGCCAAACCCTCGACGAATGGCTTGGTCGAGCCACCTACAAGTCCCAAGACGACCACGTCATCACCGTCTTTAGTTGACTCTTTAGCGGTCCCAACGGGTATGGCCTCCCCAGGTTCCTTGGCCAGCACAAAGGCCGATCCAGCGGCCCTAGCGGTTGGAGCTTTCTCCTTGTTTGGTTGGCATCCAATCGAGGTCAATAGCGGGGTCAATAGCGAGCACAGGACAACGATCGTGAAAACGATTCTCATCTCGAATCTCCTTTGGAATTGGAAAGTAACATTAAATGGCTTTTAAGGCAGACGCCACTTCGGTTCGTAACGCCTTGAGAGCCGGAGGCAAGGAACCTAGGACTCCGAGGAGCAAGCCGACTCCACAGCCCGTTAAAATCGAGATGCTGTCGATCCGCAGCGCAAACGCTCCCATCGTGAACCGGACAGCTAACCCGTTGAACAATATCAATGCGATCGTGCCAGCAACCAGCGAGCTAGCCGCAGCGAGCAGAACACCTTCCTGAACCAAGCTCAACAAAATCGCCCGCCGACGGTAGCCAATCGTTTGCAGCGTAGCGATTTCCCGCACGCGACCAGCCACAGCACCGTACATCATGTTGAGACCTGTAAAAACACCGGCCGCCGAAACGAGCCAAACAACCAGCCAAGCTAGCATGCGAACCGGTTGGTAATGCTGCTCGAGGCTGGCGTAGTACTCGGTTTCGCGAATCGCTCGCAGCTCCAGATCGGTCCGCTCTTTACAAAACAGCTCGACCTCTGCGGCTGAACATTGAGGCTTGAGCAACATCGCGATCAGACTCAAATCCTGTCGCTTGGTGGCCGATTGAAAGTCCTCCAGCCGACACCAAAGCTCCGCTTCATAAGCTGTCCCACCTGCGGCGAATCTCCCACTGATCCGCCAGGTTCGGCCCTCGAAATCGATTGGATTTCCCACTGCCAGGGAGGTCTCATCACAGCCGAGTTTTGCCGCGACCAACTTGCCCGCCATCACCTCTCCCGGACCGGGCCAGTTGCCTTCCTCGAGCCGAATCGCTCGGCGTACTAAAGGTGCATTGAGGGTCACACCGCGTAGGAGTCCAAGGCCAACAGGATCGTTCGCGCTGGAGACCCGAGTGCCTAAGACCAACTCGGGTGAAACATGCTTGATCCCGAATCGTTCCAAGGCTCCATCCAAACTGGCCGTCAGGAGCGCGGGGGTTCGCGCCGCAATCGAGGAGTTCTCCAGGTTGTCTTCGGAGCTGGAGAGGTTGCGAAATGCGTATTCGAAAGGGAGTAACATTTTTCGGATCGGACCTTGGTTGGTGCCATCATGCGCACACACAGCCATCGCGCAGCGGCGAGCGTGCATCAAAATGGAGCCAACATTCAAAAAAGCGGTTAAAGCTCAAAGCCGGTGCAGGAGGCAGCAAGCACCATACCGTCAAATCGACATTTGGATCATTTTAGGAAAGATTGGATTTGAATGGTTTTCGGCGCATGCCGAGGGGTTTTTGAAAGCGGTTGGGAGCAAGCCCTCCGTTGAAGGGTCAAGTGTAGTGTTCCACGCTCGAACACTCAGAAAACCACTGGATATTTAGACTCACCGGGCAGCTTGCGCTGCTCAGCTATTCATTTGCCGATTACAAGGAAATGCAACTTCATCAATGTCCCGATTTGACGGTATTGGCCGCAAGCAGGTTCGCTGGGAGCAGGCTTTCGATCAAATCTGCCAAGATTGCAGCGCAATCTGCGCGCTGCGAGCAGAAGAAAACAGACGATTAGCACGGTCGGCATGGGTAAGAAGATGGATTGTCACTTTTTCTACCGCAGAAGGAGTGACGCTGCGCCAGCCAAACCAAATGACCTTCCAAGCAGGCTCCGGCAATTGAACTTTCAGTTGCACCAACGCTCCCTCGCAGATGCAGTTCGGACAGCCACAATCTTCGTCCGGTGGGGCAGGCGGTTCGGGGGCTGAATCGCAAACGTCGACAGCACAGCAACCACAACCTGTGGGTGCAGGCTCGCAAGCTGCCTCGCATTGCCCAGCACACCGAAGCGGGCAAATCAGCAGATTCGCAATCATCAAAAACACAATCATCGCATGTTCCATACTGCCGATTGTACTTCATCTGAAATCCAAGGGCAACGTCACAAGGTACTCGGCTGCTAGCCGGATGGCTCTCGTTCGTCTAGAGAGACTTCCTGACACCCTTCCAAGCAGTATTACGGACGATCTTTTTTAGCAGTCTCAGAAAGCGTTTCGAGCAGTTGAGCCCTTTTTTGAAGAATCTTGCATGCGACATTCGATTCGCAGATTTCCTTCAAAATCCCTTCGGGGATCCGTGCCGTTCTCATCGCAGTGTTGGCAGCTTGTGGGTCGATCGCCTCTGCACCGCCAAGGAATCCGTAGGCTCGGATATTGGCGTTTCGAGATGCCTGCAAGTAATGGACTAAGCCTTCTAAGTCGCACTCCCCTTGTTGCTGTCCGACGAACCGGACCGCTCCCCCTTTCGATCCGACGGTATCCAAACCAAGGACATCGATCACTTGCATTGCCGATTCGTAGGCATCTGAAAACACCTCCCGGCTTCGCTCCAATTCAAGTAGTTTGCCGTAGCGACTTCCTATTGCAGACAATGCTTGGCACCGAGACGAGGCTTCCTCAATCCCTTTAGCAAGCGTCTCCGCTTTTTCCATCTCTCCCCTTTCTAGATAAATATTCACAACGATGTGCTGAACTGCCCCATGGCCGTGCAATTGCTGCCTATTCAAGATGTTTTCGAACCTTGCCAACAGCTTTTCAAATTCCATGGTGCCTGGAACCCTTGGAAGAATCTCTGCCAATCCCAAGATCGTCTCTGATCGCGTTGAATCCTCCATCTCTGAGCGTTCCACAAGTTCCAAAGCTACATTCAACTCCTTCTGGGCTTGGTCATTTCTACCTGTTTTGAACAAAGCACCTGCATACTGGGTGCTCACTCTGGCTTTGACTCCTGGGTCCGATATCTCCCGGATAGCGGCTCCTGCTAAATCGAGTTGTTTCTGCAGATCGTTCGCACGATTGGCATCGAACCGAATCGCTAAGGCATATTGTATGCGACTAGCCGCATTCCATTGAGGATCGCTGATGGATTCAATCATCCTCTCTGCTTCGGCTAAGGCATTTGACTTAAGTCGCATCGAGATACGTACGGATGTTGCGAGCGATTGGGTAGGCTTGGACAATTCGGCAGAGAGCTTGTCCGCTTGTTGGCTCAATCCGTCCTTATCGAGAGTTGTGATCAAGTCGACCAGTACAGCGATTTTCTCCTTCCTGTCCATGAGCATGGACAGCGTTTTGCGCATGGCTTTTTCATCCTGCAGTTTAGCCTGGCAGATCGCCAGTTTACCTAGCGCAAGGGTCCGGTACTCGTGGATTGGGACCTCAAGGGGACCATTGGTGTCAAATTCCAAAGCGTTAGCACCTGCGACATAAGACTCCTGCGCTTTTGCTGCATGATCCACTGCGTCTTGAGCTCTCCCCTGCTCCGCTAGATGCATGGAGATGACCCAAAAGGCTGCGGACCTATCGGGTTTGCTTGTGATCATTTGGGCTGTAGCCGTTGATTGCCCAACCACCCCAGACTTGGCCAGCTCTTTGGCGACTAAGAAGAGTGCGTAATCCCGCAATGCGGATTTCGGGACCTCGACGGGCCCATGGATCGTGATGGAAAGTCCTGAGGATGCATCAGGGGGAATTGCAAAACAAGCTTGCCTAGCCGCATCAAATTCCCCGAGACTTGCGAGCAAAACTGCGAATTCAAGTAAATGAAAGTTTCTCGCAAGTGAGTTCCGCTCCAGATCGATCGCTAAAGCCTGTGCGCCTTCCTTGATCAGTTGCCGATAGCTTTCGATGTCGCCTTGGCGTTGGAAATACCGAGCAAACAAAAGTCGATCGAATGTATTCCATCGATCTTTGTCCGTTATAGCGAGTTGGTCGACATGCTCAATCCAAAGTCTCTCTTGGATTCCCCGTAGCATCCCCTTCTCGCCGATTAGAGACTCATTGATTGAATCCGTCTCCTTGTATGAACTTGAAACCAAATTCAGCGCCCGACCTGGCTGGTTGGGCTGCAAGGCGATCAAGCGGTCGAATCTTCCTTTTTCCTCGGAGAGTTCAAGCCGAAGGCGTTGGGACCTATGTTGCACAATCTGCTTTTCCGCTTCCGGCGGTGTGCTCAATATGTCCCAGCCGACATTGTCCAAGTACCTGCCCGCATGGACCAGGAAGCGATAACGCATGGTGTTGGATTTATTCTCAATCCAAGCAATGTTCTCTCCATCGAACTCTTCCAAACGTACCAATTCAAACACAATGGGTTTGTCTTGAGATCTATCTCCGATCCAGGTATCACCGACTCCGACAGGTTGCTCGGGCAACTCAGGCCAATCGATCAGTTGGGCTGGTATGCTGGGGTAGTTTTCCAGCTTTCGCATTTCACCGCGATCCGAGAAACGAAACAGATATTCATTTTCGTGAAAGCGGCGAAAGGATTTCAAAATCCAATCGATCTCCGAGAGCTCTTTTTCTGAAGGTGAAAACTCCGCATCGTGGATGCTATCGTAGTCGATCTTGACCTGATCGCTCCGATGACGAAATCGGGATCGATGCAATGCAACCTTGACCGTTGCGTTTCCATTCTCATCGACCGACTGAACACTCCATTGGAAGTCCTGTACATCGGTTGTATGTTGCGGATAGTTGTCTAGGGTTCGAATCCCAGATGCGATCTTGCCTAAAAAGAGCTGATCCGGAAGGAACTTCCATCGCAAGCTCACCTTGGGTGATAACGTGTCGGTTTTTTCATTTTCCTGTCCTTGGATGGGAGTGTCACATACCAGAACGATGGAAACAAGGAGCACCATGCCCTGGTAACCGGGAAGTTTGTGTGAAAAAGAAGATGCGCTAAACATAAAATTATTCTTGGAGTGCGAGTACCGCCATGGCCGTGATACCGAGTCGAAAGTGACTTTTAAAAAAACCCGAGCAACTGGATAATGTAAGGTTAGATGAGGCAACCAGGGTTGCGTAAGGGTGGATTCGCACTGGAATTGATCCATCAATTCCTCGAATCTGATTGACGCCACATCCCATCAAAAAAGAGGATCCTCCGGAGCCATTGCCATGTCCGTGTGATGCGAGTAGGAAATTCCTGCACGTTCAAAAGGAACTCGATGGTTACGATCCCTACACCGAGGTGACCCAGGGGATTCTAACAGGATCGTTTAGTTCGCAAAACAGCCAGTAGTCAAGCGAATCGGTCTCAAGGGCCAAACGACAGTACACAGCCCCCTTCGTTCCCCAAAAGTTGACAAGAACGCATAACGGTCTTGGAAACACTCGCATGCTTCCGTCTTCGACATCGCCCAATCCTCACAACCGGTAGGCATTTATCGATCTTCGAAGCATATCCGTAACAGACGGTAGTTTCGATCCAAACCGGCATTCGATACAACCCGATATCCCGCTCAAATCGTTTCCGGTGGGTCTGCATGAACTACTCAGGAACCCTCTCCGATGCTGTCTTTTCCTCGATTTGCAAATTCCGCTGCCTGCATTTTGCAAGCAGTCGCCGTCTACATGGTCGCTGCATCGGCGCAGGCCCAAGAGCCGACCGATCCCTCGATATCCATGACACAGCCGCCGCTTGTGACCGAAACCGAGCCCATGCTTGGTTCTGAGATCGGTTCTGAGATCGCCGAAGCTGATTCCCTATCGCAAACCCCGACTTCGCTGTTCGGTGGGCCATGGTACGAACGACCGAAGCTAACCGGCGATTGGTTCGGCACCCGATCTGCGCTTGCGGGAAACGGGATCGGAATCGACGTCAGCAATACCCAGTACCATCAGGGGGTAACCAGCGGTGGACTTGAGCAAGCCTTTCGCTACGGTGGACGCAATGATTACTTTTTGAACGTCGACGGCGAAAAGGTCGGACTCTCGAAGGGGTCATTCATGACTTTGCACGGGGAAACCCGATACGGTGATTCGGCCAATTCGCTCACAGGTGCCCTGATGCCGGTCAACCTCATGTTGGCGGTGCCTCAGCCGAACGGAACGGTCACCGCTTTGACCGGAGTGAAATTGACCCAGTTTTTGTCCGAGCAATCGCTGGTTTACGCAGGGAAGATCAACACGCTGGACGATTTCAAACAACCAATCACGGGTGCGGGCACGCTCAACGGTTTCCAAAACAGCGCGTTGATGCTCAATCCCATTTATGCCCGCACAGTGCCTTATTCGACATTCGGGGCCGGCTTTGCCTACCTTGAGAACATGGAGCCGTTGTTCGCAGCGGCCGTGTTCGACACGAACAACACTCCTACTGTGAGTGGATTTGATACGTTCTTTGACAACGGGGCAACGGTCTTCGCTCAGTTGAATCTGCAGACTAGATTCTTTGGTCTGCCGGGGCACCAAGGCGTTTCGGGGACCTACAGCAGCGGAACATACACGGACCTTACTCCCTCGGCTTATCTCGACCCAATCGACGGGTTGGTGATCGCGACTACTCCCAAAACCGGCTCGTGGAGTATGGCATACAATTCTGATCAGGCATTCTACGTTTCACCGGATAACCCGCAGCGGAAATGGGGCGTATTCAGTACCCTAGGAATCGCGGATAGCAACCCAAGCCCAATCAATTGGTTTGGCAGTGCTGGCATCAGTGGAAGCAGCCCATTCACGGTACGAAAAGCGGACACTTTCGGTATCGGTTATTTTTACGTCGGTGTAAGCGATCCGCTGAAAAGCCTCGCTCCGAACCTGTTTCCGTTGCAGAACGAAAACGGCGTCGAACTTTACTACAACGTGCAAGCGACCCGTTGGTGTCAGATCACGCCGGACCTTCAGGTTCTTGATCCGTTCCGCGAACGGGCAGACTCGTCGCTTCTCTTCGGCCTTCGGGCGAAGATCGACTTCTAACCTCATCCCTTGCCGTGAAGATTCGGTCGAGTGCTCAAATCGGCGATGGCTCAGTCACGCATTGGGGAGATCGGCTCGAAGGGATCGCATCCACCATGGTTCGGAGCGACGTTTCATGTTGCAAGGGTTGGTTTAGGCATGGAGATGACCTGGGTTTCGAGGAATTCGCGAATGCCTTCTTCGCCCCCTTCGGCGCCGATGCCACTGTGCTTGATGCCGCCGAAAGGGATCTCGGCTTTCAGCGGTCGCCATTCGTTCACGCCGACGATTCCAGCTTCGATGGCGGAGGCCACGGCGCGGCATTGCGCAAGGTCGCGACCATACACATACGAGGCAAGGCCATAGGGCGTGTCATTGGCGCGCCGCACGACGTCGGAGACGCTGGTATATCGCAGCAACGGGATGACGGGGCCGAAGATTTCCTCTTGCGCCACGCGCATCTCATCCCGCACGCCGGTGAGCAATGTGGGCGGGAAAAAGC
Source organism: Pirellula sp. (assembly GCA_021300015.1). Taxonomy (GTDB): domain Bacteria; phylum Planctomycetota; class Planctomycetia; order Pirellulales; family Pirellulaceae; genus JBKCUI01. Next base: position 9,886 of record JAJTFB010000021.1, on the reverse strand, counting down.
TACCTTCGCGCAGAGTCGCATCCCTTTCGTAGCTGCGATTTTCAGCGACGATTTTTGCTCCCTCGGCTACCGCTTGCTCGACGAGTCGGTGCGAGTTTCTCCGCCAGCGCGGACTCGGCATCGGCGTGTACAAAAACGCGATTGGCGGTGACGCAGACCTGTCCAGAGACGAACAGCTTCAAACGCATAAGCTGCTCGGCGACGAAGTCCAGATCGGCATCCGGCAGCACGATGAAAGGAGCGTTGCCTCCGAGTTCGAGCGAGAGCCGCTTGATGCCCGGCGCGGCGGCGACCATGAGCGCGCTACCGGTGGCGGTCGAACCGGTGAGACTCAGCACGCGCACCGCCGGATGCTCCGCGAGGACCGCGCCGACCACGGATCCACGTCCGGGCACGATTTGCAGCACACCATCGGGCAGACCCGCTTGACGCATTAAAGGCCCGATGGCCAGGGCGATCAGCGGGGTGAGTTCCGCAGGCTTCCACACCGCACTGCATCCGGCCGCGAGTGCGGCGGCGACTTTCTTCGCACCCTGCGCCAGGGGGAAATTCCATGGCGTGATCAGACCGGCCACGCCGGCTGGTTTGTGCTCGATAAAAAACTCGCGCCCCGCTTCGGGATGCCCAGCGATGCGGCCATAGACGCGCCGCGCCTCTTCGCCGAACCATTGGAAAAAGCTGGCGGCATACTCCACCTCGCCGACCGCCTGGGCATACGGCTTGCCCTGCTCGGCGGTGAGCAACCGGGCGAACTCATCCTTCTGCGCCAACAGCAGCGCGGCGGTGCGTTTCAAAATCATGCCGCGTTCGACTGCGGATACCTCGCGCCAGGTGCGCTGAGCCTTCACCGCGCCCTCGATGGCCAGCGTGACAACGGCGGCATCCGCACGCGACACGTCGGCGATTTTCTCCCCCGTGGCGGGATTGCGAACGGTGACGGTTTCGCCGCCAGGATGCCATTGGCCGTCGATCCAAGGAAGCGGCTCGAACCAAAAATCGGGAAGTGTTTTCATGTTCATGGATAACAACTATAGCCATGAAACCGCGCCGAATCTCGCCGCTTTGTCTCAAAAAAACTGCCCGGATCGTCTCGCTGCACTCGACAAGGCGTGTTTTCCGGCGATAACCTCCGGGTAATGGCTCTGGATATCTGCTAAACTAATCGTAGCTTATTCCTAGCCTATAGGCAGCCTTCTGACTTTCGCGTCAAGGCACCAAACACACCCATTTCTTTTTGCGAAGAATGCTAGACCCCGATCCTCAGCTATCACGAGGTGAGAACTGTGCTTTTGACACTTGAGACCACCGGGCCTGAGGCAACCAAGCTCAGCTACCTGCTTCACAAGCACCCCGACAAGGTGCAATCGTTCTCGATGAGTTTTGGTAAGGTGCATGTGTACTATCCGAGGTATGAATCCGACTGCGCGGTCGCATGCATGCTACTTGAGGTCGACCCGGTTGGAATGCTTCGGGGGGCTTACCGCGACTCGGATTTTATGCTCGGTCAGTACGTCAATGATCGACCCTTTGTAGCATCGTCGTTTATGAGTGTAGCGATCGCCCAAGTCTACTCGTCAGCCATTGGGGGAAAATGCAAGGACTATCCGCAGTTGGCCTCGACGCCTTTTCCGTGGACAGCCAGGATTGATTCGCTTGCGACCCGTGGCGATTCCCAGTGGGTAGAAAGGGTGTTTGAACCGCTCGGGTACACGGTCTCCACGCGCTTCGAGTTGCTCGATTCGCAGTTCCCGCAGTGGGGCGTCAGTCCCTACGTACCAACGGTGCTGTCCAAGACCTGTTTACTCTCCGAGTTGCTCACGCATCTGTATGTCCTAATCCCCGCCTTTGACAACAACAAACACTACTTCGTTGGCGAAGAGGAACTCGATAAGCTTCTGGAGAGGGGCCAAGGTTGGCTTGCATCACATCCCCATAAGGAATGGATCGCTCGACGCTATCTACGCGGTCGAGCGAACTTGGTCCGCAGTGCGCTGGAGCGATTGATCGAAGCCGATGCGTCGAATGAACCCGATGAGCCCCCTCTTGCTGACGTGGCGATCAGCCCTGCGCAAGATCTGACCTATAGAGACGATAACAAAGAGACTCCTGGAGCTACCGATCCTGAGCTGCCCGCAAGGCTCAACACGCAGCGCTACGCGGCCGTGCTCGAGGAACTCGTCGCCTGCGGCGCCAAGTCCGTTTTGGACCTTGGGTGTGGCGAAGGTCGACTCTTGCGTGATCTGGTCAAGAATTCTCAATTCGAGCGGATCGTAGGTATGGATGTCTCGTACAAATCCTTGGAGATTGCCCGCAAGCGACTGCGGTTTGATGCTTTCGATGAACGGCAACGAGCTCGGGTCGATCTGCTCCATGGTTCGCTGATCTATAAAGACCGTCGCTTGCAGGGATTCGATGCGGCGGCTGTGGTCGAAGTCATCGAGCACTTGGAACCCAACAGACTCGAATCGCTCGCCAAAGTCCTGTTCACCCAGGCTTGCCCAAAGCATGTGGTGCTGACCACTCCCAACAAGGAATACAACAGCGTTTGGGAAAGTTTACCCGCAGGTCAGTTCCGCCACGCGGACCATCGCTTCGAGTGGACCCGAGCCGAGTTTCAAGCTTGGGGGAATCGCATCGCCGCGCTTTACGGCTACCGAGTCGAGTACAAAGGGATCGGTTCAGAGGATCCTGATCGGGGCACTCCTACGCAACTGGGAGTCTTTCATCGTGATTGATACGTTGTATGTCGTCGGTTGCCAAGTCGTCGTGCTTAAAAGCGTCCGCGGGGGAGGGTCGAGAGATCTGTTTCCCGAAGGTGTCGTCGGTACCATTGTCAGCACACCTAGCTCCGACAGAGCGACTTACGGGGTCCGCTTCATGGATGGCTCTGAAGAAGCCTTCTTGGGATCAGATTTGGCTTTGTTGGCCAAATACCGCCAGCCGACCGAAGGGGATGCTGAGACCCAACTCCAGCAGGCTCGATATTACGACCGGGTTATTTACCAATGCGTGATCGGTTCGCGTGCTTACGGGTTATCGAATGAAGACTCGGATGTAGATCGGCGAGGGATTTATCTCCCTAGGGCCGAGGATCACTGGTCCTTGTTCGGGGTCCCTGAGCAAATCGAGTGCGAGGCAACTCAGGAAGCGTATTGGGAGTACCAAAAGTTCCTTATCCTGGCGCTCAAGGCAAATCCAAATGCACTCGAATGCCTCTATTCCCCGATCGTCGAGCGGCAGGAACCCGAGGTTCAAGCCCTGCTCGATCATCGTTCGATCTTCCTGTCCCGATTGGTTTATCAGACATACAGTGGATACGTCGCATCCCAGTTCAAGAAATTGCAAACCGATTTGCGAAACCAGGGGCAAATCAAATGGAAGCATGCCATGCACCTAATCCGTTTACTGATTTCCGGGATCGACATCCTGAGAAATCAACGAGTCGCGGTCGATGTGGGAGAGCATCGCGATGAGTTGCTCGCAATTCGACCTGATTATTTGAAAGCCAATGAATTGCTGATCCAGGCTAGAAGGAGCGCGCTGAGCGATTGACATGAAGACCTCCGACGTTTTGCAAATCACAAAATTGCCCGAGCTATCCGCTCAGGTTTGCGAGCATCCCTATCCATTGCTCTTTGCAACGATCAGTGGTGCCCACATCTACGGGTTTCCTTCGGCAAACTCCGATTACGATTTGCGAGGTGCGCACTGTTTACCGCTCGACACGATCCTAGGCTTACGAATTCATCATGAAACCATCGAAAATTCGAATATCCGAAACGGGTTAGAGATCGATTTGGTGACGCATGACGTGGGTAAATTTTTTGGCATGTTGCTCAAACGAAACGGGTATGTCCTTGAGCAGCTTCTGTCTCCCTTAGTGTTGCATTCGACCCCGGAGTTCGAGGAGCTCAAGGAGCTTGCACCTGGATGTATCACGCGATATCACGCCTATCACTACTTAGGCTTTGCCGATACTCAGTGGAAACTTTACTCGAAGCAGACGCCACCTCGAGTCAAGCCGTTGCTGTATGTGTATCGGGTCCTATGGACTGGGATTCACTTGATGCGTACCGGAGAACTCAGAACGAATCTCGATGAGCTCAACGAGATCTACCCACATCCGTATGTTTCAGAGCTAATCGATCGCAAATGCAGCGGTGAAGAAAAAGAAACGATGGAGTCCGACTCGATCGAATTCCATCAATCGGAATACGCAAGACTCGTGCAGCGATTGCATGCCGAATTCCAATCGACCTCATTGCCCGAGATGCCAACAATCGAAGCACCCTTGAATGACCTGTTGATTAGGATCCGAAAGAATGCGACTTGAGATTCCCGAATTGGCGTTGGTTCTATTGATCGGGCCTAGCGGGGCTGGGAAGAGCACTTTTGCGCGCCGACATTTTCTGAGCCACGAAGTCATCTCTTCGGATCAATGCCGCGGTTGGGTCTCGAACGACGAGAACGATCAGGGAGCAAGTCCGGATGCATTCAAGCTTCTGTATTATCTTGTCGAGATTCGACTTCGTCGGGGATTGCTCACGGTCATTGATGCGACCAACGTGGCCCCCGAGGATCGAAAAGGGCTGATCGCTCTTGCGAAAAAGCATCACTGTTTTGCCGTTGGAATCGTTTTCAACCTGCCCGACTCGATCTGTATTGAACGGAACCTTCAAAGACCCGATCGATCTTTCGGGGCCAATGTGATCTATCGGCAAAAGCAATTGCTCCGAAAGGGGCTCGGACGCCTGAAACTCGAAGGATTTCGCTACTCGTTCGTTCTTAAAACACAAGAGGATGTCGATTCGGTCCAGATCGTTAGAACCCCTTTGTGGACGAACCGCAAGTCACAGACCGGACCGTTTGATATTATCGGTGATTTGCATGGTTGTTGTGATGAGCTAGAGGAGTTGCTCGAACAACTCGGGTACTGCTATGAGGATTGCGAAAAGCCCCTGGACTCCGAGCTGCTTATGGATCGGGTCCCGAAACATCCTCAGGGGCGCAGAGTGATTTTTGTCGGGGACTACGTCGACCGAGGGCCTCGTAGCGTAGATACTCTGAGACTCGTTGCGACGATGGCGCATCATGGCAGTGCCTTTTGCTTGCCGGGCAATCACGACACGAAACTGCTGAAGAAGCTCAACGGGAGCGATGTGCAGATCAAGCATGGGTTGGCCGAGACCATTGCGGATTTCGAAAGATTGCCAGAAGCATCCAGAGGGAGATTGGAGGAGGAGCTCAAGTCGTTCATCGATGGCTTGGTCTCTCATCTGGTGTTTGATGCAGGGAAGTTGGTCGTCGCTCATGCCGGGCTGAAGCTAGAGTATCACGGCAGGACCAGCGGCAGGGTGCGTGAGTTTTGTCTTTATGGCGATACGACCGGAGAGGTCGACGAATTTGGCTTGCCCATAAGATTGGATTGGGCAAGAGAGTATCGCGGGGAGGCTTGTGTCGTCTATGGGCATACTCCTGTTGCACGAGCCGAGTGGCTCAATCGCACCGTGAACGTGGACACTGGATGTGTGTTTGGAGGGGCGCTGACAGCACTCAGGTATCCCGAGCAGGAGTTCGTATCGGTACCCGCGCGTCGAGTTTACTGCGAGCCAAGCAAACCGTTTCTTGTCGAAGCCGATTCGCTGACGGCCCAGCAGCAATGTGATCATCTTCTGGATATCGAAGATGTGTTGGGCAAACGGGTAATCAACACGGGTCTGATTTCCAATGTGACGATTCGCGAGGAGAATGGAATTGCAGCTATTGAGACGCTCAGTCGCTTTGCTGTGGATCCGCGCTGGTTGATTTATCTACCTCCAACGATGTCACCGAGCGAAACATCGTCTCAACCGGGGCTTCTGGAACATCCTCAAGAAGCCTTTGAGTATTATCGCGCACAGGGAGTCCATCGTGTCGTGTGCGAGGAAAAGCACATGGGGTCCAGGGCAGTCGTGGTCTTGTGCAAGGATCCGCAGGCAGCTTTGGATCGATTCGGGATCGAGGATGGCGGAACGGGCGTGATTTATACACGAACCGGTCGGCGATTTCATCCGGATATTCAAATCGAGCGAGAACTGATCGACAGATTGCGAGAAGCTTGCAATCGCAGCGGTTTTTGGGAAGAGTTCTCGACCGACTGGGTCTGTTTGGATTGCGAACTGATGCCTTGGTCAGCCAAGGCGTTGGAGTTGTTAAAAACTCAATATGCTGCGGTCGGAGCCGCAGGGCGGATGAACCTAGATCCGGTACTCGGATCGCTCGCCCAAGCTCGATCGCGGATTGGGGATCCCGAGCAACTGGCTTTGATTGAGGATGTCGAAGGACGATTCGGGAATCGGCGAAAATCCATCGACCGATTTGTGGATGCATATCGGCGTTACTGTTGGCAGGTCGAGTCGTTGGAAGACTGGAAACTAGCACCGTTTCATCTGCTGGCTACCGAGGGGCGATTGCATACGGACAAGGACCATTGTTGGCACATGGATAAGCTTCGGTTGTTGTGTGAAGCAGACTCCCAGGTTCTGTTGGCGACAGAGTATCTAGAGGTGGATGTTTCGAGTAGCGAGAGTATTCTCGAGGGGACTCAATGGTGGATGGCTAAGACATCTTTGGGGGCTGAGGGGATGGTGGTTAAGCCCTTGAGTTGGATAGCCAGGAGCAAAAGTGGACTGGTCCAGCCGGCGATAAAGTGTCGGGGCAAAGAGTATTTAAGGATCATTTATGGTCCGGATTACGATACCGAGGAGAACTTGACGAGACTTCGAAAACGGGGGTTAGGGCGTAAGCGATCGCTTGCGATACGAGAGTTTTCCCTCGGTTTGGAAGGATTGGAGCGGTTTGTCAAACAAGACCCGCTGCGCAAGGTGCACGAGTGTGTGTTTGGGGTTTTGGCATTGGAGAGTGAACCCGTGATTGTTGATTGTTGATTGTTGATTGTTGATTGTTGATTGTTGATTGTTGATTGTTGATTGTTGATTGTTGATTGTTGATTGTTGATTGTTGATTGTTGATTGGTGATTGGTGATTGGTGATTGGTGACGTGTTGGAAGCTAGCTCTGTTACTGTCCATCACTAGGGCTTGAAGCCGGTGATTGTCCTGACGATCTCCCTGAGCGAGTCGGTCACAATCAACCGATGGGTAAAGCCCTTTTCTTCTGCCAGTTTGCGCACCAGCGGCATGACTTTCTTTCGCTTATCATTCACGTAGGATGGCATCGTGGGCGGGTCCCAATAATCCTGCCCAAAAAGAATCATTGGGGCGGCTGTTCCGTAAGTCGCATAGTAATTCTGGCAGGCATCTTGGAAAATCTCCTGCACCGTACCTGCGTTGCCTTCGGCGAAAATCACTCCATGCGTGGCGATGGCCAGCAACCCCTCTTCGCGGACGCTGTTCTCAAAGTATTTCGCGATGTGAGTAGCAAAAGGGTTAGGCGGTTCGTGGCCATAGAACCAAGTCGGGATCCCCACGCTCTGGCACTTGGTTGCCATCGCGGCGTCGAGCGGAAAATCCCGCCGGACTTTCATGGCCGGGATCAGCCACTCGACCGACTTGCCGCTCTTGAACTCCTTGAAGTCCTCGAGTTTTTTGATCGCCTTTCGCAAATCCTCCAGCGGCCGCGCGGCGAAATAGGCACCCAAATTACAAGCTTCCATTGCTCCAGGACCGCCACCTGAAACAAGGAGGTATCCGAGATTTGTCAGCCGCCAGGCAAGGAAAGCCACCCGGGTGTAGACCGAATCATCGCTCATGGCTTCCCATTCCTCGTCTCCCAAAGCAGTCCCGGCCGCAGCACCTTTCGTTTTCTCCAGTCGCAGCATGTCATGGCCACCCATGATGGCCACGATGCCGCCGACCTTGGCCGCCTTGTGCTGCTTTTTGACCTCGCTGAGTAAATCGTGGAGCGCGTCGGAGATCGACGTGTCGTGCAAGCGGCGAGCCAAGACCGTGTCGAGCGAATCATTGGTAAACACTTTATTATCCGCAGGGTCAGCGAATGTGAGGTAGCTCTTCCAGTCCACGGATGCCTCGTAAACCAGCTTTTCTACTTCCGGGTCTTCGGTGGTAAAAGCGCCCAGCAGTTCTTCCGGCTGATACAGAGTCGTTCGATAAGGCTTGAACGGAACCCAAAGCATGGGAGGCAACACCATGCAATACGGAAAGTCCTTCCTCTCCTGCGGAGTCGTCGCCCTGCTGGCCGCAACTTCCGCTTGGGCAATCGCTGCGGCGAGCTTGGGGCCAATTTCACATCCCAGAAAATGGCAACCCCCAATCTTGGCCATCCCGAGGAGTTCATCCAAGGGGATCAGGTTCACATGTTGAATCACCACATCATGCCAGGAGCCTCCCGCATCCAGATGTTGCTGAACTTGTTCTGCGAATTCCAGTTCGATGCGAATAGGGTTGGGATTGTTTTCGTTCATTAGGTTTCCAGCTTCATGCCTTGGCTTCCTCCACGCGCAGCCATTCGAGGAGCTTTGCTTTGAGCAGTTCCTTCGAAGGCAAGCAGAGTTGGTATTCGGGTAGGAGGCGATCTACGTCTCCAAGGCCGATGTCGGAGTGATGCGGGTTCTTGGGTACTTGACCGATCAGTATACAAAAGTTTGCATCGGCAAGGGAACTGGCGCCGGTGACGTACCTGAGCGAACAAGCTGGCCTGCGATGTGATTACCAGCCTTGGTGTTGGGCAATCACAAAAACCGCCTGATAGTCCGGAAGTCTTTTCGTCGCCCAAGTGCATCCGCGTGGTTTAGGATCTGGGGAAAGCGAAAAATCTAGACACCCCCAGGTGGGCCGAATGCATAATCCTTCAAGCGGGGGCTTCTCCGCCTAAGAGAAGCCCCCTTCGGTTCGTTCAAAGCCACTCCCTGCAGAGCCGTGGCAAGGCAACCGTCTTTGGGTAGCTAGGCTCGCTTTGCACGCCATCGCTTGAATGCAGCACCACCTAAAAACAGCGATGCGATCATCGCGCTCGCTGGTTCTGGAACCGGAGCACTTGGCGTTTGAATGGCTACACCAGCGGTAGATTCGTATGCAGCGCTGATCATACGAAAGGTGCTCGTAGATGCCGTCCAAGTGACCTCGATGTATCCATATTGTCCGGCGTCCGTCCTGAACCCGATATACGAACTCGGGCCATAGTCCCCAACGGCACCACGTATGGGATTACTGAATACGGTTGCGGAAAAAGCTTGTCCATAGACAACCGATCCGTCAATGGTCGCCCCGGCTCCAAACTTCAAAGGAGTACTCGAACCTGAAGCACCTGTGCTTGCAACCCCGTAAGTACCACTTCCACCTGCCACGGATAACCCTGTGTACAAGCCGCTTGAGCTGTATTGATTGAATATCATCAGGCGTGTTGGACTTGCCACAAACGGACTGATCTGCCGGAACCCACCTACCGAGGCGCCCGCGTTATCGCCCGTGTAACCGGTCAAATCGATGCTGACGACCGCAGCCTTCGCTGTCGCTCCTGTGAAACTTGCTCCAAGGAGTGCAAGGAGTGCAACCCATCGAAAGCTCTTGAACGAGAAAAATGAACTAGCCATTACAAAACCCCTAAAAAAGAAACACAAACGGTCCGATCCCTCGGATGAAATCGATTGGACATCCCTGCCACCACTAAGAACACGGAAAAGGGTGGGACCGGTTCCCGTTTTCGAAACTTGATGTCAGTTGCTCTTTTTTTCACTGCGGGCCAGCAGCACCCAGGTAGCGCTAGACCACCGGTCATTCTGATTACGCGCAATTAGCGTTTCTTATGTTGCTGGGGCTTTTCCCTAATCCCCCGAGTCGCGCCCTCGGTTTGCAAAGTCATCCCACAACAGAGAGCCTGACAACGATGAGAGCGAGTAGTCTCGAATCGGTTTCTCAATCATGTTCATC
>JAJTFB010000121.1:11128-23542 GCA_021300015.1 Pirellula sp. | reverse complement strand
GGCAATGGGGTGTCTGGCGATGGGGTTTCTGGCGATCGATCACGATTTGCGGTGCGGCAGGTTTGTCTGCTGAAGCTCCATCGCCATGGGAAGTAGCTCCCGGATCGACGTAGGCCCGATGTAGGAATCGGCTTGCAAGTCACCCAGGTAGACTTGCAGGTCGGGAGCAAGTTCAAAGAGGAATTGGCGACAGGTACCGCACGGGCTCACGCGGGTCGGGGAAACGATGTAGATCGACTTCCAATCCCGTGAGCCTTGGGCGATGGCTTGAGAGCCTGCGGTGCGTTCGGCGCACAGGGTGACCGAATACGAAGCGTTTTCGACGTTGCATCCCTCGAATGTGCGGCCTTGGGCATCGACCAGGACACAACCGACCGAGAAGTTGCTATAGGGGCAATAGGCTCGGTTGGCCACTTGGCGAGCTTGGTCCATATAAGCCAGAGCCTGGGCATGTTCGATCGAATTCATGGAGCGAGCCCTCGGCGATTGCGGTTGATGGAAACGAGTTTTCTTATGGGATCAGGATGCTAGCCAAGCATGCGGTCATGTAGCAAGCTAGCAGTCCGCCGATCATTGCGCGAACACCCAGCCGGACCAGATCGGCTCGGCGATCTGGAGCTAGAGGTCCGAGGCCACCGATTTGAATACCGATCGAGCCAACATTCGCAAAACCGCAAAGGGCGTAGGTAAGAATGGTTTTGGTTCGTTCGGAAAGCGCAGGAGTTCCATTGGCTGATTGAGGCTTTGCACTTAGATCCAGGTAGGCGATGAATTCGTTCGTGACGATTCGTTTGCCGAGGATTTCGCCTGCGATTGGAAGATCCTTGTTTTCGATTCCCATGAGCCAAGCGAAGGGTCGAGAGATCCAGCCCATCATTTGGGTGAAGTTCAGTCGGTAGGCGGTACCGGTGGTTTTGAGAGTGATCCATTGCGTGATTGCTTCCACGCTCGAATCGAGCATGTAGATCAGGCCCAGAAAGGCGATCAGCATGGCAGCGACGTTCAGGGCTAGGGTCATTCCATCGCTGGCACCACGGGCCGCCGCATCGATCACGTTGGTGGCTTCCATGGGCGGGGTGATCTCGACCTTACCAAGCGTCAGGGGTCGTTCGACTTCAGGTTGCATGATTTTGGCGATCACCAGCGCCGCGGGTGCCGACATTAAGCTGGCCGTTAGAAGTGGACTGGGCTGATACCCAGTCCGACGTAGGCGGCCATGACACCGCCAGCGATGGTAGCAAAGCCGCCGACCATGACGGCCATGAGTTCCGAGCGGGTCATCGTGTTGATGTAGGGGCGAACGAGCAGGGGAGCTTCGGTCTGCCCGACAAAGATGTTGCCCGCTGCCGAGAGGGTTTCGGCGCCGCTTGTGCCGAGCGTTTTCTGCATGACCAAGGAGATTGCACCGACAAGTTTTTGCATGGCACCGACGTAGTACAAGACCGACATGAGCGAGGAGAAAAAGATGATTGTCGGTAGCACTTTGAAGGCCACGAAGTGGACCTTGAAGGCTGGGCTTGTTTGGGTTGGATCGTCTTTCGATGGAGTCACCACCGGAGCTTCACCGAAGACGAATCCGGCACCTTTGTCGACGCAATCGAGCAGATTGGTAAACAGGTTGCCGATGGCTTGGAAGATCGATTGTCCGATTTCGGATCGCAGGACCAGAACCGCGAGGATGAATTGCATCAGCAAGCCACCGACGACGACTCTCACAGGAAAGCGACGTCGGTCGGAGCTGAGCGACCAAGCGATGCCAACCATTACGCATAGTCCTAAGACGGGTATCAGTCGTTCCATGGGTGGCACCTGTTGAGAGTATCGGTCATTCAAAAAAATTCGTGGGTTGTCGCTCGGAAACACTCGAAGGACGTGCTCGTGCTCGAAAATCGCTGCATCGAGTGCGAGTAGCTGTTGGAGAGATCAGGACGTTTTGGCTTGGCGATTGTACAGGTAGGGGTTCAAGCTCGGGTCGTTGTACATCTTCATCTGGCGGTAGGTCTTATGTCGCTTAGACCCTGAATAGATGTCGGCTAGGAGTTCGGCAAGGGAGTTCGATAGGTCGGCAAATTGCAGACCGCACACGGCCAGGCGGTGCGAGACTTTATCGATGTGGGCTTGATCGATATCGGCGCGGTCGAGTTGTTCTTTGAGGTGGTAGATACGCAGCGACATGATCGAGAGCCGATCGATCGCAGAGCCCGGCGTTTCGGTGTTTAGTTTCGCCTCAGCAGCCGCATGGATTTGCTTTCGTTGCAGGTCGGCAGTGATCCAATCGTCAACCTTTTCGATCCAGTCGTTGCGAGCTTGGTTGTACTTATCGATGTTCCGTTTGACTTGGGCAATTTGAGAATCGGAGACATCGACCGACCGCGCGATGTCTTCCTCATGCCAGAGCAAGTAATTGAATTGGTGCTGTTGGCAGATGATTGCAAGGACTTGCTCGGGCGACGGGTCGCTGGAGTTTGCGAGTGCTTCCTGAGGATCGCCATAGGGATGATCGACTGGCTGGGTGTGCCAGCGAGCCACGGTCGAGGTATGGAGTAAGTTGACAGAAGGGACATCGATCATAGGTGAGCAAGGCTCCGAGGCAGGTGGCAAAAATAAGTGGAGGCAGCAATGACGTCGAGTTAGAACGCAGAGCTTGGGCTATGGCTTTTCTTCGATCGAGCAAGTACACACGAGCAGATTGCAGCCCGGACAACCTTGTCCGTACTTTTTGTGGATGGCTTGTGCAAGATCGATTTGGGCCACGTTGGCGATGGTCGTAAGCCAGGCCAGCACATCGGCGAACTCTTCTTCGAGGTTCTCTCGATCGTTTCCGGATTGGAGGGCTGAGGCCAATTCACCGATTTCCTCCATGAGCCACATGAAGGTACCGGGGATCCCACGCTGGAGATCCTTCTCGTAATACATGTTGCGGATCAGGGCTTGGAAGTCCCGCAGGTTGACCGAGCGGTCTGGCCTTGGGGAGGAAGGATCGCTGTTGCTCATCGAGGTAGGTGGTTTTGCGGGTTTTGAAATTCTTGCAGAGAAATGCGATTGCAACGATTGGCTCAAAAAATAGCGGGCTGAAACACAAGCCGTTCGAGCCGTCTGGAGTATACCCGCCGGGCCGGTCGCTGGGGCTCCCAAGCCCCTGGAGTTCGAGCAAAATCGTTGGGTTTGAGGCTCGTGAGCTCGATCGCCACGGGGGCGATGCTCGAAGAATCTCGCCATGGACTGCATAAGCCGGCGGACTTGGCAAGCCGCTAACATTAATCGCCGACACGCTCTCCAAAGGGGCCTGGGGTCTGAAAAGCTTCCAACGGGGGAGAACTCGAAGGCCGACGCCGCGAGAACTAGAATCAATTAAGAATCGAGAAAATCGGAAAGTTCGATTATGATTACTGGTAAGAAAGTACTTCTTGGAAACACCAAGCGAAAGAAGCCTGTGACATCGAAAAACGAAGAAATCCAAAATCGCACCTCGAAGGGGTCGACGAGCAAGCATGAACCGGCGAAGGTCGACCATGCGAGGATTGAGAAGGCCGTCCGGGAGATCCTTATCGCCGTCGGAGAAGACCCCGATCGCGAGGGATTGCTCGAGACCCCAGCGAGGGTGGCTCGAATGTACGCCGAAATTTTCTCTGGGTTGCATAAAGACCCGAGGATTCACCTCAAGCGGGTATTTACAGAGAATTACGACGAAATCGTCCTCGTTCGGGACATCGAATTCCACAGCATGTGCGAGCACCACCTCTTGCCATTTACAGGCAAGGCCCACGTCGGATACTTGCCCAACGGCAAAGTCGTTGGGTTGAGCAAATTGGCTAGGGTTGTCGACGAGGTCGCCAGGCGTCCACAAGTTCAAGAACGCATGACCGAGACGATTGCCAACATGGTCGAGCAGGAACTCGGGGCACGGGGTGTGGTTGTCCTGATCGAATCATCCCACTCCTGCATGACCATGCGAGGGATTCGCAAAGCTGGAGCGTCTTGTACGACCAGTGCGATGCGGGGCATTTTCCGAGAAAATCTCTCGTCCAGAGCTGAGATCTTGGGGCTGATCCTCAACCAGAACCGCTAAACCTTGTGTTCTTCCAGGCAAAAACGAACTTCGACGCCCTCAGGGGCGTCTTTGTCATTGGCAAATGACTTCGAAACTCTGGGAAAATTCGCCTTGCGGGCAAAAAGGCGATTTGTACACTAGTGCGACTCGGCTGGGGCGAGAAACTCGAGAGTCAAATGCCACAGCAACATGCCACAGTAAAATGCCGGCGTAGCTCAATTGGCAGAGCAGCTGATTTGTAATCAGCAGGTTGCGGGTTCGAGTCCCATCGCCGGCTCTGATCCTTTTGCTTCCCTCGGGTTGGCATGAGGGTCTGAGGCGATTCGGATCGGGCTTGCAGGCCAACGATTCGGATCGCATGAATCGGATTGCATAAATCCGGAAGATTTAGCCGAAAATGGCTTGTGTTGGACTTTCCAAGGGAGGTTGCCCGAGTGGTTAAAGGGGACGGACTGTAAATCCGTTGGCTATGCCTACGTAGGTTCGAATCCTACACCTCCCATCGGTTCGGAATGATTGAGTTTTATAGGTGGGCTTAGGATTAGTTCTGCCTGAACGTAGGGTTTCCTGCGTAGCGAAGGCGATGGATTGCAGAAAAAGCGAACAAAAGCGGGTGTAGCTCAATGGTAGAGCAGCAGCCTTCCAAGCTGAATACGAGGGTTCGATTCCCTTCACCCGCTCTCCTGTCCTTGCTGCTGTAGCTCAGTGGTAGAGCACTTCCTTGGTAAGGAAGAGGTCATGGGTTCAAGTCCCATCAGCAGCTTTAACTGGAAGGGGGCCGTGAGCGTAAGCTCCGATTTAAGCATTGCATGTTTATCGGATTTGCTTATGCTTTTGGTCTTCGGTGAGAAAGGCTGCCCCAGAGAAGTCAGCATCGGGTTGTGCCCCAAGGGTTCAACAAGATGGCTGGGATAATGGGCAGCTAGGTCAGGAAACAGCGTACGAGTCATTCAGTAGTTGTGCGTGGGCGTTGGCTGGCATAGCATCGGCTTCACGGCGACGGATTTCAGGGTTTTTAACTTAGGTGTTGTAGGAAAAATGGCCAAAGAGGTATTTGAACGCAAGAAACCCCACTGCAACGTTGGAACGATCGGTCACATTGACCACGGCAAGACCACCACAACAGGTGCTTTGCTTGCGGTGCAAGCAGCCAAGGGTCTGGCGACCCCCAAGACGTATGCGGATATCGCCAAGGGTGGAACAGTTCGCGACGCGACCAAGACGGTGACGATCGCCGCTTCGCACGTCGAGTACGAGACGGCCAACCGTCACTATGCTCACATCGACTGCCCTGGCCACGCCGACTTTATCAAAAACATGATCACCGGTGCTGCCCAGATGGACGGCGCGATCTTGGTCGTCAGCGCAGCCGACGGCCCGATGCCCCAGACCAAAGAACACGTTTTGCTCGCTCGTCAGGTTGACGTGCCAGCGATCGTTGTGTTTCTGAACAAGTGCGATTTGGTCGACGACGAAGAACTTTTGGAACTCGTCGAGTTGGAAATCCGCGAATTGCTATCCAAGTACGGTTTCCCAGGCGAAGAGACCCCGATCGTACGAGGCAACGCCAAGGCAGCTTACGACAAACCAGCCGACCCAGCCGCTTCGAAATGCATTTCGGATCTTCTCGATGCGGTCGATTCGTTCATTCCACAACCGACCCGAGAAGAAGACAAGCCGTTCTTGATGGCTATCGAAGACGTCTTCAGTATCGAAGGTCGCGGAACGGTGGCAACCGGCCGGATCGAACGCGGTCTGATCAAGGTCGGCGAAGAAGTTGAGATTATCGGCTTGACCAAGGAAAAGCGCAAGACGACCGTAACGGGCGTCGAGCAATTCCGCAAGGAAATGAAAGAGGCTCGTGCTGGCGAAAACGTCGGATGCTTGCTTCGCGGTGTAGCCCGTGACGACATCGAGCGAGGTCAAGTTTTGGCCAAGCCCAACAGCATCACCCCGCACAAGAAGTTCGAAGCGGAAGTCTATTGCTTGAGCAAAGACGAAGGGGGCCGACACACACCATTTTTCAGTGGGTACCGACCTCAGTTCTACTTCCGAACCACCGACGTGACCGGATCGGCCGAATTGGTAGGAGCCGAAATGTGCATGCCTGGGGACAACGTTCGAGTCATCGTTGAACTGCAAAAAACAGTTGCGATTGACGAAGGCGTCCGATTCGCGATTCGCGAAGGTGGCAAGACGGTCGGGCGACTTGTCATAAAGGGGTGTAGCTCAATTGGCAGAGCACCGGTTTCCAAAACCGGGGGTTGCGGGTTCGATTCCTGCCGCCCCTGCTGTTCTGTAGGATTCAAGACCTTGGACACCAAGCGTTTTGAACCGCCAGTGCTGTGGGGCTTGGGTTGAATTTGGATGGAACAAGGAACTGCACTTTTCGTGAGAAAGGTGCTTGTGTATGGCAACGATCACTGACGATACCCTCAATCGATCCTTTGGGTCTGAGCTATTTACCAACGCTCGGTACAAACCCAAGCAAGGTCGGCTCGTAAGGCAATTGACCTGCTTGGCTATTTGGCTGGCTTGCTGGCTAGGTGCTTGGCAGTTGTTCGAAGCCATGGGAGCTTGGACCGCCCCGCTTGGAAACGCGCCGACCAATCCTTTTTGGAGCACCTCGCGGTATTGGATGCCAGCGGGACTAACCGCCTTGGGGATGTGGTTGGGATACCGATTGATCAATTGGCCCCGGTTTGCCGATTTTTTGATTTCGGTAGAAGCAGAATTAAATAAGGTATCGTGGCCCAAGAAAACAGAGCTTTACAGGGCTTCGATGGTTGTTATATTCACGATGGCATTGTTGGCACTATTGCTTTTTTGCTACGACGCAATTTGGCAATGGCTGTTCGACACGCTTGGAGTGAGTTAGTTTTTTGGTGGTGTCGGCCCGAGAGGGTCGGCCAACAGCCAGGAGATTGATCGGCGGTTCCACTGAGGAATCGGTTGATGATTCGTACGTACTGGCGCTAGGTTATCGAGTGAACAATTCCACGAACAACACAACAACTGAAGGTCTTGCTCAGGCGCCGCAGTGGTACATCCTTAAGGTTGCTTTCAACCGAGAGGACACCATTCGCGAATCGCTTGAGAAGCGGATCAAGTTGTCGAATCACAAAGAATACTTCGGCGAGATTCTAGTTCCGACCGAAGACGTCGTGGAGTTTACCCGGGCGGGCAAGAAGCGCATAGTCAAGCGCAAGCTCTACCCCGGCTATCTGATGATCCAAATGATCATTAATGATGACACTTGGTTCCTTGTGCGAGAGACACCGGGCATCGGCGATTTCACAGGAACGTATGGCAAGCCTACGCCGATGACTGATGCGGATGTCGAGCGAATCATCAAGCTCGTTCATCCCGATGTGGATCAAGAACAAGTGCCGAAGACTTCGATTCCGTTTCGATCGGGAGATCGCGTTCGGGTCAAGGAAGGGAACTTCCAGAGCCTCGAAGGGGATGTCGATCGGATCGACGAAGCCAACGGAAGAGTCACGGTCATTATTAATATTTTCGGACGCAGCACCCCGGTCGAGCTAGATCACTGGCAGATCGAGTCGCTGTAGTCCTGGCGAACAGTTTTCGGGAAGCTGGAATTCCTTTGGGTTTCAGTTGTTCGATGCGTTCGTTTGTCGTTTGGAATTTGTCATTTAGGTTTTTTCAAACATGGCCAAGCAAGTCACAGGCAAGGCGGCATTTCAAGTGCCGGGGGGCAAGGCGACGCCTGCTCCACCGGTCGGAACGTCGTTGGGCAAGTTCGGGATCAATTTGGGTCAGTTCGTCTCGCAATTCAACGAGCGGACCAAGGAGTTCAATGGGACTCCGATTCCAGTTGTCGTAACGATTTATTCCGACCGTAGTTTTGAATTCATCACCAAGAGCCCACCGGCTTCGGCATTGCTGAAGATGGCCGCTGGAGTAGCTAGCGGGTCGGGTGAACCGCACAAGACCAAGGTCGGGAAAGTAACCCGAGCCCAGGTCGATGATATTTGCACAAAGAAAATGGCGGATCTAAACGCCCGCGATTTGGAGCATGCTCGTCGCATGATCGAAGGTACAGCGAGAAGCATGGGCATCGAGATCGTAGGCTAAGTCCAGGGGAAACTTTCAGATGGTCAAACCAACAAAGGCAATGAAGTCCATGCTTGCGAAGGCTCCGGGAAAGACTCCCTTGCCATTGCAGCAGGCCGTTGAAGTGCTCAAGCAATTCAGCGGGCGGAAATTCGACCAGACGGTCGAAATCCATATCAATCTTGGGATCGATCCGGCTCAGAACGATCAGATCGTTCGTGGCTCGCTCGTCCTGCCCAACGGGATTGGAAAGACCCAGCGGGTCATCGTGTTCGCCAAAGGCGACTTGGCCAAAGAGGCCGAGCAAGCCGGTGCCGACGCGGTTGGAGCCGAAGAACTCTCCAAGCGAATCAAAGATGGGTGGTTAGACTTCGATGTCTGTATTGCCTCGCCCGATATGATGGGCATCGTCGGTCCGCTCGGTAAGCTTCTTGGCCCTCGGGGGCTTATGCCTTCGCCGCGAGCCGGTACCGTCACGACCGATGTGGCACGCGTAGTCAAAGAGTATCGAGCCGGTAAGGTCGAGTTTCGAAACGACAAGGGCTCCAACGTCCATGCGGTCGTCGGAAAAATGAGTTTCGACGCTACCAAGCTTGTAGAAAACATCGGAGCGTTCATCTCCTATGTGCAATCGATCAAGCCAAACTCGGTCAAAGGAACATACATCAAGTCGATCGCAATCTGCGCGACGATGACCCCTAGCGTCCGCGTGTCGGCTTAAGGAACAGGTGAGCACATGAGCAAATTTGTAAAAAGGCTGATCTCCCGCGACATCTCCGGACGCCTCGATGGTGTCAACGATGCAATGGTTGCCAACATCGTCGGAATGACCGGTAATGAAAACTATGCGATCCGCAAAGCGTTGCGAGACCAAGGTCTGAGCCTTATGGTAGTCAAGCGATCGCTTGCGGCCATGGCCACCGATGGTTCCTCGCTCCGACCTGCCTTCGACAAACAATCCGGAAGCCTAGCGGTTATCTGGGGTGGAGAAGACTTCGTCTCGCTAGTCAAGACCGTTACGAAGCTGACCGATTCGGGAACCTTCCCGAAATTGGAAATCAAAGGCGGCGTCATGGATGGAGAAGCCATGGACGCGGCTCAAGTCAAGAAGGTCGCTAAATGGCCGAATCGCCAAGAGCAAATCGCAATGCTCCTGGGTCAGATTCTCTCGCCGGGAAGCACCCTCTCTGGTCAACTCGTCGGTCCGGCTCGCAAGATCGCTGGCCAAGTCAAGAAGATGATCGAGGACCGCGAAGAAGGTTCTGCACCAGATGCCCAGGAAGCAGTCGCAACCGAGGGTGCTAGTGAGTAGTCGTACAATCCCCGGCCGAGAGGCCGGGAGTCAGGAAGCCGACGGCGTGCGTCGGTTTCCTAAACAATTCGTTTGAAACAACCGGTTTTCCATTCTCGCCGGTGCGTTTAGTTTGTCTGTTTTTACCATAGAGGAACGATAGAAATGTCCGAGTCAGCAACCGCTTACGCGGAAGAAATCCAGACCCTAGGCGAGAAGATCGTCGGCCTGACGCTCAAGCAAGCCAAGGAACTCAGCGATTATCTCAAAGATGTCCATGGCATCGAAGCCGCCGCCGGTGGCGCAGTCGTTATGGCCGCTCCTGCCGATGGGGGTGGCGCTGCTGCTGCCGCCGTTGAGAAGACCGAATTCGATGTCGTCTTGACCTCCTTCGGAGACAAGAAACTCGACGTCGTCAAGATCGTCAAGAACTTGACCGGTCTGTCCCTGATCGACTCCAAGAAATTGGTCGAAGGCGCTCCTTCGAAGATCAAGGAACAAGTCTCCAAGGAAGACGCTGAGAAAATCAAGAAGGAACTCACTGAAGTCGGCGCGACCGTCGAACTCAAGTAGTTCACACCGGTTACCCACTCGGTTGATTTTCTTTGCCCGCAAACACCCATCGAGCGGTTCGTCATGAACCGCTCTTGTTTGCTAAATCGTGAACACTCCAAGGTTCACTTACAACCTAAGATCCCCTTGGCCAGCAGACCTTTGCGGTGTAGCAAAGTGAGCCGACTGTGCCCACCTAAATAGGAAACCAGCATGTCGCGATACACAGGACCCAAAGCGCGGGTCAATCGCCGCTTCGGCGCACTGCTCTACGAGAGCGCAGGTTGCGTTCGAGCATTTGAAAAGCGGAAAGATAGTCCGCCAGGGATGCACCCACGAAGCCGTCGGACAGGTAACTACGGAACCGCTTTGGCTGAAAAGCAAAAGATCAAGTACTACTACGGACTCGGCGAACGGCAACTACGCCGTTACTTCGATGATTCCGTCCGTAAAAAGGGTAACACCGGTGAGACCCTCCTACTGATGTGCGAACGACGACTCGATAATGTCGTCCGCAGACTCGGACTTGCAAAGACTCGCCCACAAGCCCGCCAGGGGATCGTTCACGGACACTTCAAAGTCAATGGAGTCAAGGTAACCACCCCTTCGTTCTCCCTCCGACCAGGAGATGTGATCGAAGTCCGCAGCACCGAGGCCGTTCGAAACCTCTACCGCGGAATTATCGCCAACATTCCTCCCACTCCGTTGGACTGGGTATCGCTCGATACCGAAGGCCTCCGAGCTACCATGCTCGGAGCTCCGGGACCTTCCGATATCTCGTTGCCAGTCAACGCCAATATCGTCGTTGAATTCCTGTCGCGTTAATCGCTGACCGGCTTTTTCTTCGACTATAATTTGAAACAACGGGGCTCGTTCGATCCGTCGAAACGGGCCCCTTGTGCTTACCTACCCCAACTCTTTTGCTTGAATATTTATGCACGCTCCAATCGTTGTCCTAGGTGGCGGTCCTGGCGGATATGCAGCAGCTTTCCTCGCGGCTGACGAGGGACACGAAGTCGTAATCGTCGAGAGCGAACCCAAGCTCGGTGGGACCTGCCTTCTTCGCGGTTGTATACCATCCAAGGCCTTGCTTCACGTGGCTAAAGTCATCGACGAAGCACACCAGTTGACCAGCAGTTGGGGAGTCGAATTCGGCGAGCCGAAAATCGACATCAACAAGGTGAGAGCTAGGAAAGAGAAAGTCATCGAGACGCTCAGCGGGGGACTGGCGCAACTGGCCAAGCGCAGAAATGTGAAGGTCATACGAGCTCGCGGGCGATTCGAAAACTCCACCACATTGATCCTCGAAGGGACCGATGCGAGCATCCCCGAGGGTGGGAAGTTGACGTTCGATTACTGCGTCCTGGCTACCGGCAGCGTTCCGGCCATGCCACCGAATTTCAAGATCGGTTCGGATCGGGTTATGGATTCAACCGGTGCGTTGAACCTCAGTGACATTCCATCCAAAATGCTTGTCATCGGAGGAGGATACATCGGTCTGGAAATGGGGACCGTCTATGCCCACTTGGGTACCCAAGTCAGTGTCGTCGAATGGACCGATACCCTCTTGCCAGGTGCCGATCGCGATTTGGTTGCACCCTTGCAACGACGATTGAAACAGCTTTTTGACAATCGGATCTACCTGAGCACCAAAGTAGGTTCGGTCGCTGAAGTGGACAACCAAATCGAAGTCACCTTTGAGGGACCTGGAAAGTTCGGGCATGAACGCTTCGATCGGGTGCTTGTGAGTGTCGGTCGAAGGCCTGCAAGTCAGGGACTCGGCCTAGAGAACACCCTAGTCCAACTCGATCAGCGGGGGTTTGCTCTCTGCGACCACCAACAACGCACGAGCGATCCGCATATCTTGGCCATAGGTGACATCGCCGGTGAGCCGATGCTAGCGCACAAGGCGAGCCATCAAGCCAAGGTGGCCATTGAGGTGATCCTTGGGCGGAATGTGACCTTCGATAAGCAAGCGATTCCGGCGGTCGTCTTCACCGATCCAGAGATCGCTTGGGCCGGCCTTACCGAAGATCGGGCCAAGAAGGAAGGAATCGCCGTGGACGTGGAAATCTATCCTTGGGCCGCCAGCGGACGGGCCCAAGCTTTAGGCTGTACGGATGGCTTAACCAAATGGCTCGTCGATCCGGTGACCCATCGGGTACTGGGCTGTGGAATCGTCGGCTCGGGCGCTGGGGAGTTGATCGCCGAAGCGGTCTTGGCGATCGAGATGGGTTGTGAAGTTCGGGATTTAGCCGAATCGATCCACCCGCATCCGACCCTCAGCGAGACCTTGATGAATGCTGCCGAGGTTCACTTTGGAACGGCGACAGAGATCTACAAACCCAAGAAGCACTCGGCACAGTAGTCCGATCAGTCCGATCAGTCCGATCAGTCCGATCAGTCCGATCAGTCCGATCAGTCCGATCAGTCCGATCAGTCC
>JAJTFB010000121.1:0-11078 GCA_021300015.1 Pirellula sp. | reverse complement strand
AACCCAAGAAGCACTCGGCACAGTAGTCCGATCAGTCCGATCAGTCCGATCAGTCCGATCAGTCGGATCAGTCGGATCAGTCCGATCAGAATCTCCCAAAGGTGCCAGGCACCGCCTGCGGGGGCTCGGGTTGCTAGCAAATCCCAGCTCACGGCCGGCTCCCTAGGTGCCAGGCACCAGTCAAACCTGAAAATGGCTAGCAAAAGCGGTAGTCTCCCAAAGGTGCCAGGCACCGCCTGCGGGTCTCCGGCTTGCTAGCAAATCCCGACCGGCGCGATAGGTGCCAGGCACCAGTCAAACTTGAAAATGGCTAGCAAAAGCGGTGGTCTCCCAAAGGTGCCAGGCACCGCCTGCGAGTCCCAGGCACCGCCTGCGAGTCTCCGGCTTGCTAGCAAATCCCAGCTTCCATACGGCTCTTAAAGATACAAGGGCGCTTGGAATGCAGAGCAGTAAAAATCCTAATCTAGGTTTCGAAGAGCTTCGTCGAGCTGATCGAGCGTGGATTGAGCACTTACAGCCGCAGAGTCCTGTCCATTCCCGACGGGTATAGAGTTCGGATCGCTTGCCAGCGGTCTTTGGTAGCCCAGCGATCGGACGACTTCAAGAATCTCGCTGCAAGTTGGGAATTTTCGTCCGCTCGACTGCTTGTAGCGATCCAATGCCTGCATGAACTCCAACTCATCGCTCGTGTAGTCCCGCTCACAGGTCGTCGGATCAATTTGCTTACGCTTGGTGGATTTATGGTACTTGCGACCGGCAGGAGCTTGGAACATTCAAAAACCTCAATAACTCAGAACGGGGAAATCTGTATTAGCGAAAATGAAAGTTGGGCGGTGCGATCCGCACAACCGTCGGCTTTTACCGACACGCTAAGGATGCCCGACAAGCTTTGCGCAGCGGATAAAGTCTTTAGAAAAACGTCCAACAACCTCGGCGATTTCCCTGCCCCCTGAGGGTGGTGCTGCGTTTGACGATTCTCGGGGCAACCATGATGGGGCTTTGCAAAAAACATGGGTGCAATGCCTCTTAATCTGTTATAAAATCTCTCTCGATCGCCAAATGCGGGCAGCAAGTCTAGGCGATCGACCTTTTCCATCTATTTCCTCCTTGGAGGTTGATCAAACATGGGCGGACTTATCGGAATTCGCAGCGCCTTGGCGACTTTTCTTACAGGATCTTTATTTCTTTCCGTGCCCTTGCTGAACGCTCAACTGAACGCTCAGGAGGTCGGCCAGAAGATTGCCCCTCCGGAGCGCTTCGGCGATATTCCGGGAGACTCGATCGGTGCGTTCTCGCTCGAGTTTGGCAAGATGCGATCGAATAAGGACTTTGAACTCTGGCCTTGGGAAGTTCTCGACGTCGCAGCGAAAGAGCAATTCGGAATCCAACTCGACCAAATTGAGGCCATCGATGGCATGGTTCTCATGCCGAGCCCGGACCCCGAGTTCGGCTTGTCGATCCGCACAAAGGTGCCTTTCGACATCGCAGATCTGTCGGATCAAATACTCGCTCCTGTAGAGCAGGGGGCCAAGGACGCGCAAATGCGCTTCCGAGACTTTTCCGAAAACCCCTTGATGCGGGTCATGCAACGAGAGCCGCAACGGGTTTTGCTCGGGACTCAAGGAGCATTGCGTCGAATGACCAGCTCTCGCCTGCAACCTGGCGGTGAATTCATCGGGCTTGTTCAAAACAGCCCTGCGATGCTCAAGATGGCGGTCAACTTCGAGAGTCTGCGCGACCTTGTATCCGCATTTGTTCTTACCGAAGAGAATCAGATCCCCCCCGAATTGTCTGAGGAAATGGAGCAAATCATCGACCTTACGGATAATGTCCTATTCGAACTCTATCGCGATCCTGCCAACGCCCTGCGTGTGAGCTTGGGCACAAGCGGTGCAGACAAGACCGAATTGCTGAGCAAATCGCTTTTGCGAGTCCGCCGCCAGTTGACCGACTTGGTCATGGAGCAAAGCACACAGGGAATGGAGTTCGATGATTCGGTATCGGTCGAAATGAAGCAAGCGATCACAAGCTATATGAATCGGATTCGCAAGTACATCGATAACGAATCGATGTGGAGCATCCAAGAGGATCGCGTGGTCATGCAATTTGAGAGTTCGATGCTGGTCAACTACCAAATCATCGGGGTCCTTGGCGGTTTGCTCCTACCGGCGGTCCAAGCCGCTCGCGAGTCGGCTCGGCAAATGCAATCGTCGAACAATCTCAGACAGATCATGCTCGCGATGCACAACTACCATGCCGCAAACGGCAAATTCCCCGCCCAAGCGATCGCGCAGGGCGATGGCAATCCACTGCTCAGTTGGCGGGTCGCAATTCTTCCCTATTTGGGCGAACAAGCCCTCTATGACCAATTCCACCTCGATGAGCCTTGGGACAGCGAGCACAACATCGCGCTCCTCGAACAAATGCCTGAGTTCTTTCGAAACCCCTCCAACCCTCCGTCGGCTGGGATGACAACCTACTTGGTCCCGATGGGCAAGGGGGTTGGCCTGAACTCCGAGGGACTCAAGATTCAAGAGATCACCGATGGAACCTCCAACACCCTGGCCGTCCTGGACGTCGACCCACAATTCGGAGTGCCTTGGACCAAACCTGACGACTTAGCCGTTTAGGCGATAGCCTCCCGAGAGCCCTCTGTTCTGCAAGCCCTCTGTTCTGCAAGCCCTCTGTTCTGCAAGCCCTCTGTTCTGCAAGCCCTCTGTTCTGGGAGCCCACGTTCGGGGGCAAGTCACTCGCGGGACGGCTTAGCGGGACGGCTTTCCGGGCGGTAGTCTAGGCGGGCAAGAGTCCGGTTTGGGAGTACCCGGCAAACCCTAAACCCTCAGAGGATTCCCAATTCTCTCGATTCGAGAGTCCTCAACGGGCTGAATCTTGATTATATTACAGACAAGTCGCAATCGCCGGCTTGTCGGCCAGCACTGCTGTCGGTCTACATCCACTTTTCTTTGAAAGAACCGCAATTCTCATGCAAGTCCATGCGGAAGTTTTGAGTCGATCGCCATCGTTTTGCATTCCCCCCTTGTTTGGCATGCCATTGGGCGATGCCTCGGAAGTGTTCAACATCGTCGGCCAGTTGTCCTACGTCGCCTTGGCGGCCGTAGCTCTCTGGGGGATATACTACGTTTTCTTGGTTCTGACCCGAGTCAACGCCAAGCGGTTCAAGTCCGAAGCGTTGCAAGACGAGTTTGTCAGCTCGATCGAAGAGGACCTCCGACGTGGCAATTTCGACGCGGTCATCGGCAAGTGCGAGGGGAACCGCAAAGCCCTTCCGATGATGGTCTCGTACCTTTGCAAACACCGTTCATTCGGCTTCAACAAAGTTCGTCAGTTGACGCTCGATCGGTTCCAGCGGGATGTCATCGCCGATCTCGATTACAGCATCGCTTGGATTGTCACCGTGATCAAAACCGCCCCGATGCTCGGGCTCTTCGGTACGGTCGTCGGGATGATGGGTGCGTTCGGCAAGTTGGCTTCTGCGACCAACGTCAATCCAACGGACCTTGCAGGCGACATTCGCGTTGCGTTGGAAACGACCGCCATCGGTCTTACCATCGCCATCCCTCTTGTAATGGCGATGGCCGCTATCCACAACCGTATCCGTCACATGCAGGATCTGGTCGGATCGGGACTGGCCCAAGTCCTTGAGGCTGCCAAGGTCGGGATGGCCCGCGAAGAGCAACGGGGCACCCGGCAGAGCGCCTAGTCTCAAGGTCTGTGCGTCGCTCCGATAGCTCGAGCCAAGTCCACCAACCACCCCACCGCGATGGATCCAACAGAAGACACCTTCGATAGCCAGTCTGGTTCAAACCATGCGCCGGACCTGGCTGCTGCAACGCCACCCATCCTGATCGATGACGAGCCCGAGGAGGTCGCGATGCGCGAACGTCCTCCGATGGACGATGAGATGGATATCACTCCAATGATCGACATGACGTTCCTGCTGTTGATTTTCTTTATCTTGACTTCCAAAATGACCGGCGAGAAATCGTACGAAGTTCCTGCGGCGAGAAATGGAAGCTCGATCGCGACAAAGAATTGCGTCATGATCACCGTACAACGAGGCAACGGCGATACCCCCCTGGTCACCAAAGAAGACGGTGGAATCTTTTCCGACGACCCCGAGCAGCAAGCCGCTGAGATCACCGAGTACGTTCAGTTGCAACTCGAAACCGGCGGCAAAACCGAGGTGCTTATACGAGCCGAGGGCAACGTCACGGCCAAGCAACTCAAGAAGGTCGAGCAAGCCATCGGCGAAGTCCTTGAAGAGGGCAAAATGATCAATCTGGCTGTCTCGGAGGTAGGCAAATGAGCAACGCTCCTGTCCTTGATGATGAGGAAGTTCTCGAGCAGGTCAGCTTCAAAAAAAACGAGCTGCCCAAAGACGACATGGACATGACCCCGATGGTCGACGTGACGTTCCTGCTGCTGATCTTCTTCATGATCACCGCTTCTTTTTCCAGCGAAAAAGTTTTCGAGAAACCACCACCACTCTCGGAAACACCTAGCAGCAAACCACCCGATAAGCCACCCGATCAATCCGATACGGTCCGGGTGCAGATCGATGAATTCAACGCCTACACAGTCATCTTTTCAACCGGCGATGAACGCGAAGCAAGCAGCAAGCAAGACTTGCTTTTGGCACTGAGCGAAGCCCGCGCAGAGGCCTCCAGCGGTAAAGAAGATGAAGTCCTAAAATTACTTGTTGATGCCCACGAAGAGTGCATCCATGCATCGATTGTCGCTGCGTTGGATGCAGGTCGAGAGGCTGGTTTTGGCAGTTTAAGTGTCACGGTTGTCGAGGAGTTCGAGTAGTCCATGAGCGCATCTCAGTTCATTCAAATGCTCGAAAACAAAGGCCTCTTGGACCCCGAGAGCATCGTCGAACTCCAGAAAATGGTCGAGCAATCCAAGGTCCGTGTCACCCCGGAAGCCTTGGCGCGCATCCTGGTCGAAAACGGTCAACTCACCCGCTTCCAAGCCACCAAGCTCGTCACGGAACTCAAAGAGCAGCAGCAAGCCCAAGGCAGCGCGCAAGGCTCTTCGAACCGCCAGCCAACCTCTAACAAAAAACCAGCGATCGATTCGGTCGACGATCTGCTCCCGCCCGAAGAGGTCGAGGAGGTCGTCGTCGAAGAAGTCCAAGAAGTTTTCGAGGATCCGGTCGCGGAGGTCGTCGAAGTGGTCGAAACGACCGAAACGCGATCCTCAAACTCCAAACGGAAAAATGCCAAGTCAAGCGGTGCTCTGCTCGATGACGGCCTTACGGGTGTCGCGGTTGCCAAAGCACCCGTGGTGAAAAACAAACCCGAAAAAAGCCCCTGGGAATCCTTCGGCATCATCGGCATGGGCTTTATCGTTCTGCTCCTGCTGGTCCTCTTGGTGCCTCTCTACATTTGGTTCTCCCAAGGCAGCGCCAAAGAGAGTTGGGAGATCGCCGAGAACTTCTACAAAAACCGCGACTACGAACGCGCCTCCAAGCAATACGAACTCTTCGCGGCAGGATTCCCCGCCGACGAAAACGCCAGCACCGCCAAAGTCAAAGGAACCTTAGCCAAGGTCCGCGAAGCCTCCGAGAAAAACGCCGACCCCTCGGTCGGCCTCAAGGCCGCCCAAGAGGAACTTCCCAAAGTTGTCAACGAAGCAGGCATGTCCAACATGCGCGTCGAGATCACCGATGTGCTTCTGCGAATCGCCGAAAAATTCATCTCTAAAGCCGACAACACAGCTGGAATCCAAGATCGAAAAACGCTCGTCACCTCGATGAACCAGCAGATGGATCTGATCCGAGATCCTCGCTACGTCGGCACCCAAGAACGCACCCAAAACGAACTTCGCATCCGACGCATCGAAGAGGACCAACAACGCGTCGTGCGAGAAATCCAGCAGAGCGAAGACCTCGATACGACCGTCGCTGCGATGACCGCAAGCCTCGAAGCCAAAGACGTCGTCAAAACCTATGAACAGCGACGCGAACTGGTCAAGAAGTATCCGATCCTCGAAGAAAACACCAAGCTTCGCGAACTGATGCTCCAAGCCACCGACGTCCAAAGAGCGTCGGTCGCCAAGTCCAACGCGGCTCCTGTTAGCCAAGACACCGTCTCTGCATTTGCGGCTCCGACCGCTTTGCTCACGAGCCGTGTAGGAAACCCCATCGACTCGAATCCAGAGGATGTCGCTTTCCTACGTGTCAAAGGCTCAGCGATCGCCATCGCCGTTGCCAACGGGCAAGTCCTATGGCGAAAATTCATCGGCCGGGATTGGACCGGCGAACCAAAACGACTCGCCGCAACAAGCGATTCCGATGCAATCGTCGCGGTCGCATCGCGTGGAACGGTCTCCCGCTTGGCCGCAAAAGATGGATCGGTCGTCTGGGAATCGAAGTTCCCAGAGCCCATCCTCGAACCTGCAATCGATGGCGATGATATCTTCGTTGCCACCACGGCAGGAAATATCCACTGTTTGGATGCCATCAGCGGTCAGCCCCGATGGTCCAAGAAGATCCCCCAATCCATCGATGTCGGCACCGGCGGAGCCTCCGGCAAACGCAAAAGGTACTTGGTCGGAAATCACTCGAATCTCTATGTTCTAAGCCGTGGGAATGGGGAATGCGATGAAGTCGTCTACCTCGGACACAATCCGGGTACCATCGTCGTTCCGCCGATCTGGGTCCTGAACCAATTGATCCTCTTTGAAAATGCCGGACCCGACCACTGCTTGATGAAAGTCTATTCGACCAACGACGAAGGGGCCGAACTGAAACTGGCGCAACCCCCCGTCCGATTCCGAGGACACGTCGTGGTCGAACCCCAAGTCGAAGGTCGACGATTGGCCGTAGCCACCAACCTCGGAGAAATCGCCATCCTGGATGTTGAAGTGACCAATCCGAAAGAGAAAGTCACCAAGATGGTGAATCTGGTATCCAACGAAGTGGCCCCGAAAGCGACTTGGCCGCTTATGTCGGGGACCGATCTGTGGTTGGCCTCGAACCGTTTGGCCTACTTTCAAATTCAAATCACCGGCCAAAAACTCAATTCCGTCTGGCTCAAAGAAGACCTCGATGAATTCACCGCGCGTCCGATCAAGCTCGGTGATGTGATCCTCCACTCGCGCGTCGTGCGAGGCAATGCAGGGGTCCGCGTCGCGGCGATCAACCCAAAGACAGGGGATGCTTACTGGGAAACCGATATCGGTAACCCCGTCGCATCGCTGAGCCCGGGACCGCAAGGACTCGTGGCCGTTACCAGCCAAGCCGCAACATTCAATGTTTCCAGCGATGCCTTCGCAACCGAAAACATCGGACTCAAACCCACCCTCTCGATCGAGAACATGGGTCGCAACCAACGCTCGATGACCTTCGCAAACCCTATCCCTCTTGCCGATGGACGAAGCTTACTGCTGAATTCGGCCCAAGGAAGCCAGATGCTCCTGGTCGATCCTGCTCGTAAGAGCACCTCGACCTCCAAGCTCGTTGTATTGGACTTGGCCGGTTCCTACCCCATCGCCGAATCGATCGCCGTCGGAAGTTCGATTCTGGTCCCTCTGGAAAACGCCCAGCTCATGATGCTCGATCCGGAAAATGGCAAGCCGATTGGCACCCCGTTCCAACCGACCATCTCAGCCGGTGAGCGGCCCATTTGGATGAACCCCGTCCTGCTGAGCGATAAGCAATCGGTCGTCATCGCCGACCAACGCCGAAACCTCTACAAGCTCTCGACGGGTAAGCAACTTCGACTCCTGAACGCCCAGCCACTCGAGAGAGGCATCAAGGGCCGGATCGATGTGATCAACGACGTGGCCGTCGGACTCTCACCGGGCCCCTCCGGGGACTTCTTGGACTTCTACGAATGCGGCGAATTCAAGAAAATAGGAACCCTGAATTTCGAAGGTCGCTTCGCCTGGGGACCCTACACGGCCTCCAACGGCTCGCAGTCGATCGGATTGGCCTTGAGCGATATCGAAGGACTCGTGGCCTTCAATAGCGAAGCCAAACAACTCTGGAGCATCCCGATGCCGCAGACCGTCCTCGTCGGCAAGCCGATTCTCGACGAGTCGGATATCCTTCTGGCGAGCACCACCGGAGACTTGATCCGCGTCTCGGTGGCCGACGGGAAACTCGTCGCCAAAACAAGCGCTGGCGAACCGATCGCAGGCACGCCTTTAATCACTCCTGAGGGACTACTGGTCCCGGGGGACGAAGGAACCGTGCTACGAGTTCGGCTTCCACTAGAAAATACGTTGAGCGGAAACTCTGCAAGCGGCGAGGCGAACCGATGATACGGCTTGGTCTAATGGTTTGGCTCCGCTTAAAAGAATCGGTGGCAAGATCCCCTGAGGCAACTGCCTCGGCCAAAGCGTCACTGTGGGGCTTGGTAGTTCTGCTGGCAATGCCGGCGACCCTCATGGCCCAGTACGAACTGGAAAAGGCACTTCAGGAGGTCGAAGTCCCCGGCTCGCTCATGGACGAAGCGCCCTTCGACATCGTCACACTCAAACCCGAAGCGTCAGGCCGAAGCGTCAAGGTCGCACCGATCGAATTTGCCGACCGCAGGATCCCAACGAACGTCAAGGAGACCGACAAGCTACAAGTCACCATTTTGCTCTTCCCGACCCGACGCTACGAGGTGGCATGGAAGGACATCGGCAAGATCTGGCTCTACGAGCAGATGATTCTCAATCGGGCAAAAAAACTCGTCGACGAAAAGAACTTCGGCGAAGCCTTCGAACACCTGAATTTTTTGTTCGTCAACTATCCGCAAACCCCAGGTTTGCAGATCATGCGGCAAGAGTTCCTGTTCAAAAGTGCCGAGGAAATGTCGGGCCAGAATCGGCTCGCACATACCATGGCCGTTCTCGAAGAACTTCAAAGGTCTTTCCCGAACTTTCAACGCGATAGGGTCCGTGGCCTGATCACCGATGTTTCCGGAAAACTCATCGAATCGTACTTTGAAAAGAAAGACCTCTCTGCGGCCCGGGCGATGATCAATCGATTGGCCAAAGACTACAAAGACGACCCACTGCCTGTTGTCGAGCAGTGGAAGGGCAAGTTCCTCGAACTAGCCAACGAATACAAAACCAAAGCGATCGAGTACCGAGATAATAAGGAATATTTGGCCGCTCGTCGCGAAGCGACCAAGATGCTCGATATCGAGCCCGAAATTGAAGGGGGCAAAGAACTCCTGCGAGACCTGCTCAAGGAGTATCCGATCGTCAGGGTTGGGGTTTTCCAAACGGCCGATAAACCCGACACCGCCGCGATCGCCAATTGGCCTGCCTTTCGCTCAGGACAATTGATCTCGCGACCCCTCTTCGAATTCCGAAGCACCGGACCCGAGGGTGGCCAATACCGATTTTCACTCGGGTCGTTTCAGCAGAGCGACGATCGCCTTGAGCTCGACATGACGATCCAAAATCCTGGCCAAGTCGGGATCCCCAACAGCCTCGATCTGTCCCAGTCTTTCCTCCGACGCGCGACGATTGGCAAGCCCGAGTATGTCCCTGGTTGGGCCGCTATCTTCGATTCGATCAGCGTCGCAGGGCCCGAACGACTCAAGATGCGGTTCCGACGGCCACACGTCCTACCTCAGGCATTCCTTCAATGGCCTATCGAAGCGATCGGCGAAGGAAACCTCCCTTTGGGCGTCCTGTACAAACCCCAATCCAAAGAGAACAACATTCAACGCTTCGAATGGGCACCGAGCAGTCCTGCGGCTGATTTCCAACCCAAAGAGATCCACGAGATCCTCTACGAAGATCCCTCGCAAGCGATCAACGATCTTTTGCGTGGAGAAATCGAAGCCATCGATCGGCTGTTCCCTGCCGATGCGAAAAAGCTCCAGGCGTCGATTGTTTCCAAAACCATCAATGTGGAATCCTACGCGCTGCCCACCGTGCACATGCTCGTCCCGCGAACGTCGAACCCTTATCTCGACGACCGCGAATTTCGACGCGCGTTGCTCTATGCGATCAATCGCGAGGGGATTCTCAAAGGGGAGATTCTCGGTGGGGCCGACGCAGAGCAATCGCGAGTCATCAGTGGCCCGTTCCCCAGAGGTGTCACCGAAAACGATCCCATCGCTTATGCGTACAACAACAGCGTCGACAACCTCGCTTACGACCCAAGGCTCGCCAAGGTCTTGATGCTCATTACCAACAGCAAGCTCAAGATGCAGTATGAGAAACGCAAAGAACCACTCCCGCCGATGCCCAAAATAACGCTCGGCGTTCCGAACTACGAAGCCGCCCGCGTGGCTGGCCAAGCGATCATCGAACAGTGGAAGTTGATTGGAATCCAAGCGGATCTGGTCGTACTGGACAAGGTCCCTGAACCAGGCCAGATGCCGAACATCGATATTCTCTACCTGACGGTTTCTATTTGGGAACCCGCCACCGATGCGGAACGATTGTTCGGAATCGGCGGTCCTGCTCAATCGAACAACCAGTTCATCGTGCAGGTCCTCGGCGGTCTTAGCAGTTCTCGCAATTGGCGCGAGGTGCGGCAAAGCTGCCAAGACCTCCATGCCCTAGTCGCCGCACACTTACCCGTCCTCCCCCTATGGCAAGTCGGCGAATCCTTCGCGTACCGAGGTGAAATCAACGGAGTGACGAAGAAACCGCTGGGCCTTTATCAAGACCTCCAAAAATGGAGGGTCCGCGCACCGTGATCCATGCCATGAAAATCCAAGCTCTCGGTCTGCTCCTGTTGCTACTAGTCGGATCGGCCAGTTTCGCCCGAACCCAAGAGACCAAACCGGCTAGCCCCAGTATTCCAGCTCCAGGAGCCGAGAGGAATCCAACTGCGGCCGACCAAGCCAAGCCCTCGGCAAGCAGCAAGAACACACCCGTCGAAGTTTGGGAGTATTCGGCTTACAAGGCCCGAGTCTGGCTGAGCATCTCGCCGACGCTGGGCCTGAGCCAAAATACCAAGGAACTGATCCAGCGAAAAATCGCCGAGTTCGCCGATATCGAGTTCGGAGCCACCATGGATTGCGACGTGGTCGAGACCCCCGATGCGCTTTTCGGCTCGGTCCTTTACCATCTCGATGATCTGACAATCGACCAAC
>JAJTFB010000120.1 GCA_021300015.1 Pirellula sp. | reverse complement strand
ATTTGAATTTCGCATTGCGTTCCAGCTTGGTGATCCACCAAGCGATAGCATCCTGGCTCGAGTCCCGAAATCTCCATGGAACCCGAGAGGAGTTTGATCTTCTCGGTCCGATCGCTGACCACGACGCCCGAGCGCTGTTCGAAAAGAGAAAAACGCCGTACCTGCCGTTCGATCGCCTCGATACCCACCCTTTGGCTCGGCTGTTGTTCCGCCGCGATCGGGCCGACGAAACTGAGCATTTCTCCGACCGGAGCGTGGACCGACTGTGGCCAATCGAATTCATGGCGATGGATCGAATACTCGCGTTTAGGAAATTCCGCTCCACTGATCCAAAAACGTTCAACTCCTGCGAGATTCCCAAGATCGATCTGGCCTTGGGCATCGCTGGCCAATCGCACCGAGCGCGTTGGGCTCACCCCGTAGAGTTTGAATTCCAGTTGCGCCGCTGCGCGTGCAAGAGGTTCCCCGTTTCGGCCTCGCAGTTCGACCTTAAAACCCTCTGAGGTCCGATTCAAATACGAATCATAAACCCATAGGCCGCGCAAACGATCCCCATAGTCGTTGACCTCCGTCTTGTGGGTTGCAACGAGCGATTGCTGCGTGTCGGTGCGCATCTGCTTGATCTTCGCATGCAGGCTCCACTCGATTTCGGCGAGCCTCGGCGGGACACTGAATTCCTGAGTCAGTTCCTCTTTTTCGTCAAGCTTCAGATTCGTAAAAACCTGGGTGCTCGGTATGCCGCTCAGATCCCTGCTGGTCGCCCGCAGTTCGATTTCTGTCAGGTTGGAAAGCGGGATCGGCTGGTTGTGGGTCAGCAGTTGCGCGCGGACCACTACGGCAGACCGATTGCCCCCGAGCACGGATTGCGGATCGACAAAAAAATCAGCGCGGAGCTCGTAAGCTTCCCCCAAATGGTTGAACGGCTCAAGGACGGCAAAGCTCCCGTCGACCAGCAGCATGTTTTTCAGTTGCGTCGACTGCTCGAACGGAATCAAAATCCATCCGCTCTTGTCAGGTTGAAACTCGCGTTCCCCGATCAAAACACTCGCCCTCGGCACGTGCTCGCCCTCAGCGTTGACGATCCGTACCAATTGGCCCGCATCGGAAATGGCCAAGATCGCCGAGAGCTGGCCCTTTTGGACCAAGGCTCGGCTGCGCTGTCCCCCGGCGAGCACCTCGACGATCCACACGCCTTGGCCGTCGAGCTCCGGCAGTTCGATCGATTCGCGATGGCGTCGGTCGCTCTTTTGCGTATAGACCAGTTTGCGTTCGACGTTGGGGACAACCCCGTCGAGGTCCAGTGCCGTCGAGACGGCCGATTGCTGCTTGCTAAGCACATTCCTCGCATTGATCCGATAGATCCGGACGAAAAGCTCTGGCGTGTTTTTCAGATCGAAGGTCAAGCTGACGCGTTGATCGGTTTTGAAGATCGTCGGATTGTTTGGAGCAAATTGGACTTCGATGCGTTCGGCAAGTTCCTTTTGGGCTTGGGGAGAAAGCTGAGCATAATACGTTTTGGGATCGCCCAACCCGTGAAGGATTTTCGTCGTTGCGAAAAATCGCTGCAGATAACCCCGTTCGAGCACTTTTGCAAACGCGTCGATGCTCGCATCGGTCTGAAAGAACAGGTCAAGGTACTTTTCGATCAAGGGGACATCGTTGCCGATGGGTCGATCGATGGGTCGGAAAGGAAACGCCGCCTGAACATCAACCTGTGGCTTTTGCTGCATCGCGTTGCGAAACTCGATCGAACAGATCGGTCGCGAGTTGGGCAAACGCAGGTAACGCTTGAATCGATCGCGGTCGGGTGTCCCTTGTTCCAAGTCAAAAACCAAGCGTTGGTACAGGACTGCGGCGATCAGGCTATTGTGAACTTCCGGGAGCGACGTGACATACGCTTCGGCTTGTTCGAGCTCCCTTTTTCGAATCGCAGGGTCTTGGGTCGATTCGTCGTCCGAAGGGAGCAAGTGTCGGAGTCGCTCTAGGACGTAATTTCCGTTTTGGTTCAGTGTTGGTATTTGCTTTTGGAGCTCCTCGAGCTGGGACAAGGTCAACTCGCGGTGGATCGGTGCCCAGCCAAATCCTCGCGAATGGATCGTCGTGAGCTCTTCGACGAGCCGCTCGATGAGCTTGGGAGAGTCGATACGGTGCGAGCGAGTAAACCACTTGCGGAGCTCATCGATATTCGGGACATCGGCAAGCACATCGGCAAGGATGCTGTCCTCGATGCCGTCGATCCCGGATTGCTTGACGGTATCCCGGACAATCGACTTCCAATCGAGCAGATTCGCATCGAGCTTGGTCGCCAGATCGGCAGCTTCGTTTTTCTTTGGAGCCGGGTGGGAAGTATTGATTCCGAAAGTGCGTTGAAGGTATTCGATCGAGGCGTTGGGGTTCGATGCGTACTCAAGCAACGCTTGGCGCGTTTCCATGCGCTTCGTCAATTCGCTGGATTTGTGTTTCGCTATCCACTCAGCCAGCAAGCTTCTGGCTTGGGCGATACGCCCCTCGTTCTGGGCATGAAGAATCTGGAAGAAAAAATATTCCGGGGTGTTGGGAATCAGCTCCCCGAGGGTCTCAGAACGCTGTTCACTCAGGGCAAAGCGTTCGAGAAATCCTAGCGGCTCAGCGGCCGAGGGAGCTTGAACCCCCTGGGCTTGCACCTTTCCCATTTGAGAAGAAAAGCACAGCAGTAAAAGACCGACGAGGATGAGGATTGGTTGCATATCGGCACGAAAAGTGGGTTCGAAGTGAGTTCGACGAGGGTTTGGCAGCGGGTCCAATTCCAGTTTAGATCGCCCGGTGCGAGGGACGAGCT
The DNA here is from genome assembly GCA_021300015.1 of Pirellula sp. GTDB lineage: Bacteria > Planctomycetota > Planctomycetia > Pirellulales > Pirellulaceae > JBKCUI01. The sequence goes on along the minus strand of JAJTFB010000120.1, from coordinate 5,679 downwards.
GACGCGGGTGAAAAAAACGGATTTACGTAGGGGTTAACGATTCGGCGGAGGAGTTCTTAGCGAAAAAATCCAGAAATAGCCCAAGGCCTTCGGCTCGATCCTTCCCGGTTTGCCCAGTCTTTCAAGCTTTGCCCAATCTTCCTTGACACTTTAGGGCCATTTGGCGTATCTGCTGATCCGCTGCGTCATGAGAACGCGGGATTTGGACTCCTTGGACACAACGACACGTTTTGGATCGCCAAACTTATGATTCGCTTTGGATTTTTGTTTTCTGGAATGCTCTCGGTTCTGCTGACCGGTTGCCATATGAACGCGCCGATGCACGTTTGGAAAACGCCCCGACTTTCCACCGGCTCGGCCGTCTCCGTGGCGGTCGCTCCGGTCGGAGGGCCTGAGGAGGTCGCCGATAAACTCGACAAAAGCTTGATCGCGACCCGGCCTCAAACGATGCCTCATCTGGCGGTTCTCTATCCGGATCAACTCGAGAACATCAGCGGAATTCAATTGGTTTCCTACGATGGACAGCCCAGCGAGATGGCCGCCTACGGGGCGGCCAAACGGGCCGGTGCGCAGTATGTGCTCAGTGGCGAGATCCTCCAGCACGATCTTGGACCCAGGGAAGTACCCAAGCAACGCAGGCTCTTTTCATTTCTCAGAAAGCCCCCCCCCGATGAATCGATGAGTGTTCGCTGGACCGTTTCGGACGCTCGTACGGGGAGTCGAATCGGTCAACACACCATCGATATGGATCACAAACGAGCCCAACTCGACTACCCCGATCTGGCTTATCAAGGTTCCGGAGAGTCCAAAGTCATCGCCGCAAGCGCTCGGAGGTCTTGGGAAATGGTCGTCCCAACGACGACCGCGACTCAAGCGACGCTCGATCTACCTTGGATGATGCCCGGCTCGGCTCGCGTACGCAAAGGGAACGCCTTTGCAAGACTTGGGCAATGGGAGCAAGCCGAACGGGAATGGCAAGAGGCCGCCGACTTGCACCCATGGAATCGTGCCGCTTGGCATAACCTAAGCATGGCCGCAGTGGCCAAAGAGGACTTTCAATTGGCCCGCGATCGGCTCGAGCATTCGAAGCTGTCCTGGCTTCCAGGGGATGAAACGGCCGAAACCTCCGCTTGGATCGATTCGATCCAACGCGACTACCGAGCCTGCTTTCAGCCTAATTCCTCCCCGTTAAACCCTCCAGCACCCATGCTTGCGAAACCTGAGCCTTCAAAGACCCCAACGACTGTAAAACCGCGTTCGCTCGACGATCAACCTTGGTACACCATCGTTCCGTTTATGCCTCCACCGGGTTGGACCTGGAAGGATTGGTGGTATCAGTCGACGTTTTTTTAATGCCGCTGGGTAGCTCTCCATGAAATGATCTGGGGAATTACCTGAGGGATTCTGGACTGGCGGTTTGTCGGCGAGCTTTGGTAATCTTCGGCTCGCAGATTGAGCATCGCCGTTCGAAACAGAACCGATTCCACGCAAACTTCGAGAGTGGCTGACACTATGACCAACAACGGATTTTTCGGATGGATTCGCCAAGGGGTCAAGCAATCGGTTTTGCTTGGCGTCAGCGACGCATTGGATGCCTTGGGGACCGTCGATAGCAACGAGAGCTTTCATCCGAGCATCGCCAAAGCGATCGGAAACGGAGCCATGAGCCCCGGGCCGATCGATCCAGGGCTGATCGACGCCGGTCAGGGCGGTGCTGATGGACTCGCCACATCGAGCCGCACCCCACGAAAACGGCTAGGGAAATCTCTTAAGGATTTGAATCCTCAAGGGGTATCGAAGCCCAAACCGCAGCAGGATCCTAGCTCGTGACGTGTCAGGACCGAAGGAATTTTCTCAAGCGCGCATCGGTCGGTGCCTGGATTGGCTCACGGCTCATCGCCGGACTTGCTGCCGGAAGCGGCCTTTGTGGCTGTTCGTATCTGCAACAAACGAAATTCCTGATCCCTTCGATTCCGCTCGATAAAAAAACGCAGTTGTCCAATCCGATCACCGTCGGGGTCAACGACAGCGAGTTTCTCTGGAATCAAATCGTCGATACCGTCGAGGACTATTTTCGGATCAAGTCCGAGCAGAGAGCCTCGCGCGATGCGACGCAGTGGCTCGAAGGTCGTATGGAGACCTATCCTGAAATCGGCGCGACTCTGCTCGAACCATGGCGAAAAGACACCGCCTACGGATTCCAACGAATCCAAAGCACCCTGCAAACCATCCGGCGAACCTGCTTTGTCCGAGCCATCCCGATCGAACAAGGCTTTTCGGTCGGAGTCGAGGTGATCAAAGAGCTCGAGGATGTCGACCGCTCGCAGTATTCCTCCGAAGGTTCCGCGATCGCTAGGCACGATGGGACGATCGTTCGGGCAAGCCCCGGACTCGTAGGGCAACCGATCACTCTAGGCTGGATCCGACAAGAGAACGACACCGAATTGGAACAGCGTATACTAAGAGAGATTCTCGGACGCTCGACGAATGTCAGTCCACCGCGCCGAGCGGCTCGAACTTTCAAATAGCAAGATCTCCATCATGATGCGTTGCCTGGTGTGCCTTTTCGCCTTCGGGCTGGCCTCTTCGTTTGCTTGGGCCCAGGATTGGTTGGTCGATCCAACCCCTTATCAGGCAAAAGCCGAACTGCTGCCAAGCGGTCGGGAACTTGTGCTCAGCAACGGACTGATCGAACGCCGTATCGCGCTGGCCCCCAACGCGGCGAGCATCGGCTTTCGGAATCTCATCACCGGAGAGACGATCCTGCGAGGGATCAAACCCGAGGCGACCGTCGAGCTCGACGGACTGAGCTACGATGTTGGCGGACTCAAAGGGCAACCCAACTACGCCTTCCTAGACCCGTCTTGGATCCCTTCCTTGAAGAACGACCCGGGCGCCTTTCAATACCAAGGCTACCAAATCCGACCTTCGATCCTGCCTCGGATGGCTTGGAAGCAGACCCGCCACCATGCGCCCAATACCGCTTGGCCCCCCAAAGGTATCGAACTGGTGCTGCACTTTGCAGGGCCAAGCAAACTCTGGAGCCATCAGGTCGCTTCGGACCAAGGACGCTCGTTGCTCACACAGGACGCGTTCGAGAACCCGACGTCGGATTGGAAAATCCTCACGGCTGAGAACGCTAAGAAGGGCGATTCGCAAACACCTCAGTTCCAAAACGCCGGAAGGGGTCTGCTCCTCTCCGGTCCGGTCGGTCGCGCCGTGCTCCTCGAACGTCCCGTGCCCGACGATGCCGGTTGCGTCGAGGTCGTCATCGATCCGATCGATGATCAAGACACAAGCTGGGGGCCCGGCTTGGCCCTGGTCTGCCCCGACGGCGCGATCGAGGTGAACTTAAGACCCGGAGATCGCGGCGAACACGGGCACTTTGAGCTTCGAAACCGAGGCGCCGAGTCGCTTGCTAAAATTCCTCCGTTCGCCGCACAAGACCATGGCATCGAGCGAACACGACGCTATGCGCTCAGAGTTCGATGGCAAGACGACCAAATGATTTGGGACGTGGCTCAATTGAACCTACCTTCGAACTCACCTACAGATGCGCCAACAAGAGATGCCCCAGCAAGCGACTTGGTCGATCCCCAACGGCCAGCCGACGATCGCGTCTACCACAAACTCTTCGAGATCCCTTGGAACGGTATCCATCCGACTGCCGTACGGATCGGCAAATCCGATCGATTTGGAAATCCGAAGGACAATTTGCAAGCCGCCACGCAGGACCCAGCCGCACCGAAGCGCACTCAATGCGGTTTCTACGATTTTCGAATCTATAGCAAATGGAACCAAGGACTGGTCGAAGACGACGCTCAAAGCCGTCTGCGTGTCGATGTGCACTATGAACTCTACGACGGACTGCCTGCTTACGGCAAATGGATCACCATCGAGAATCCAACCCCAAGCCCGGTCCGCGTCGATCGATATTGCAGCGACTTACTGGCTGCCGTCGAGCACACCTCAGAGGTCGACGCGCTGAGCGTCGGACTGACTCCACCGAACCTCCACATCGAAACCGAAATGGCCTTTGGAGGGATGACCAGTCAAGGAGCCAATCGCAGGTCGTATCGTTGGGTAGCCGATCCGGATTATCACACCCAGGTCAACTACGAGAAGAAGACTCCCTGTTTGTTAGAGATCGGTCCGGATCTTGGGCCTGCTCAGATCATCCCGGCAGGTCAAAGCTGGAGTTCTTATCGAGGATGGGTGTTGGTCCAGGACTCCTTTGATCGCGAACGATCGGGCTTGGCCGTCCGAAAACTCTTTCGCTGCATCGCACCTTGGGTGACCGAAAACCCACTGATGATGCATTTGATCGCATCGGACGAAGCCTCCGTACTCAGAGCGATCGAGCAGTGCCATGAGGTCGGCTTCGAGATGCTCATCTTGAGCTTTGGCAGCGGATTCAATCTCGAGAGCCAAAGTGGCGCGATGATGGAGAAAGCCCAGAAATTCGCAGCGGCGGCCAAGGCGAAGCATATCGAAATAGGAAGCTATTCACTTCTGGCATCTCGATCGATTTCCGCTAAAGAGGACGTGGTCATGCCCGAGGGTCAAAAGCCTACCTTCGGAAACTCGCCTTGCTTGGAAAGCTCATGGGGAAACGAGTACTTTGCAAGGCTCTATGAGTTCCATCGCAACAGCGGCTTCACTCTGTTGGAACACGACGGCTCGTACCCCGGCGATCCGTGCAAAAGCCAGTTGCATCCTGGGCATCAGGGCCTCGACGATTCGCGATGGAATCAGTGGGAGACGATCGCAGAGTTTTACCGATGGTGCCGCGCAGAGGGATTGTTTTTGAATGTCCCCGATCATTATTTTTTGGTCGGTTCGAATAAGACCGGGATGGGGTATCGCGAGGTCAACTGGTCGTTGCCCCGAGAGCAGCAGACCATTCATACTCGCCAGAACATCTACGATGGGACTTGGCAGAAAACCCCGAGCATGGGCTGGATGTTTGTCCCGCTGACAGAGTATCACGGTGGTGGCCCGGCGGCGACGATTGAGCCGCTCGATAAGAACATCGAACACTATCGCAACATGATTCAATCGAACTTGGGACTCGGAGTGCAAGCATGCTATCGGGGGCCGCGACTCTACGATACCGACAGGGTCAAGGAGATGGTCAAGCAGCAGGTAAGTTGGTACAAACAGCACCGGGACATCCTCGAGAGCGACCTGATCCATGGGCGGCGTCCCGATGCCTCGGGACTCGATTGGTGCTTGCACGTCAATCCGCAATTGACCACCCAAGGAATGCTTGTCGTGTACAATCCGACCTCCGGCCAACTGCGGGAGAGGCTCAAGGTCCCGATGCACTATACGGGATTGCGAGAACGAGCCGATGTGCGTCCAACGCGAGCAGACTCCCCCCTGGACGATGAGACTCAGGACGATGAGACAAAAACGATGCTCATAAGTCCCCAAGAGATTTTGGAAATAGAGGTCCTCGTCCCGGCCTACTCGATGCGTTCCTACACGTTTGAAAAGAGTCAGAGTCGCTAGGTCAAAGCGCCGTGTGGTTCATGACGGACTGCTTGTTCGCCTACATGGCAAGCGAGTACTTCGCATGGTTAGTACCATTCGACGCACAAGAGCAGAGAGGCTTACCAGCGCACCAGAGACCTCCGAACCAATGCCCCCTTCCCTGCCCTTCCCTGCCCTTCCCCT
>JAJTFB010000020.1 GCA_021300015.1 Pirellula sp. | reverse complement strand
GATGTCGCCGAGCCACAGCACCAAGAAAAACAAACGGTATCGCTACTACACCTGCCTGAACGCGACCAAGCGGGGTTGGCACCATTGCTCCGGTCAATCGTTGCCGGCTCATGAAATCGAGACGTTCGTAATCGATCAAATCCGCTGTATCGGTCGCGATCCAGAGGTCATCGGTGAAACCATTCGGCAATCGCGATTCCAAACGACGCAACGGATGGATTTACTCACCGAAGAGCAAAACCGTCTCGAAAAGGAGCAAGCCAAATACGAACGCTCTACACAACTTGTGGTTAGCTCCGATCACGCTACGAAAGATACCCGCAAGCTAGCCGAGTTGCAAAGTCGGCTACAGCCGATCGAGCAGCGATTAACGACAATTCGAAACGAGTTACAGACGCTCGAGCGAGAGTTGATTGATGAGAATGATGTGGGGCGAGCCTTAGCGGAATTCGACACACTGTGGCAGTCGCTCAAAGTTGCCGAACAGACCAGATTGATTCGTTTGCTTATCGAGCGAGTCGATTACAGCGGAGAAGAGGGAACGATAGCTATAACATTCCAACCAACTGGGATACGAACGCTGATTGAACAATCCCAAAGAGGAGGTGCAGCTAAATTTGGTGCCAGGCACATGACGAAAACAGCGCACTTTTGCTAGCATCCGCCCCCCAGGCACCGCCGAGTTCCTGTCCCCAGGTTGCATCAGCCAATAGCTAGCATTGCCCCAGGGGATTCCAAAATTGGTGCCAGGCACATGACGAACACAACGCATTTTTGCTAGCATCCGCCCCCCAAGGGACCGCAGAGTGCCGGTCCCAAGGTTGCATCAGCCAATGGCTAGCATTGCCCCAGAGGATCCCAAATCGGCGCCAGGCACATGGACGAAAGCGGAATGACTCGGGTTTAGATTACTGAAGATTCAGCAAAACGTGTGTGTCCCTTTACGCTCCCTTTCTTCTTCTCCTTTTTCTCTCCTGGAGTGAGATATCCGGTTGCTTTCCTCCGCTCGGCCGCTTAGCATGTTACCTGACACGTCACCAGACATGTCAGATGGAATGGGTGGAGGATTTTATGAGTTACTGCGAACGATCAATCTACGTTGCTTGCCTTGCTGTTTTGCTTCTGCACGGGGCAGTCTACGCCGAGGAATCTGCGTTCATCGTCTCTCAAGAGGGCGATCGCATAACAACCACTCGAGCGAGCGATAAGGTCACTCTTGTGACGCAGCATGCGGGCGCTGAAATGCGGCCCTACTTACACCCGATTCTGGCGCCGGACGGCAAAGGCGAGTTGACTGAGTTCAGCCCCGGCCACCACAAGCATCAGACGGGCCTCTACTGGGGTTTCACGCGTGTCAATGACCGCGACTACTTCCACAACAACAAGGGCGATTCTTGGCTGCGTAAAGACATGCGCATCCTCAAAACGCAAGGCAGCCAAGCAAAATGGCAAGTGGTCTATGATATTCTCGGTGCGGACAAAAAAACGGTCTTAACCGAGACCCAAACATGGACCCTCACGGATCAAGGTTCCCAGTATACGCTCGACCTCGAATGGCAGGGCCTAGCTGTGGTGGACGTCACGTTCGGCAAATATGCCTATGGTGGACTTTTCTTGCGCATGCCGTGGACCAGCAAGTCGGGCGGCGAAGCGATCAATAGTGAAGGCCTAGCCAATGGCAAGGCGGAGGGAGCGAGGGCTCGTTGGGTCGATGTCGGCATGCCGATCGAAGGACGTGACGACTGGGGTCACATCGTCATCATGGATCATCCCAAGAACGATGGACATCCGACGCTGTGGCGAGTCGACGGCCAACTGGGTGTTGGCCCGTGTCGCGCATGCGCGGGCGAATGGCAGCTTCCCTCTGGTCAAACCGCGACTTTCCGCCATCGCATTCTGGTTTACACCGGAAAAACGGATCGAGAAAAAGTGGAGTCCCAGTGGGACTCTTACATCCGCTAACTTTAAAAAAAGAATCTCCGATGCCCCTCATTAAACTTTTGGGAGCCTTTGTCGCTCTCCTGATCATTGCCGTTCCGGCCTGGGCACAGAATGCCCCGCAACTTTCGTCGGAAGAAGTTTCGCCGACAGAAGCGGCGAAGAAGATGACGTTGCCGAATGGCTTTCAGGTCAAGGTGTTCGCCGCTGAACCGGACGTGGTCCAGCCGTTTTGCTTTTGCTTCGACGAACGGGGCCGCATGTGGGTCGCGGAGAACCTGAACTATCGGACGCGTGGCATGAACGAAGACGAGCCGCTAAGCCGGATCAGCATCTATGAAGACACAACCGGCGACGGCGTTTTCGACAAGAAGAAAATCTTTATCGACAACGTCTTCTTTCCATCAGGCATCGAAAAAGGCTTTGGAGGAATCTGGATTGGCTCGCCGCCGAATCTGCTCTTCATTCCTGATCGCGATGGCGATGACGTTCCCGATGGTGCCCCCGAAGTCGTCCTCGATGGCTGGGGGATGCACGACCGCCATGAGACGCTGAATAGCTTCATCTGGGGGCCTGATGGCTGGCTCTATGGCTGCCACGGCGTTTTCACGCATTCCAACGTTGGCAAGCCCGGCGCGTCCGATGAGCAGCGGGTCAAGTTTAACGCCGGCTGGTGGCGATACCATCCCGTCAAGAAGCAGTTCGAATTGTTCGCTGAGGGGGGAAGCAATCAGTGGGGCGTCGGCTTTGACGACAACGGCCAAGCATTTGCGACTGCCTGTGTAATTCCCCATCTTTGGCATGTCATTCACGGAGGGCGCTATCATCGCCAGGCCGGGCCCCATACCGTTCCTTACGTCTACGACGACATCAAGACCATTGCCGAGCATAAGCATGCGTCGGCCCACGGCGGCGCTCGAATTTACCTTGCGGATAATTTTCCTAAAGAGTATCGGAATCGGCTATTCATGGCGAACATCCATCAACACGCGATCCTTACGGATGTCTTGGAACGCAATGGTTCCGGGTTCGTTGGCCGACACGGTGACGATTTTTGCAACGCCAACGACAACTGGTTCGTCGGCTTCAACCTGGAAATCGGCCCAGAAGGGGGCGTCTACGTTATCGACTGGTACGACCGCGACATCTGCGGCAATGCTTTGTTTTCCGCATTGACTGGTCGGATTTACCGGTTCACTTACGGCGACGTAAAATCGCCAGTCGGGATGAATCTCGCTTTGCTGAGTGACGAGGAATTGGTCAAACTGCACCTCCATCCCAACGATTGGTATGGCCGGCAAGCGCGACGGATTCTTCAAGAACGGGCCGCAGCCGGCAAACTCGATGGGAAGACGCCGGCGGCGCTGACCAAGCTCCTCGATGAACACCCAGAGACGCCACGCAAGCTTCGAGCGCTCTGGACGCTGCACGTTACGGGGGGACTCAAGAGCGATAAGCTCTTGCAGTTACTCAAGCATGAAGATGAATATCTGCGCGCCTGGGCGATCCAGTTGCTAGTGGAGGATCAGACCCTATCGACTGAAGCGCTGGTCCAATTTGTGGCCATGGCCAAGACCGACGTCTCGCCCGTCGTCCGACTCTATTTGGCTTCGGCCTTGCAACGAATGCCGGTCGCACAACGTTGGGAGATCGTCACGGCGCTGTTAGATCATGCCGAAGATGCGGGAGATCACAACCTGCCGCTCATGGTTTGGTACGGCTTCGAGCCGCTGGTACCGGCCGATCCGGCGCGAGCCTTGGCCGTCGCCGCGGCCGGGAAGTTCAAGGTGGTCCGCGAGCACTCGGGTCGCAGGCTTGCTGAAAACGATAGCGAACCGAACCTAGTGCCACTCGTGCAGGTTATCGCGAGGTTCACCGATTCCAACGTTCGCCGAGATCTGCTCAAGGGAGCACTAGACGGGCTGCGTGGTCGCAAGAGTTTATCCTCCCCTATGGGATGGGCTGAACTCTATACCCGGCTGACCGAGGATGCCAACGTTTTCCCGCACGCGCGGGCACTGGCCGTGCTGTTTGGCGATGTGCAAGTGCTAGAGTCATTTCGCAAGCAGTTGCTTTCGACCACGGAGCCCGAGAAACTCCGACTCGAGGCTTTGGATATTCTGATTGGAAAGCGAGTGCCCGATCTGGCACCCACTCTCCAACAGTTGGTGAACGATCCGACCCTCTACCGCGCAGCGATTCGAGCATTGGCGGTCTATGACGACGAACAAACACCCACGGTGCTCCTGAAACGTTACGCGGATCTTAAACCAGAAGAGAAACAGGATGTGATCGCCACCCTGGCTGGCCGTAAGAGTTATGCATTGGCCTTACTCGATGGCGTGGAAAACAATATTGTGGCGAGCGGGGATATCTCGGCGTTCATTGCGCGGCAACTCTATTCGCTGGGCGACAAGCAAGTGAGCGAGCGATTGAAGCTGGTTTGGGGCGACGTGCGCGAAAGTTCTCAGGAAAAACAAGATCAGATAGCCCAAATCAAAAAGATGCTCACTCCGGGTGTGATGAGCCGTGCAAACCTCGCCAACGGCCGTGTGCTTTTCAGCAAGACCTGCCAGCAGTGCCATATGCTTTACGGCGAGGGAGCGAAAGTTGGTCCCGACCTGACTGGCTCTAACCGAGCTGACCTGAATTATATCCTGTCTAACATCATTGAACCAAGCGCCGAGATTGGCCGGGATTACAAGATGACGCTCATCCTCACCACCGATGGCCGCACGATATCGGGCCAAATCGTTGAGCAGACGGATACGCGCCTGGTGATGCATACCGCCACGGAGAAGGATATTGTTGTTTCGCGAACCGACATTGAGGAAATTCGCGAATCGCCGATTTCGATGATGCCCGAAGGACAACTGGACAAGATGAAGCCCGACGAAATCCGCGATTTGGTTGGCTATCTTGCCTCGAAGAAGCAGGTATTGCCGTCGAGTTCGCCGAATCAGTCCCGAGCTGGAAACCAAATGGGTTCGATCCAAGACGATGATTTTTCTACGTTTACTGTTACTTACAACGGTACCGCCGCCGAGAACGATTGGTTCGCAGTACCGCTAAGCGGAGCTGTCACGATCAGCAACGTTGTCTTCGGCCATGGTCAAAATTTTCACGATGGAGGGTGGTTCGATACCAGTGCCGGCAAACCGATTGTGCAGGTTCAGCCGACGCGCGACGGCGTCTGGGAGACGGTAGGGGAACTTAGCGACTATCCCAAGACTACGGTCGCGAACAACGGCGGGTTGAAGCCGGGACAGAAGTTCATTTGCGAATTAAAGAAACCCGTCAAGGGAGTCGCGGTGAGAGTGATCGGTGTGCCGTCCAGCGGAGACAATCCAACGCAGGCGTTCTCGTCTTGCTCGGAACTGCAGGCGAAGTAGGGACGTGGCGGTTTCGCGAATCGCTGTTACTTCGAAGTATTCTATCTTGTTTTCCGAAATGCAATTCCAGGAGCATCCATGCAAACAACAGCAGCCGAACAGGTTTATGCTCACTTACTGAGTCGCATTTTGCACAACGAGCTGAAGCCTGGCGACTGGGTCGAACGCAAGCAGCTTGCCGAGGGGATGAAAACGAGCTTGATGCCGATCGCGGAGGCCGTCCAGCGTTTGACGCTGGAGGGCTTTCTGGTGTCGGTACCTCGCAGGGGTACACAAGTGCGTGTACCAGGTGCAGAGGATGTTCGAGGCCAAATTTTGGTGCGTGAGGCGCTGGAATGTCAGGCGGCGCGGCTGTATTGCGGCGCACCGGTCCAAGCAGCGCGTTCCCGATTGCAGCGATTGGCAAAAACGGCAGATGCACCTTCTGGAAAAAGCACCGCCTGGGAGGCTGAACTTGCATTTCATTCGGCGCTGGTTGAATTGGCCGACTGTGCGGCGCTTTTGGAAAACTACATGCGCGTCATGAACCTCGTTTTATTCCAGCAATCAGCCCTGCTAACGCCGTATTCCTTCAATCGTGGCGACAGCCATGTGCAACTGATTGAAGACCTTGGCAGACTTGATGTTGATGCGGCGGAAGCCCGCATGCGGAAACATATCCGTATTGGGAAGGAACAGATTCTCCAACCGACCCAGCGAGCGAAAAAGAACTGATGCCCAGTCAATTTAGATAGTAGTGCGAAAGGAGCCTTTCTGAAACAAAACCATGGGGAGTAACTCGCAAACGAGCCGCAACGTTTGGCCCCCAGGAGAATTTCGGACGGGATTGGGACGATAATCATATGCCAATAAAACGCATACGAACCAAGGCCTGTGAGCGTTGCGCGAAGACGAGCGATGTTCTTTACCGCGTTCGCGTCGATGAATCACAGCGGTGGATCTTTGTATGCCCCGCTTGCCTTGAACAGGTGAAACCAAACAACCCGCACTACCAATACGGTGGAACTTGGAAGAGCAAGAAACGGCATTAACTTCGGCCTCCAGACGCGTCCTTCACGGACTCATCCGCTCCATGCGAGCGAACGCAGTCCGTGAGGAAGCAGTAAGCCTCACTAATGAACTTGGACCCGCTCTTCACGCGATTCATGCGATCGGCGTAGATCGGCTTCCAAGCTGGACGCACTGGCTCCTTGCGGATTTTCATGTGCGCCTGAGCCGGAGTCCGGTCAGCCTTTCGCGAATTGCAAAAAGCCAGCTCGAAAAGATCGATTGGATACGCTGATTGGTGAAGCGAACAAACTCATTGTAGAAGGTTCTTTTTTAATCAACATTCGCTAAAAAGATTGTGAGCGACCATCGGTTTTAGCATACCTGTTGCAAGAAACTTAAAAGTTCAGGTGCTAGTAAGTCCTCACCTTCGTCAGCAACAAAATGTCCGACCTTTTCAAATCGCGAAACCTTCGCATTGGGAAACATCGAGATCCAGCGGTCTAGATTCCTAGGGCTGATCAGAGGATCTTTCATCCCCCATGCCAAGTAGATAGGCAATGAAGTGAGCTTCAACAACTCATGCTTCATGCGCCAGCACGGTTGACTAAAGTCCAACAAAACATCTCTAAACGCTAAGAGCCCATAACGCTCATCTCTTGACCTGAATGCGCTTTGATATGCTTTATGCTTTTCTTTGGTGAGAGCAGCATGTTTACCCCAGGGCATTTTCACTTTGAGTCATAGAGTCCTATCAGTTGGGTGAGAGTCAACTTAAGATCCGCAAAGGCCCTTTTTCCAAGCTTTTTTTCGTATGCCTTCTCGATTTGCGCGATGGCAAAGATACAGCTCTCAAGCAATCGCATTCCTTTTGGGGTAAACATGATGAGTTGCGACCTGCCATCTTCGGTGTTTTGCTGACGCTTTAGATAGCCCTTCGTCTCGATAGTAGCGATGTTTTTCGCGATGGCCTGTTTCGTAATCCCCGCTAACTTCGCAATCTCAATAGAAGTGCTGCCTGTCGGCTTAACAAATCGAAGAACGTTCAGATCCGTAGGACTAACGTTGGAATACCCATCAACTTTGAGGCGGCTAACCAAATCGTCTTCAAAAGATCGAAACAACAGAATCAGAAATCGGCCAAGCGGCTGATGTTGATCTACGTCGTCAATCAGAATGTTTTTGAGGTCTAAGTTGTAGTCCATTGGCACACTCTAGCGACTGGCGCCAGATAGTCAACCTGGTTGACTTTCCAACGCGTTTTATTTCGATTCGTCACAGTTATTGGCGAGTCGCAGCAGAGATAGCTTGCTTTCGTTTGCCAGTCAGCAGGAAGGCAGTGATTCGTACAGGTTGGAGGCGTGAGACGAGAAGGTAGAGGTGTGAGTAAATGCAGATTGCACTTGGTTAGTAAGGATCGAGCTTCAGCTTGCGAACCTCTGCCATTGATAGAAATGGGTGCCGAGGATCGTCCAGCAACGAGCGAAACCCGAACTTCAGGTAGAAGTTTCTTGCGGCATCATCGATTGCATCGACTTCCACCGCTCGGATGCCAACTTGTTCGGAAATCTGCAACGATCGTCGCAGGGCGTCGACCAGTAGCAACGCCCCGAGTCCTTGACCTTGCACACTCCGATCGACGGCTAGCTTCCCAATAAGTACCACGGGCACGTCAAGACGCGGCAAGCCCTTGGCCTCAGCCGTCGGCAGCACTTCATGGACAACTCGATGCGTGGAAATCGCGTAGTATCCGACAACTCGAACACAGTCTGGGAGGGTAGCGACAAATGTACGAGACAGGTCACGTCGGTCGAACTGGCTGGCTCGATCTTTAATCCACTCGTCAAGCAATGGTTGGCCGCATTCAAAGGTTGTGCGGTCGTGATTCTTGTCTAATCGGCGGATCATCCAGATCGGCATCAGCCAACCAGCTTCTTGTAGCGTTTGGCGGCATTGACCAAAGAGTCGTTGGGCATTCTCGACTCATCGTCGAGCATAGCCGCAAAGACTTGCCGGTCCCGTTCGCTAAGCCGAGTGACTTGTTGATCATGGAGCACTTTGCGTGCTGCTTGAACAAGCGTTGAAATGGCGAAATCGCTAATAGACTGCCCCAACTCGGCGGCCGCGTCTTCAATCGTTTTCTTCAATTCACTGTTCAATCGGAAGTTGATTCTGGCATCGCTGTTGGTTGTCGACATAGTGAGCCTTGCGACCAATAAGTATGAACTCTCCAAAAGGCATTGTACGTCATTTTGCCACATCCTTCAAGTCGGATTAGGTTTTAACGTGCTTGTGGCTCTGCGGAAAGATTTCGGAAATGCGTTCCATCAAAACTAGTGCCAGGCACATGACGAACGCAGCAACGACTTTTCGAGATCGCATCGATCCTAGCTACAGCGGTCTTGTCTGCTACAAACTTTCGACTTCAAGGTTTGCGACCAAGGAGCTGTAGAGCTTTCGCTTTTAAAAGAGCCTCTTCCGCAGAATCTGTGGGTCACTGCAATTGAGCGATCAACATCCTCGCTGAGATATCCGTTACAATCTGAGGTCACTGCTGAGCGTTTCGGGCAAACGTAATAGGAATCAGACTTTTGTTCCCTTGATCCTTCTATTTGACTGGAGATATCCATGAAGACGCGAATGTTTGCGACTCTGTGTTTGTTGATTGGGGGGCTGTTCTTGTCAGCCGTACCCGTTAGCGGCCAAGTAGAGTTTCTTGAGCAGAACTGGCCTGCCGATGTGAGACAAGAATTTTACACCACAAGTCAGGGCTCGCGAATCATGCCCTACAGTTGGTTTATCGCCTTGGAAATCAGCGACAGTCAAAAATCGTTTTATCGTGACCGCTTGCCTGAGCTAGGGTATCTGCCCAACAACCTATCGACCAACAATCCCGACAAACTTCCGGTTGGGTTCGTTCGAGATCAAAACGAGATCACCAAAGCGGACTACATCGGCATGAATTGCGCCGCGTGCCACACCAACCAAATCTCATTGAGTGGCAAGACATTCCAAATCGATGGCGCCCCGTCCTTGTCGGATATGTGGGGAATGCTCACTGGCCTCGACGACTCGCTCAAGGCCACTCGCGACAACGCGGATAAATTCGATCGCTTCGCCGCCAGTGTGCTGGGCGCCCAAGCAAGCAATCCAACAGCCAAGAACGAACTAAAAAGCGAGCTAACCAACTTTCTAAAATACTGGAGCAAGTTCATTCAGGACAGCACGGTCGAACATCCATGGGGCAGAGCACGCATCGATGCGTTTGGGATGATCTTCAATCGCGTGGCTTCAATAGATCTGGGCATACCTGAGAACAGCAAGAAGCCGGACGCACCTGTAAGCATACCGTTTCTCTGGGGTACATCTTTTCAGAGCCAAGTCCAATGGAATGGTGTGGCTCCTAACACGAACGATATCGAACGACTCGGACGAAACGTGGGGGAGGTATTGGGTGTCTTTGCAGAGGCACAGTTTCAAGCGACAAGAATCTTCGAAATTCCTAAGCCCGCCAGGACCAGTGCCAAACGATTGAACCAAGTTCGACTTGAGAATCTTCTTAAAAAACTATGGTCACCCAAATGGCCCGAGGATCTCGTGGCGATCGACGCCGCTAAGAAAGAAGCAGGAAAAGCTCTTTACCAAACGCATTGCGCAGAGTGCCACGCGATTGTGCCACACGGTGAACAGAACACTCCCGTGGACGTCGTGATGACCAAGCTTTCGGAGGTACGCACCGATCCAAAGATGGCGGCCAATGCAACGATAGGAGTCGCCTCGACAGGGGACTTGAAGTGGCTTTTCGAAGGACGCTCAAAGGTACCTCGGGGAGAACTGTTGCAAACACTGGTTCAACTAGCCGTCCTAAGTCCCTACCGCGACGTCGCTCCACCGGAAAGCATCTTGGATCGATTAACGAGAGATGATCTTTTTGGACCCAATGAAATCAATCTGTTTCTAAGAGAAATTGGCTTCTCTCAGCAAACGGTCAAGGCGCTGCATGCGGATCTCGATGAGAAATTAAAGAGCTACTACGATGACTTGCAATCGACAGTCAAGTCGTTCATTGGCCAACCCGAATCGGCGACCGTAGCGGAAAACGCCCCGCCAACGCTCAAGTACAAAGCGGCACCACTGGCGGGTATCTGGGCAACGGCCCCCTATCTGCACAACGGCTCGGTCCCGAACTTGTACGAACTCTTGCTTCCGAGCAACGAGCGGACATCGAAGTTTTATGTTGGCAGCCGAGAATTCGATGTCAAGAAGGTAGGCTTCAAAACCGAGCAAGCCCCGGGCACAACGTTGTTCGATACATCGCTGCCAGGAAACTCCAACGCAGGCCACGACACCTACGGCACGTTCAACGAAGAGCAGCGCTGGCAGCTAGTCGAGTACTTGAAATCACTGTAGGAGGCAAAATTCGTGCCATGCACATGACGAACGCGATGCGATCTTGGCGATAATGCGACTCGAAGCTATTGCGAGGAGTTTGTCATCGCGACTTGGGGACACTGTGCCTCCAGGATAACCGATGGAAGGTCTGTTACGACGTAGGCGCTCTTCATTTTTCCCCCGAGGAGTCCTTCATGAATACCATTACCAGGAGAATTTATGGCCTCTGGGCTTCTGGCATTGTTTGACGATGTGGCAGCATTTGCCAAGATCGCTTCGGCCTCACTCGACGATGTTGTCAAGATGTCGGCAAAGGCAGCAGGCAAGTCGATCCTACCGCTGCTCATTCTAGGCGGTGCCTATTTGTGCTATGAAGGTTATGGCAAGGTGCGCGAGTTGTTTGTGGCGGATTCGTGCGAAAAAACGGCTAAGCCACTACAAGCAATCGAATCAGAATCGCTCGAACGGGAGAAGATCGCAAGCGCGATCCGCACCGACTTTATCTTGTCTGCCGAGATCATGGCGATCACGCTGTCGACTGTCGGTGAAGCGTCCTTGGCCATGAAAGCTATCGTTTTGGCGGTGGTAGGAATGGGTATCACGATCGCGGTCTATGGTACGGTGGCATTGATCGTGAAAGCCGATGACTTCGGAGTCGCACTGGCTAAGCGCAATCGTCCCTGGTCGGCGATCGGTCGAGGTGTCGTGCATACGATGCCATTGGTATTGTCGTCGCTAAGTCTGATAGGTACTTTGGCGATGCTATGGGTCGGTGGCGGCATCATCCTGCACAGTCTGGCCGAATATGGGCTCAGCGGGCCGGAGTATTGGATCAAGGATGTCGGTGCATCGGTAGGATCGATGATGCCGATAGGTGGCCGAATGGTTGCCTGGGTCGTTGGCGCTGCGCTGGCGGGAATGGCAGGTCTAGCGATCGGCGCGGCAGTGGCTCCCTTGAGCAAGCATGTGATTCGCCCCCTGTGGCAGCGGCTTTTGTAGTTGCGCTGTTTTGACTTTTATCGTACTCGTACTCAATGAAATGGTACTCGTACTCGATGCCGTATCTTCGAGTACGAGGATGATGCCAATAGCGCAAATTTTCGAACCGAGGCGGGCAAAGATCGAGATGTCGAACGAGAAGGCAATCATTGGATGTATTTTAGGGACCGCTGTGGGCGATGCTCTAGGTTTGCCTTATGAAGGTCTGTCGGCAGCCCCTTGCTCCCCCAGCCAATGGGCCCTGGGGCGAAGGGGGGCCAAGCGGTTAGTGGGGGAGTTCTTTATTGGCGAATATTAGTGTGGATTAGTGGTTTGGCTGTTGGAAGAAGTTTGCGCCGCAGACCAGGCTAATTGCTTCAATCCCCCATGAAGGGGATGTGGCCGTGTACTGGCAATCGCCCGCGGCTTGCTCACGGATGACGACCGCTAGACATTGTTGACATTGTTGACATTGTTGACAGCATTCGCTGAGAACGTGGGGACTGTCCCGCGGGGTTTGGGTTATTGCCATCGCAGGGGCTTGCGGCCCTCGGGGGCGGTTCGCCCAGACTTGGGCGCGGTCGTCCGCTGCAAGATCTCGATCATCTCCTCGACTCGTGCCTCCTCTGCTCTGTACAAGTTCCTTGTCTCGCCTGGATCCAATTCGAGATTGTATAGCTGACCCGCCGCTTCCACACCGTCCTCGGGCAACTCGTACCCTCGCAGCTCCCCTCGGCTGTAGTCGTTGCCACCTGATCCGCGATGCGCGAGTAACTTCCACTTTCCCATTCGCAATTGAAACTCCCCTCGAAAACTCTGCGTGAGCATCCAAGGTCTTACCTGCCGATCCGCTGGCTGGCGTCCCAAAAGAACCGGCAGCATGTCGTAGCTGTCGACGGCGACTTCGTCGGGCAACTCGAAATCGATGATCGATGCCAACGTCGCAAAAAGATCGGTCGTGTTGATCATCTGGTCCGATATCTGACCCGCTGGGATCTTGCTGGGCCAGCGCATGATCATCGGGACATGATGGCCTCCTTCCCATCCGTCGCGCTTCATCCCCCTGAGTCCCCCAGCCGGATCGTGTTGGTGGTCGGTCCGCATCCAGTGCGCGTGGAGTGTCTCTGCTCCATTGTCGGCGTTGAATATCACCAGCGTGTTCTCGTCGATCTTCAACTCCTGGAGCAAATCGAGCAATCGACCGGTGAGTGTGTCGAGCTCGCGGACGAAGTCCCCTCGCGGGCCTGCTTGGGTGCTGCCGCGGAACTCTTCGGCAGGGAGGACCGGTGCATGGGCGATCTGTGTCGAAAGGATTGCTAAGAATGGCTTTTCGGGCGTTTGCTTGCGATGCGCACGGATGAACTCAGCGGTCTTGTCAAAGAACAACAAGTCCGCGTCGGCGAATCGGTAGCCTTCTGCCATCCATCCCTCGTCGTTGTCCCAAAGCCACTTGCCCCCAAGATTCGGCAACGAATCGCTGCGATGTCGCTTGGTCGCTCCGACCGGTACGTTGCCGTTGTGGATGTAGATGTACAAAGGGTCTGTCGTGGGGCAGTTCGGAGTGATCCAGGATTCGTCGAAGCCTCTTGCGTTGGGGCCGTCGACCAACGGGGTGCTCTTTACATAGTCGATCTGCATGGGGGTCTGGAAACCACCCGCAAGCCGTTTTCCTTGTTGGTCGAACCAGGTCAGTCCTAGATGCCATTTGCCGAACACTCCCGTCCGGTACCCGCGTTGCTGGAGCATCTGCGCTAGGGTCAATTCGCCGGGCGCAAGGTAGCTTGGGCCGCCGGGGCCTTCGAACGCGGTGGGCTTGCGCCCAGTTCGGCATACCAATTGGCCTGAGAGGAGTCCATACCGCGAAGGTGAGCAGATCGTGCAGGGACTGTGGGCGTCGAGGAACTTGATCCCTTGGTTTGCGAACTGGTCGATCCTTGGGGTGCTGTAGGCGGATTGTGGGTTGTAAGTGGATAGATCTCCGTACCCTAAGTCATCGGCGTAGATGATGACGATGTTGGGTGGTTGCTGGGGCTCGGTCGCTTTGGCAAGGAAGCTCCAAAGGGTGATGATGATGGTTGTTAGGAGTGGGATGTTTTTAAGGGGCATTGGGATTGGGATGCACGGCCTCGGAGGGCCGTGTTACGGGGGGAAATTGGGGGGGGGACGCACGGCCTCGGAGGGCCATGCTACGGGGCCATGCTACGGGGGGCCATGCTACGGGGGGCAAGGGTGGATTTAAGGCTGGGCGTTTGTTGCTTTTAAGTGGCGGAGCCAGAAGTCGGTCATCATCTCGAACTGATGCTGCACCTGCTGCGGATCGGTGATCCCATGCCTGCTCTTGGGGTAGATCATCATCTCGAATTGCTTGCCCGCTTTCTGGAGCCCATAGGCCAACTGCAAGGTGTTGGTCATGTGGACGTTGTCGTCGATCTCGCCATGGATGAGCATGAGCTTGCCATGCAAATCCCCTGCCGCCTCGACGACCGAACTGCTCTTGTACCCCTCTGGGTTGGCTTGCGGGGTGCTCATGTAACGCTCGGTGTAGATCGAGTCGTAGTTTCGCCAGTCGGTCACTGGCGCACCGGCTATCCCCGCCCGAAAGAGTTTGCTGTGGGTCATCGCATACGCACTGAAGTACCCGCCATAACTCCAACCCCATATCCCTAACCGATCCGGGTCGGCCCAAGGCTCCTTGGCCAGCCATGCGGCGGTGTCCTCTAGGTCCTGCAACTCCAGCGCGCCGAGGTTCTTGTAGATCTTCCATGTGTCGGAGTTCCCTTTGCCCAACGCCGAACGGTTGTCGCACAGAAGCACCGCAACCCCTCGATCGGTCAAATACCGGTGCCACAGATCGCTGCGATGGGTCCAGGAGTTTTCGACCGTTGGGGCTGCCGGCCCGGCATAGACGTAGATCACCACCGGGATGCGGCCTTGTGAGGCCGGATCGAAACCCCCTGCGGGCCGATACAGGAGCCCTTGGAGTTTCTGCCCATCCCTAGCGGGTATCTCGACCGCCTCAGGACGCGCGGTCCGGACGTAATCGAAGCGATCGCTGCGGTACTCGCTGACTAACCTTACCCCCTGCCCCGCACGATCCTTGAGCCAGGTCTGCGGCGGGTTGCTCAGGTCGCTCCAGGAGTCCAAGTAGTAGCTCCCTGTGCTGTGAACCGACACGCGATGCGAGCCGGTCTGACCTGTCATGTCCTCGATCTCTCCGCTCTCGAGCGAGAGCCGCAGCACGTCGGTGTTCGTCGGTGCGCTGCGGTGCGCGGTGAACCATACTCTCTTGCCCGAATCGCTGATCGAAAGGATGTCTTTGACGTCCCAGTCCCCTTGGGTCAAAGGCCGCTTGGTCCCGTCCATCGCGACATGGAACAGGTGCCTACGGCCTTGTTGGCTGTCGCTCAACCAGACGAAGCTTCCGTCGGGGAGCCAGCGCGGGACATCGACGACATCGACCCATCCATGCGAGTCCGCTGTGTTGTTTTGAACTGCGCTGTCTTGGGCTGGGCTGTCTTGGGCTGCGATGTCTTTGGCTGCGATGTCTTTGGCTGCGATGTCTTTGGCTGTGGGGGCTTGTTCATGGACGAGGGTTTGGGATTTTCCTGTGTTCAGATCGTGAAGGACCACATCGAGGGTGCTTTGGATTCGGTTTTGGATTTGGTAGACGATTTGGCCTTCGGCGTTGGGCTTCCATCCGACGCGTACGACGAGCCGATCTGCGGGATCGTCGATGCTCAGCGGTACGTCTTGAATCAACCCGGTGGCGATGTCGACGACCTTCAGTTCGACGTTGGGGTTCGGTTGCCCGGCTTTGGGATAACGCATGTTCTCGATCCTCTGAGCGGCTAAGCCTTTAGCGGGTGGGATCGCATCGTCGATGACAAAGTTCGGGACGGGGGTTTCGTCCAATCGCAGGTAGGCGAGTTTGGTCCCTTCGGGATTCCACCAGTAGGCTTTGAATTGACCTCGCCCGTAGACTTCTTCTTGGTAGACCCAGTCGAGTTTTCCGCAGAGGATTTCGCCGCCGCCGTCGTGGGTAAGCTGTTTCAATTGGCGGGTTTTGCAATCGACGGCATAGAGGTTTTGGCCGCGGACGAAAGCGACATGCCGCTTGGTGGGGCTCAGTTCGTGGAGCTCTTCGTCTTCGTCGGGAGATTCGGTCAACCGGACGGCTTGGTCGGTGGGCAAGTCGTAGAAATAGAGGTCTTTTTTGTGTTGCACGAGGGCTTGTTCGAGCCCGTCGTCGAAGAGCTCGATTTGCCGGCCGTAGGGGGTCGCTGCCCCGTCGGCAAACTCGGGCAAACGGCCGAGCGCTTCGACGAGTTTCAGAGGGGTTTCCCAGGGGTGCATGGCTCCGGAGGCCGCATCGATATGGATCCAGCGGTTGTCCTTTCGGACCAGATAGCTTTCCCCGTGAGGCATCCACTTGGGCAGTGGGCTCGGGGGTGCGGCATAGGCGACTTTGGACGTGGGCTCAAAGAGTTTCTCCATCGTGAGCGCTTCGCCTTGGATGTCGGCGGCTTTGAGGTCCATCCAAGCCAGGGGAGGGAGTGGGCGTTGTTGTTCGAAGGGGGGGAACGCATCGCATCGGCGGATCGGATAGAGCGAGCCGGCTTTGAGCTGCGGGTCGAGGAACCCCCACATGGCCAAGGACTCTTCGGAGTGGGGTTCGAGCAGATAGGTTGCCAGTTTGCCGAGGCGATGGTCGGTCGGTACGATCCATCCAGGTCCGAGCGTTTCCTGGTTCGCTTCGAGCGAAACTTCGTATTTGGACATTTTCCGGAATTGGAACTCC
This sequence comes from Pirellula sp., assembly GCA_021300015.1. Taxonomy (GTDB): domain Bacteria; phylum Planctomycetota; class Planctomycetia; order Pirellulales; family Pirellulaceae; genus JBKCUI01. The sequence continues at coordinate 48,153 of JAJTFB010000020.1, read as the reverse complement.
GGAAGATCCTTGCGCGTGGCGATGCGGTAGCGTTCCGTGCGGCAAGAGGCGTTGCCGGCGACTTCGATCATCGGGATCCCGTGGAGTCGAATGCGGCTTGCGAGCCACGAGCATTCTTGGGGGATGTGGTAGCAGGCCGGAGCGTCGACTCGAAGGGTTCCGACGCCATCGACCGCGAGCTTGACGTTGTATTCGGTCGGCTCCATTTCCTCGATGCGTCTGCGGTCTTTGGGTGACGGGAAGTTCGGTTCGGCAGTTGGTGTGGATTTGGGCCATCGGTAGGCAGCGACGTTGGCTTGTTGGTCCGAGGGTTCGATTTTGCCTTGGATGAACAGGCCGCTCGGTGGCGAAGCGATTTGCTTATCGAGCAGCGAGCGGACTTTGGGTGCATTGGCGCTGAGGGCATCGATGCACTCTTCGATGAAAGCGTACGAGGCATCGATGCGCCGTTGGTAGGTCGCATAGGAGTAGGATTCGACGAGGATCCCGATTTTGCCGCGCAGGGCCATGTACTCGGTGCTGTAGCGGGGTTCAAAGCCGTAGCTTTCCCAGACTGTATGCTCGCGGTTGAAGTTGCCGTAGGGGAAGACCGGGATATCGCGTTGCTGCATTTTGGCGGAGACGACGGGCATGAGCTCCTTTTGCAACCAGTCCGACGTATCGCGATCGACGGCAGGGTTGTGCGGCAGTCCGTAGGTCATGTCGTAGCGATGGAGCGAGCCGTTGGTCGTGTGTGCATCGATGAGCACATCGGCATTCCAGGCATCGAGCAAGCGGACCAGCGAGCGAACTTCTTGGGTATCGAGTTTGACAAAGTCCCGGTTGAGGTCTTGTCCGAACGCATTTTCGCGGGTTCCCATCCCCAGCGCGGGGCCTTCTTGGCCCGGTCGGTGCATAGGCCCGACCCGTTGGTTTCCGTCGGCATTGAAGTTCGGGAGGAAGACCAGCACGGCGTTCTCGAGCCAAGCGGGCTTGGCACCCTGGACCACATCGCGGGCCAGGGCCATGAGGGCTTCTTTGCCGTCGCATTCGCCGCTGTGGATTCCGCCGATCATGGTGATCACGATTCGCGGATCGTCTTGGGCAAGAGGCAGCGGGTTGGTCTTTTCTTTGGAGACGACCAAGGACCACAGGGACCGTTGTTCGTGGGTCTGTCCGACCGGAACGAGTTTGGCGATCGACTGTCCGACGGTGAGCTTCTCGAAAAACTCGAGCACATCGGCTTCGCGGGAGGTGGCCAGGAAGTTCGATCGTTCGGCGATGGTCATGGGGGATCGCACGCGCGGCGGGGGGTCTTGGGCAAGTGCAAGCTGGGCAGAGCCGATCGCTGCGAAGCCGAGTGCTGCGAAGCTGATTGCAGGCCATGCGAGGTGGAGAGCTGTTCGCTGAAGGGGGAGTTGAGAAAGCATAGGGGGGGATCGATTGCGGTGGAAGAAAGCTAAGGAGAATGGTGTTTTCGAGATCGAATTTTGGATGATTAGCCGTCGATTGGGTGAACCGTAGGGGGTATCATAACGAACCATCTAACGGCATACACAGGCAAACGGCAGGAGAAAGTCCATGACGAAGTTATTTGGTTGGTTGGTTTTGGCGAGCGTTGGGCTCAGTTCGGTGGCTTTTGCGCAGAATCCGCATGTCCTTTTTGAGACAACCAAAGGGGACATCGAGGTCGAGTTGTTCGAGAAGGAGGCACCTGCGACGGTGGCCAATTTCTTGAGCTACACGAAAAAAGGGCATTACGACGGGACGGTTTTTCACCGAGTGATCGCCGACTTCGTGGTTCAGGGTGGTGGGATGACTGCCGAAATGAAAGAGAAGCCGACCGATGACCCGATCGCGAACGAGGCTGGCAACGGCTTGAAGAACGAGCGCATGACCTTGTCGATGGCTCGGACGCCTGCTCCTCACAGTGCGACGTCGCAGTTCTACATCAACTTGAAGTACAATCGGTCATTGGACCGCCGTTTTTCCCAGGACAATTTTGGCTACTGCGTCTTTGGGAAGGTGGTCAAGGGGGAAGAGGTCGTCGATCAGATCGCCAAGAGCAAGACCGGTCGGGTCAAGGGGAACAGCGACGTTCCGCTTGAGCCGATCATGGTCAAGCGAGCGATGATCCTCGAGAAGGCTGTTGGTGCATCTCCGCAGAAGGACCCATCGGAAAAAGAGAAGACCGAAAAGGACAAGTAACTTGTCACTGTCCATCAACACGTCGGCCAAGCGATTGATCGACCAGCACGTACTTCCTGAGCTCGGTCCGTTGCGGATCGCGGATTGCACACCGCGCCGAGGGGCTGGCCGAGTGCTCGATTTTGGATGTGGGGTACCGGGTGGGATCCAAGCCGGGTTGCTCTTGGCGCGGATCTGCATGGCCGACCTTGCGGATATCCGCGTCGTGCCTGCCGATCGCGGGTTGTGGGAAGGTCCGATGCTGCAGGTCACGACGGATGATCCGACGGGGGCTTGCATGGCCGCTCAGTATGCGGGTTGGAAAGTGGCGCAGGGGAAGTTCTTTGCGATGGGATCGGGGCCGATGCGAGCCAAGCGTGGCCGCGAGGAGGTGCTTGAGCATCTCGGGGTTCATGATTCGGGGGATTGTGCTGTCGGGGTCTTGGAATGCGATCAGATCCCGTCCGAGGAGATCGTTGCGATGGTCGCCCAGGAGTGCGGGGTCGGGATCGAGCAAGTGACGCTGTGCGTCGCACCGACTCGGAGTTTGGCAGGGGTGATCCAGGTCGTCGCGCGATCGATCGAGACAGCGATGCATAAATTGCATGAGCTCGGGTTTGATCTTAGGCAGGTGATTTCAGCGCATGGGACGGCACCGATCCCGCCGATGGCCAAGGACTTTGCCGAGGGGATTGGGCGGACCAACGACGCGATCCTTTACGGGGGGCAAGTGACGTTGTGGGTCGATGCGAGCGACGAGCAGATCGAGACGATCGGAGCTCGGGTCCCGAGTCTGGCGAGCAAGGACTTTGGGAAACCGTTTGCGAAGACGTTCCGGGAATATGAGTACGATTTTTACAAGGTCGATCCGGGGTTGTTTGCGCCCGCGATGATCACCTTGGTCAATCTGCGGACGGGACGCTCGTTCCGATACGGCGAGCTGTGTCCGGAGATCTTGCGGGAGTCCTTTGGGTCTTCGGCGGGCTAGCTGCGAGAGTCCTGCTGGTACTCGATGGCTGTTTGAGGATTGTTGGGGTGGTTTCTCAAGTCCGTTGGGCTTATGCACACCGGCTGAGAAGTGCCTCCCTCGGGGCTGAGAACCAATATTCCACCGCGCACTCCCATAAACACGCTGTTGAGGTTTCAGGGGGAACGTCCGTTCCGTGTCGCTGCGTTACTTTTTCGCAGCATCTTGTTTTGGGGCGATTTCGACGATCATCGGAAAGGAGCCTTCGACGGGCAGCTCGGCGTTGTCGTCTTCGAGCGAGTACTCGGCGGTGAATTCGATCACCCCTCCTTCGTCGGGTATTTTGCCGTGGCTATCGAGGAAACTGGCGTACTGCTTGATCTCGCTCAGGAGTTTTCCATTTCCGCTGGTCGAGGCCAGGAAGGAATCGGCTGGGATTTGGAAGCCCGTTTTGGATCTCGAGCGAGGGACGTTCGCAAACTCGACGGGGGTCAGGCGAGCCGTCCCGTGGGTCAGGTAGAGGTGGACTTTGCATTTGGGGACTCCAGGCATGGTATTGGCTGGGAGTTCGATGACCGGCAGCATAGGGCTTTCGGCCAGGAGGTCATCGAAGCCGTTTCTGGTGTTGCGCATCAGTTCGAGCGTCATGTTCGCATCCTCGATCGTCGGTGCCGACGGAGGGCATTCGGAGATCGGTTCGGGTACTTCGGCACGGAGGACCGGCAGGAGCAAGTGGGCGCTGACGCCGTAAGGTGTGGCGACTTGGACATCGATGTATCCATCGTACTGTTGGTCGCTTGCGATCTTTTCGTTGTTGTGTTCGAGCAGGCGGGTATCCTTCATGACAGGCAGTCCTTTGGGCAATCGGACTTGGAGGATCTGTCGGGAGATCAGGGAGAACTCTTCGGGAGCGATGACTTGATTGCCGGCGATCAGGTGGGTTTGTTTGATACTGAAGTTATCCCCTGAGATAAAGAAATCCGCGCCCGACTCGGGGTTGTATCCTGGGGAGCCATACCAGCCGGTGATTTCGGGGGAGAGTTGGCGTGTGCCGTTGCAGAACAGTTCGAAGCCACCGTGGGTATTTTCGTTGGGGACTTGGCAGGAGATTGTTTGGAGCGGGAGACGTTTTTCGAGTTGTTCGACGCGGGCCATGACCCGTTCGACTTGTCCATCGCGGTACAGGTGCGCACAGCGGATGCACATTGCAGCGCGGTCTTGCATCTGCTTGATCGCTCGGCTCAGGTGGACGTCCTCTTGGACCGAGGTGCCGGTATGTCCTGGGTTATCGAGTTTGAACCAGTGGCCGTGGGTTTCGAACGAGACGTACGGGACGAACGAGGGCATAAGGATGATGGCCGTGCATTCGCGCATCCCCGGTTCGATTTCGCTGCTGCGTTCGAGTTGTCGATCGGTAGGACCTCCGATGACCAAGTCGCGAAAAAAGACCTTGGCGTTGCTCTCGACCGGCGGGGTTTGGAAACGGGGTTGGAATCGCCAGCCGAAGGTATCGTCCCCTTGTCCGAAGGCGATTGCGGTTCGGTTCAGATCGATCGTCGCGCGATCGCGTTGGAGTTTTCGGATCGTGTCCAGGGCGGTCGAGAGCCCGAGGTTCCCGCTTGAGAATCCCAGGACGACGGCCAATTGCATTTGGCGGATGACCGACGAGGCATCGGCGATGCTCTGTTGATCGACTTGGGGGTCGAGGGCAAAGACCCGCACCGGCCAGCGGAGTTGCACATAGCGAGCGAAAGTATCGCGGGCTTCGGGGCTCGGATCGGGTCCGAAGAAGGCAAGCCAGCATGGGTGCGAAAAATTCGATGGACGCGTACCTGTCGTCTCGCGGATATCGTCGTTGAGCCGTTCGTTCAGCAGGAGCGAGTCGACCAACACGCACCAGGCCAGCGAGCGTGTGACGTCTTGGGATTCGTCGCCTGAGATCGAGAGAAGGAACTCTTTGCGCAGCTCGGCGATCTCGTCGACCTTGCGGAGTCGGATCAGATGGACCAGCGATTTCTCGCCCGTCGATTCGCGGTCCCACCACTGGCGCATGTTCTCCGAGTAGACCAGTTCGATCGCCGCCGTGAGTTCCTCTCTGAGGAACGCTTGGACATCCGTCAGGTGAACGACCCGTCGGTTAGGAACATCCTCGCGGAGACCTTTCAGAGCCGTGACAGCCACTTCGAGCATTTCATCGAGGCCATAGACATCGATGATTTGGGTTGGGGGAAAGGGCTGTTGTCCGCGTCGGGTTTGGTTGCCGGAAAAGGAGATCGCGCACACCGAGCTAAACGTGCGGCCGAGCATGCTGCGAGCCATGCTTTTGGCCGTTTGGTTTTCGAACGAGCTAGGTATCTTGTTCCCTCTTGGGTTCTTGATGCTATCGACCAACGCTTGAATGCGAGGTGTAGACGGCAAGCTGCCGAAGGTCAATTCGCCTTGCTCCAATAGATCCATCAGTTTTTGGGCTGAGAAGTCATCGCCGAGCCTTTTGGCCAGTTCCCATATTTTGTCAGCGCCGTTGGGATCGCTGTTGATGAACTTGACCAAGGGGACCGAGAGTTGGTCGGTCAGGTCGTTGAGGACCATGTCCCGAAAGGTCATCGGGAGCAGGTCGGGTCCGAGGTAGGGTTTGGCCGTGTAGGTGATCTCGGCGCCGTAGCCACGTTTGGTGATCGAGCCGGGCAGCAGGGACACAGGCACGCGGACGAGATTGAGCGAGTATCCCGGTGCGTCGGCGGTATCATCCCCTTCGTTGATCCGCCGATGTTGGTTCAGGTGTTGCATGTAGCGAACCAACTGATCGATTTCCTGGGTTTGTTCGAGCCCGAGGGTTTTTCCGAGGAACTCTTTGGTTTCCAGGGTAAATGGGTTGGTCGCTTCGGGGAGCGAATTGCTGAGCGTCACATTGGCGCTCCCGTCGGGGGGCGATCCGGTATTGGCGATCGAGTTGACGGTGATCGCAGGGGCTGCGACGCCGCCGCTTACGGTTTGATTTTGCAGGGCCAGGGCGACCGAGAGCAGCGCCGAGTCGCTGACTTGCTGGGCTCCGGAGATTCGGTTTGGGTCGAATCCGTTGCGCAGCGGTGAGAGGATCTCTTCGACCTCTCGCCGATACTGCGTCAACCTCGCCTCGCCCCAGACGTCGGGGGCTTTCGAGGAGACGCTGCCCCATTGGTTGATATGGTGTTCGAGCCAATCGACGTTTTTGGCGAGTTCCTCGAGCGTTCGGTCTTGGTTGGTCGCCGGTGGCTTGCCGTGACCCTTGGCCCAAGCGGCCATTTTGGAGACCACGGTTCCTTGCGCGTTGGCGCAAGGGGTCGGGAGCAGTGCCGCCCCGAGCGTCAGAGCCCCTAGAACGCGCAGCACATGTCGGTTTGGTCGGCGGGGGTAGGCGAGCATAAGATCGATCCTTCGGGCAATGCCGCTCCGGATTCGATAATTCCAGAATTCCGGAATTCCAGGAGCGTGGGAACACTTCCGGTTCCCTTTATCGGCCTGCGCGGATGTCAAACTCGTCCGATTTTTCCGAAAATGATGGCTGGGTAAGGCTTCCTCGCCGTTGGCTGCGGGTTCAACAAAATGGGCTGCGGGTTCAACAAAATTGGCTGCGGGTTCGACTCAGGCCTGGGCGTCAAAGTTTCGCCAGATTACCGCCATGGTTTGAAGGCATTGGTCGTACCGAACATCGGTGCGGCTAGGTCGGGATGATGCCTTAGGATCACATCCTTCATCGAGTTGTTGTTGACCCAGTCGAGTCCGAGTTGGGTGTAGACATCGGGAGTGAAGTCTTGGGCGGTGAAGCGATCGCTTTTGAGTCGGCGCGATGCCATAAGGATAAAGATTCGGAAGGTCGTATCGCTGAACCCGAATCCTTCGGGTTTTGCTTCGGCCAGGGTGCCGACGAGCAGGTCGAGGTCATCGACTTTGTCGGAGCCATCGGGATGGGTTCCGTAGACATCGCGCAGACGGCCAGCGATGGTTTGGTCTTGAGGGGAATTGAACTCGTTGAAGGAACGGATGGGTTTCATCCTCAGTTCGGTTCGGAAGCGGTTGTATCGGGGGATTTGACGTTCTCGATCGCGCAGAATATCGATGGTCGCAAGATCGAGGAGTTCGCCGGTAACGGGTTTTCGAAAGCGGCGTAGGAAATTCGGGTAGTTGTTGAGGCTCAGAGCACCGGGTAGTTCGGTACCGAACGAGTAGAGGACTTCCTCGTCGCAGAAGGACTCCCAGAGCTTCAACTCGACTTCCTGGCCCACCGCACCTTGTCCCACCTCCAAGGAGCAGCGTTGGACTTTGTCTGGGTTCTTATGGCTTTTGAGAGTGATCGAATCGGGCATCAGGGAATGCATCCGATAGACGGCGACGAATTCCTCGGTCAGGCTGTAGGGGGCCGCATGGTGGTTGATTCCCGAATCGGGGATCCCCCAGAAGGCTTCGTTCAGGCCGAGTCGACCGAAGGCATCGAGGACCCGATCGGAGAATAGGCCGAACCAGTTGGCGTTCATCGACTTTTCGAGCATGGGGTTGGCCAGGATGGCCGGCGTCCATTCGATCGTGTGGATTTTTGCCATCAGGGCGGCGTTGATCAAGCGGGCTTTTTGAAACCGATGTTCGCTCGACCAGTTCGGATACTGTGCGGCGAGCGCATCGCAGATTGCGTTGTGCTCCTTGACGAACAGTTCGTGCAGGAGGCTCAGGCCCAACCACCAATTATCAAAAAATCCGGTGTTGGCATCCCCCGAGGGGGTAGGGGCATGCACCGTTTGGAGGTAGGGGCAAGCTTGGTTTTTCAGCGAGTCGGTTCTCCAGGTTTGAGCGCCGTAGATTTGCGATGCATCCCACCAATGCGATTCGGAGTTGACGAAGGTCTCGGGGGCGTTCTGTTGGTCTTGGGGTCGTCGGGTCGGATCGCATCGTGTCCGCTCGACTCGCATGGGAGAATCGGGCCAGCGATCGTGCTCGGGGTCCTCTCGGGTATCGACCTCGAAGGGGGGGGCATCGGCGGTTGCCCTGGGCGTGCCGTGGCTGAACCAACCGTGGGTTTGGAATTGAATCCAAGCGGCGGCCAGAAGGTTGATCGTTGGGGCGTAGAGGGTGCTGTCGGGTCGTTGGGGATCGCGGGCCAGGAGCTTGCAACTGACGATGCGGGGGTTCGGGCAGAGCAATCGGGAGTTGGCATCGGGTGGGGGTTCGAGCGATTCGAAGGGCATGTTTCGACCAAAGCGGGCATCGGGATGGCTTTGCGTGAATTCGGTCGAGGGAGTTCCTGGTGGAGATTGGCTCGCGATCCCCATGGTCGGGTTTTGAGGATCGTTGAAACTCCCCTCGGGGGTCCGCCAGAGGCCCGAGAAGGGGCACTGGGGGAGGCTGGTATTCGGGTTGGGATTGAGGCTAGGTACCGGTGAGATCAGTCCGGTGGGATCCGTCACGGCGATTCGGTCTTGAGCGGTGCTGTGCAGGTTGTAGATGCGCAGTTCCTCGCGCAGGGCAGCGAGGTTGGCGATGCCGACCCATTTGGGCAACTCATGCCAGACCCAGAACCGATTGATGCAACGAAATAGAAACAGGAAGCTTTGGCCAAACAGGGATCGGTGATCGAAGGGTTGGTACATGGTCCGGAGCGTCAGAGCGGCCAGGACCAGCATCAAGCAGAACAGGTAGGTCAGCCAGACCGGCGAGCTGTTCGTTGCGATCGTCGAAAGGGTGCATTGGAGGAACACGGCCAGCGAGAGGACCGAGCGCTGGACACGCAGGAATTTTTCGAGGAGGGTTTGGTGGACCACCGGGGTGCGAGGATCGCGCGTTTGCAATCGACCCGCATCATGGAACAGATCCCAACCCGCGATGCACAGATCGGCCAGCCACCATAGGCTCAAGGCCGCGCGGGGGATTCCGAGCCAGCGCCAGTTGGGGTACTGCAGGAGGATCGGGATCGTGAACATCAGGTAGGCTAGGAGCCATAGGCTCCACCATCCGATTTGGCGCGATGCGTTGCCGGCCAGGGAGGTGTGCCGGTAGCTGGGCAAGGGTCGTTCGTACGGATGGAGCGATGGTTGTCGATGGAAGATCAGGATCGCGATAGCGAGGCTTGCAAGGACATTCTCGATGGCCAACCAACTGCGGTAGGTTGAGTTTCCCCATTCGGGCAAACCTGCGAGCCAAGAGAGCGATCCGATGGCGAGCATCGCTAGGATGACCCCGAGGCTCAGGGTCAAGACGGTAAAGAGCTGCCGCTTGAAAAGGACTCCGCGTTGGCTCATAGGATTGGCAGCTCCGTCTGGGCTGGATTTTTGCTGAACGAAAACTTGTTGAATGCCGCTAGGGTAAGTTGGGGCAATTATGCCCGACGGAGCAAACCGGAGAAACCCGGGGACAGTCTCCGAGTTGTTAGACGAAATAGCCAAAACAGCCGTAAGACGCCGCGGCTTGCGCCTCGTGCGGAGCCATTGGGGACAATGGCTCTACACTGACGGTAGATCGATGGTCCCCAATCGATCGGAGCCTGAAGCCACCGCAGCCTGTAAAACCTGAGAAACCCGGGGACAGTCCCCGAGTTGTTAGACGAAACAGCCAAAACAGCCGTAAGACGCCGCGGCTTGCGCCTCGTGCGGAGCCATTGGGGACAATGGCTCTACACTGATGGTAGATCGATTGTCCCCAATCGATCGGAGCCTGAAGCCACCGCAGACTGTTAGACAAAAAAGCCGAGGTGATTTTGGTCACCCCGGCTTTGCGATTGCGATTGCGATTTCAGACGATGCGCAAAAGACGCACTAGGGACTAGTTGCCGAGTGCCTTTTCGATCGCTGCGGTCAGTTCGGCCGACATGGGCTCGACACCCGAGCCGTAGCGTCCGACGACGTTTCCTTTGCGGTCGACGAGGAACTTCTCAAAGTTCCATTTGACGTTGCCTTTGCCTACGGGCTTGGTTTCGACTCCCGTCAGGTAGCCGTACAGGGGGCAGGCTTTGCCTTTGGCATCGTCGTTGACGGTGACCTTATCGAGCATGTCGAACGTGACGCTGTACTTGCTCGAGCAGAACTGCTTGATCTCGTCGTTGGAGCCTGGCTCTTGGCCACCGAATTGGTTGCAAGGAACTCCGATGACGGCAAGTCCTTTGGAGCTGTACTTCTCGTGGAGTTGTTGCAGGCCGGTGTATTGCTTGGTGTAGCCGCACTTGCTGGCGACGTTGACAAACAGGACGACCTTGCCTTCGTACTTGCTCAAGTCGACCGATTGGCCGTCGATGTTCTTCATGCTAAAGGCCAAGGCAGGTGGAGCTGGCTGGTTGGTTTCTTCAGCGAAACCGGCGGACATAATGGCCATAGCGACGATACCTGCGAGAAGTTTACGGGAACTGAGGAAGGATCTGGGGGACATACGGTGCTCCTGTCAAATGACGGGTTGGGGGATTCACGCGACGATCGACCTGACTGGACCACGATGGGCCAGAGTCTCTGCAATATAATCTTTTGGGGTCAAGCCCTGGGCGTTGAAGTTCCACTTTTTCGGGAGGTTACCCCGAATTCAGGCCTTAGGTGGAGGAGGGATCTGCTCGCCTCGGATCAGATCGTCGTAGGTTTCCCGGGCGCGGATGCAGTGGATTGAGCCGTTTTCGATGAGCAATTCGGGGGTTCGGAACCGGCCGTTGTAGTTGCTCGACATGACAAAACCGTACGCACCGGCGACTTCGAGGACCAGCAAGTCCCCGACCTTGGCCACCGGGAGTTGCCGTTTGGCGACGAAGCCTCCTTCTTCTTGGGTGAAGATATCACCGCTTTCGCACAGGGGCCCACCGACGACGACCTCGATAAGTTCTTTGTCCGATGGCTGGTGACCTCGATGGCAGATGGAGATCGGGTGATAGGCACCGTAGAGGATCGGGCGCGCCAGGTCGTTGAAACCTGCATCGAGCAGATAAAACGTATTCTCGCCCATCTTTTTGACCGAGCGGATTTCGGCGACCAGGAAGCCGCTCTCGGCGACGAGGTACCTGCCCGGTTCGATTTCCAGACGGAGTGGATGTCCGAACACCGAGGCGAGTCGGTTGCGGGTTTGGTCCCAAAGATGGTAATAGCGATCCAGGTCGACGTAGCTTTGGCCTTGGCGATAAGGAACAGGCAGTCCGCCTCCGGCGCTGATGGTCGTCAGAGTGCGTCCGATCTGCAGGGCGATCTTCTCGAGTGCATCGCAGACTTGGGACAGGTGTTCCAAGTCGGTACCCGAGCCGATGTGCATATGGAGGCCGGTGATGACGATGTTGTGCAGGTCGGCCAGGCGTAGGCATTCGTCGATCTGGTCGTGCCAAATCCCATGCTTGGATTGCGGGCCGCCGGTATTGGTTTTTTGGCTGTGGCCGTGACCGAACCCGGGGTTGATCCGCAGGGTGACACTTGAACCTGGAACGGCGCGTCCGAGTTGCTCGATCATGTCAGGGGAACCGCAGTTGACGTGCAGTCCTAGTTTTTTGATGATCGCTAGGGCTTCGTGGTCGAACACATCGGCCGTATAGACAATCGAGTGGGGATTGGTCCGTGGGTCGTATCCTGCCGACAGCGCGCGTTGGACTTCGCCGGCACTGACCGCATCGACGACTACACCCAGACGTCGCAAGCGATCGAGGATCGCGATATTCGAACAGGCTTTCTGCGCGTAACGGATGACATCGAAGGCCTTCAGATCGGCGACCTTTTTGGCGATCGTGGCCATGTCATAGATGTAGCATGGGGTACCGTACTGTTGGACGATCGACTCGATCGATTGCCCAGCGATATCGCGACGTAGAACGGGGAACAGAGAGTCTGGACTCGACATGAAAACTGACCAACTCCAACGAGGAATGAAACTTGGTTCAACGCGGCTAGGAATCCAACCGCTTTTTATTTCTAACGCTTTGGGAGTATTTCTCCAAGAACTTCTTTTCGCGACCCGTCAGAGAGTCTTTGCCTGAGGCGTGGATTTTTTCAAGGATGCGGTCGGCTTCCTTGGCCTCGAGTTCTTGGTCGCTCAGCGACGCATCGTCGTCTAGGGGATGAAGCTTGAACTTGCGCCTTTTCCACCATCGTTGAATCGACTCGATTCCTTGGCGGGGATCCTGCAGCTTGGTGAAACTCCAACCGAGGAAAAAGTACATGGTGGCAAAGAGGATCCCGAGCAGGTGCACGTCGTAGGCGATACCGGGTCCGGAGCTCGAAAAGAAATTCGTGAGGACAAAGATCACCCCGAGGACCCAGGCGGGCATCGGAAAGACGATGAAGTAGACCGTCGCATTGGGATAGTTGTAGACAAAGAGCATCGAGATGCACAGCACGGCGCCCGAGGCACCAAGAACCGTTGCGGAATCGGATCCAAGTCCACGGAAGATCATCGAGCCGACGCCGCAGAAAAGCGCCGCCAGGAGGTAGATCTTGAAGAACTCGGTCCGACCGTAGCGAGCCTCGACCGAGCGGCCCATGAAGTAGAGGCTCAGCATGTTGAAGAAGATATGGCCGATGTTGGTCGACGAGTGGGCAAACGCATAGGTGATGGTCTTGAACCATAACCACGGTTTCCAGAGCGTATCGGAGCCCAAGGCAAGGGCTTCGTTGACCGAGCCTTGGCTCGTGAGCGAAGGGTTGCCAAAGAGCAGATTGACGACAAAGACGATCACATTGAGGATGATCAGTTGAGCGACGGCCGATTGTTGGTTCCAGCCTGGCCGCAAATCAAGGTCTTGGTCGCTTTGGTAATACCCTCGGTCTTGATACCCCATAAGGTTGCCGGTTTGCCTCGACGCTCTTAAAGAGCGACGTTACGAACCAGGGTTCTCCAGGGCGGGTGGACGGGCCGGTGCGGTTGGACTGATCGAGCTACTGGAGCTGCTTGGACTATCAGACTTTGGAGGTTCGGGCGACTCGGCAGGCATCGGCTCGGCAGGCATCGGCTCAGCAGGCATCGGCTCGGCAGCCTTAGGTTCGGCAGGAACACTCGGAGAGTCACCGGGGGATGGATTTGGGGACTTGTCGGAGATGCCGTAGGCTTTGGCCAGCGGTGTGCTGAAGAAGTCTTCTGGGCTCCCGAGCTTCAGTGCGTTGGCGTTCCATTCCGAAAGGGTTTTTTCGATACTGAAGTCGAGGTAGTCACCGTCGTAGGCGCGTCGGAAGAGCATGAACTCGTAGAGAACGAAACGCTCGTCGACGTCTTCATCCATGAGTTTCTTGTAACGGTTGATGGCTTTGAGGACATCCCCGCCGACATCTTCGGTCATGATCACAGGGTAGAAGCGGAAGACTTTATCCCATCGGACGAAAGCTTCTTCGTACTTCTCGACTGCGCCTTTGATATCGGCGACATCGATGAGTTTATTGGCTTCGTAGATCATGCGACGAGCGTCGACCATGATCTGCTGTTGTTCGGCCAGGGCTCGGGTTTCCCAGTAGGAGTAATTGACTTGGTCTCGCAGGGAGCTGGTCGACTTGGCGTACTCTTCGGCTGCGCCGAGTTGGACGGCCAGTTCGAGGGCTTTGATTTGCTGGTCGCGGGGTAATTCGTTGGCGAGTTCTTGGTAGGTCGGTTCGACGGCCAGTTGGAACTCGGCGGCCCACATGCGTTCTTCGGTGGTCCGTTGGTCATCGGGTTTCTCGAAGGCCTTGGCTTTGCTTGGGTTGTTCGAACCGTATTTTGCTTTTTTGACTTCGATGACTTTGTCGCGACCGGCGCTGGTCATGTCCATGAATTGGCGTTGGAGTCGCTCGACGTCTTTGCGCGCCGTATCGATACTTCCGAGGGTTACCGGGACATAGCCGGTGGTTGCCAATTCACGGTTACCGAAATCTTTCCATTCGCGGCTAGCTTTCTCCCAGACGAATTTGGCGCGTTCATCGAGGACGCCTTCTTCTTCGATGGCTTCGCCGTGGTACATCTGCCAAAGCGGTCCGTAACTGAAGAGCAGGTGGGGAGATTTTTTGATCGCGATGCCGGCCGAGACCAATTGGTAGGCTTGTTCGAACCATTGTTTTCCGACCAACCAGTTATCGGGTTTACGGTCTGGTCCCAGAGCGTCATCGGATTTGGCGTTGAGACCTTGTTCGACGAAGTATTTATGAAACTCATCGTCGTTTCGGAAAAGTTCGCGGTACTGGAGTTTTTCGTCGGCTTTGCCCATCTTGGCACCGACATACTGACCTAAATCGTATTGAAGGATCGGTTTTCTCGCGTTGAATTTGGTTCCTTTGACGAGGTAGTCGATTCCCTTTTTGACCCATTCGTAGCGTTGGCGGTAGTCTTCGAATTCGGGCGAGACGTTGTAGCTCAGGTTGTGGGCTTGGTGTTGCCAGACGCTGATCATGTGGGGTTGGAGCAGCGCGATTTGGTTGAGTGTTGCGCTGAAGCGGTCGAAGTACTTTTCTTCCTTGTAGTGGTCGGCTTGCATCCACAGGATGCTCGCTGCGATACCCCGCATACCGAGGGTAGCGAGTTTCATGCTTTCGCTAGCCGGATCAAGTTTCCCAAGGTCCGCTTGGCCGATCGAGTAGCGGCTTCGTAGTTCGGCGATCTTACCGGACCCCTTCGTCGGTGGCTTCCCTAGGTAGAACAGAGGGAAGAGCAAAGCCACCATCGCGAGGATATAGATGATTTTCCGACTAAGAGATCGATTGTTCACGCTGCCATCTCCCGCGTTTTGAGGAAGAAGTAACTAACCAAGGCCGTCAACACAAAGTAGCCAAAGGCGATCGTCAGGTGCCGAGCGAGCAACCCTCCGAACAGATTGTAACCGTAGGCCACAAAATTGGACGTATCGAGTTGGGAAAAATTCGGAACGGCGTTCTTCAATTGCGAGACGGCCAGGAGGATCCCTCGGTCTGCGGAGGCGATGGCGTTTTGAAGCGTCTCGTTGCCGAGCTCCATTTCGATTTGGGAGCCCATTTGGGTAGGCAATCGGATGAGCGACTCGATCGGACCGCCTCCTTTGGAGGTGGTCGTGACCAAGTTATCGACGAAGAAACCGAAGAAGCCAAGGACCAGGGCGGCGACCGTCGCGATGATTGCAACCGGACCGGACAGGAACGTCGAGAACATGACCCCGAAACAGATCACGATGAACATCTGCAACCAAATGCTGATGTAGCCTTTGACGAAGTTCCACCAGAACTGCAAGTCGGCAGGACGCAGGTAGATATCGGCAGCGGCCATCCCGAGGTACTGTCCTCGGTCTTGGCAGCGAACGACCACTTCAAAGCTTCCGTTCGGAGCGATGTCCTGGAAGAAATCCAGATCGGTCGCGATGTCCTTGCCTGTGGCGTCTTGTTTGAATCCCTTAAGCTTGGTGCGGACCGAGCGTCTATCGACTTGGAACTCCTTGACCTTGAAAGGTTCGTCTTCGCTTTTGACTTTGCCGTCGGTGCTACGGAAGTGGATCAGACCACCGACGGGGGTGACGATATCCCCTTTGTAGGTGCGGAACGCGCTGATGGTCAAATCGTAGAGGATCACATCGCGGAACAGGGTGGGTTGGACCCCTTCGAACCGCCATACCGCACGCGAGAGCGAATCGCCTTCGATGTACTTTTGGTACTCGGACATGTATCCGACGTTGTAGCCCTCATTTTTCTCACCGTCGCGACCGGTGAATTCGAGACTTTTTGCATAGATCGGGATCCGTGCCGTCAGGTCATCGATGGGACTTCCGATGACGACCTTATCACCGACCTTGGTCACGATGTGCCGGTGGCCTTTGACTTCGTTGGTCGTTCCGCGACCTTCGGAGTTCAGGGTGAAGGTGTGGCGGTGTCGGTTGTTGTAGGAGGACTCCCCGGACTTTTCCGTCGGGTCCATCGAGACGAGTTCATGGTTGTGATCGAGGCCTCGGACGACGAAGACGTAGCTCAAGAGTCCCATGGTTGCGAGGACCAACGTACCGATGGCCGTAAAACCGAGGACCCTTCCGAGGAAGAGTTCTAGGGGGCGGACCGGTTTGGTGGTGATCGTGTAGATCGTGCGGCTCTTGATATCCGCAGGGATGCTAAAGCAACTGATGAAGAGCCCCAGGAGGATCACCAGATAGTTCGTCGCTGTGAGTACAAACACCAAGTACAGACGCGCTGGGCTATCGGCGTCCGGATCGAGGTACCAACCGGCGAACATCATCGCGACGATGAAGATCCCGATGAGGACCAGGATTTTCTTCCGGATCGATTCCTTGACGGCCAGTTTCGCCATGGCGTAGATTCGCCGAAACGAGAGCTTAGGAAGATCGACTGTAAAGAGCTGGCCGATGATCTGCGAGACTCGCAGGAAACCTTCGGATGGACCGTACTTGAACACCGAGACGATGTATCCGATGATAAACCCGAGGAGGGCTAGAGTCACCGAGAGAATCGCGCCGTCGCGCAAGGCGTTTTTCTCGAACAACCATTCGCTGTAGGTCCAAAAATGATCGGGATTAAGCCGCATGATGAGAGGGTCTCGTGAGCGATATCGCAGGCAACAGGATCAAAGGCAACAAACGGGGATGAGAAGTAGGGACTAGTTACCGCCTCGGCCGCCTCGGCGACCCGGACGTTGCTCGCTCTCTTTGACGATCTCGAGGAACAGGTCTTCCATCGTGGTCGTCGGATTGTCCATCCGATCGAGTTTGCCACCGGATTTTTCAATGATCTCACGGATCTGATTCTTCGCTTCGTCAGTCAGGCCGCTAGCGTGGATCTCGGTAAGGTCCTGGATCTTCAGAAGGCTGTCGACGCGACCGAGCTCCTTGAGCTCTCCTTGGTGCAAGATGGCGACCCGGTCGCAGACGTCTTGGACGTCAGCCAGTTGGTGCGAGCACATCAGGATCGTTTTCCCTTCGTCGCGAAGGCGAAGAATCAAGTCCTTCATGTCGCGAGTTCCGAGCGGATCGAGGCCTGTCGTCGGTTCATCGAGCACCAGGAACTCCGGTTCGTTGATCAGGGCTTGAGCCAGACCGATTCGTCGGGTCATCCCTTTGGAGTACTCCTTGAGCTGTCGGCGGCGGGCATGCTCAAGCTTGACCATCTTGATAAGGCTCTCGATGCGTTGCCTGCGCACGTCGGCGGGAATGTCGAAGAGTCGGCCGTAGAAATCGAGCGTCTCTTCGGCGTTGAGGAACTTGTACAGGTAGGATTCTTCGGGCAGATACCCGATCCGTTCGTTCTTGGAAACATCGGTGGCTTCTTTGCCGAAGACAAACACCCTGCCCTGGGTCGGGAAGAGCAAACCGAGCATCAGCTTGATCGTCGTCGACTTGCCCGATCCGTTGGGGCCCAGGAGCCCGAAGATTTCGCCCCGGCGGACTTCCAAGTCCAAAGACTTCAGAGCTTGGACTTTCTTGCGACCCCAGAAGTCCCGGTAGACTTTGCCTAGATTTCGGGTTTCAACGATCGTTTGGGTTGGATCGCTGTCGTGGGCCAAAGGCCGGTTTTCCTGGTCCAGTGAGGTTGCCATGGGATCAATCGACGGTTGAAGTCAAAGGGACGAGTAGTCTGGGGGCCGAAAAGAACAGACAGACCCCAGGGATTGGCTGAACTACGATGAAATTCCGGTTGCGGTTCAGCGACAAGCTCGTTGAATCAAGGAAAAAACAACCGCCGGCGCATCGCCGAAACCCCCATGGTTTCTATAATCCGCACATGCAACGATCCGACCGACGCTACCAAGAAACCCTGCACTACCTGCTCGACCGAGTCAATTTCGAAAAATCGACCGATCGCGCCTGCACCCAAAACAACTTCCAACTCGCCAGGATGGCTTATCTTTTGGAGTTGCTCGAAAATCCTCAATTGGCAGCACCGGTGATCCATGTCGCAGGGACCAAGGGAAAAGGCTCCGTCTGTTGGTTGTTGGCCGAAGCCTTCCGCCGCAACGGGCTGCGAACCGGCCTTTTTACCTCCCCACATCTGGTCGACCTCGAAGAGCGTTTCGCCATCGATTCCCAAGCCATCGAGCCTGGAGAACTTGTCGAAATCGTCGACCAAATCCGAGCGGCCGATCGACTCTGCAGCGACAGCCAACATGGCCAACCGACCTTCTTCGAACTGACCAACGCCATCGGTTGGTTGGCTTTCCGCAACCACAAGACCCAGGTCAACGTCATCGAGGTCGGACTCGGAGGACGCTTAGACAGCACCAACGTCTGCTCGCCGGCGCTTTGCATCATCACGAGCATCAGCTACGACCACCAACTCCAATTGGGGGACACCCTTGCCGAAATCGCTGGGGAAAAGGCCGGGATCATCAAGCCCAACATCCCGGTCATCTGCGGAGCCAGAACCCCGGAGGCCTCGAAGGTGATCCAAGCCCGGGCGCAACGTCAAGGGTCCGAGCTTTTGCAATTGGGCCGGGATTTCGACGCTCGATGGACCCCCGATCCGGATTCCCTTCGGGCCAGACTCGATTACGCGGAATATCCAGAACTTCCGGACGGAAAGCAAACGAACTTCGAACAACCTGCGACCCTCAGGATGCTCGGCAAACACCAATCCGAAAACGCCGCGATCGCCATGAGAGCTTGGCGAAAGCTCAAGCAACTCGGTTGGGACCTCCAGGACCGAGCCATCGAAGAATCGCTAGCCCAGACGCAGGTCCCTGCGCGGCTCGAGGTCCTCGGGCTCGACCCGACTTGGATCCTCGACAGCGCGCACAACGAGGCTTCGATCGACGCCCTGGTCGATGCCCTCGAGAGCTATTTCCCCTCGCGACCAAAAACCATCCTATTTGCCTGCGCAAAAGACAAGAAAGCACCCGAAATGCTCGAACGATTGGTCGCTTCGGTCGATCGCATCGTCCTGACCCAGTTCCGCTCGAACCCCCGGTTCACGCCGGTCGAAAAGCTTCTGGAAATCGCCAATTCGCTTGTCTCGAAGGCTCGCAGGGCCGATCAACGCGCCGCGACAATCCTCTCCTGCGAGGATCTGCCCGGCGCCCTGCGGCTCGTCGGCCAGTCCGCCGAGCTTCGCGGCCAGACCAACGACCCGTCGATGGTCTATGTCATCACCGGCTCGTTCTTCATCGCCAGCGAGGCGAAAGCTTATTTCGCCTCGTGCGGCCAAATCGGACCTAGCTAACCGATTTTTAACAAAAAAACGAGAGTTTTGGACCTAGGATAAGTTGAGATTAAATAAGATTAGACTCCAAGTTGGCTCGCTTCGTCGCCGAGGGTCGAATCGAGGGATGAATTTTAGGCATTTTGGAGTTGGGCCAAAGCATGCGATTGACTCTCCGGACCTTGTTGTCGTATCGCGATGGCGTGCTGCCTCAAAAGGCCCACGAGGAACTTGGGCTCAAATTCCGTGAGAGCCAAACCGCACAGAGCCTTGCAAGCAGGATCGACCGATCGCAGACACCCCCTGCGTCGCTCGAGAGCGAACTTGCACAAATCGAACAAACCTGTTCGCCGAACGAAGTCTCCGAGTTTCTCGACGGCGGGATGTCGCTCGATCGGGTCTTTGCGATGGAGCGAAAGTGCATCGGGTCCGACGCAATGCTCGCCGAGTTGGCGACGGTCCACACGATTTTGGCCCGCGAACTGCTCGGCACAAGCAAAAACCCTTCGAGCGAACCGACCGCCGCATTTCTCGCGCGACTCCATGCCTTGCATGAACCGGTGCAAGTACCTGCGGGTTATGCTCCGCAGCGCGATGCTTCGAAGCAGGACCTCGGTTCAAGGGACCCTGATCGGCCCAGCAATGGGACCAGCAATGGGACCAACGGCAGCAGCACCAACGCAGGCAATACTTCTGCTCCTTATTCAAGGTACAGCAACGATGCGATCGGAATCGATTTGGAGGATGGTCCACCAGATTTGGACGTGGGGACCAGGGGGCTTTTGCTTCAGACGTTGGTCTTGGCCATCGCTCTAGCGATTCTCGGATGGTGGATTCTCAGCAACACTTCGTTTTTATAAGTAGATGAACCTTTGCGTTGCGCCAAGCGCAATGGATACTGACACAATTCGATCACGATGAACATCAAGATGGACGAAATGCCCGTTTTCCTTAAAAGAGTTTATGTCGACATGAGCTTTCTAGGTTTTACAGATCGTCGGCGCGTAGCGCTCCAACCGGCATGCCGGTTGGCAATGTCGCTTGCGATGCTATACGTGATGTATTTTGGGGCGGTCGTCCACGGTGCGCCCATCGCAAAAGGCTATGGCTGGAGCCAAGACCCCAACGAGCAGAATCCAGGCCAAGGGGATCCCAACGCACCGAGTCCACCGAATGGTCCGCCCGGTGCCGGTGCACCTGGGAGCGGTCCACCCGGTGCCGGTGCACCTGGTAGTGGTGCGCCCGGTGCTGGTGCGCCCAAGGATACCTCGACGCTCAAGCGACCGACCGAGCCGAAGCAAGCGCCCAACCCTCGGGCCTTTGACATCAAGCCAGACGAGCAGGGAATGATTCAGTTCCAGTTCCGCGATCAGGCTTGGCCCGATGTCCTTCAATGGGTGGCCGATGTATCGGGTTTGGCCCTGGATTGGCAGGAGTTGCCTTCGGATCTGCTGAGCATCGCAACGCCAGGAAAAGCCTCATTGAGCGAAACGCGCGACATGATCAATCGCCATTTGCTTGCCCGAGGCTTTACGATGTTGGAGTTCCCAGGTGTTTTGCAAGTCGTCAAGACCAAGGAAGTCAATGCTTCATTGATTCCTCGGGTCGATCCCGAGGATTTAGAATCGCTTCCTGCGAATCGTTTTGTCCGCACGACCTACAAGCTCGACACCTTGATCGCCAAAGACCTTATCGAGGAGCTCAAGCAGTTGATCAGTGCGAATGGATCGATGAGAGCCTTGAGCAAAACCAATCGGCTCGAAGCGATGGACACCGCAGCGAACCTTGCAGAGATCCATCGGATTATCAGCCAGGAGCAGTCCGATGAGGTTTTGAACAACTTGGCTCGCGAGTTTGAATTGCAGCATGTACGGGCCACGGATGTCCGAGAACAGCTCGCGCAATTCCTGAAACTCGAACCGGCCAAGAACTCCAATCCGCAACCGGGCCGAATGAGCCCCGAGGACATGGAGGCACAACAGCAGATGATGATGCAACAACAGCTCGCAGCACAGCAAGGCCGCCAGGGAGCGCCCAAGCCGGCTACCCCGAGTCGCGCTGAGGTCTACCTGATCGCCAATACCCGCCGCAACAGCATCATCGTCAATGCCCCCCCCGACAAAATGGCGATCGTCGCTGCGTTTATCACACGCGTCGATGTCTCCAATCCAGACGAAGACTACCAAGCGTTGACAACCCGGATGAAGGTCTATCGCTTGAGCAGTTTGGATCCCAAGCAGTTTGTCAGTTCGCTCATGGCATTGAACGTGCTAGAACCGACAACCCGCCTCGAAGCCGACGACAAGAACAAGTCGATGATCGCTTATGCTTCGCTGGCCGACCATTTGACGATCCAAGAGACGCTCAAGAAGCTCGACGGTTCGGCCAGGCAAGCCGAGGTGATCGCCCTGCGTCGACTCCGAGCCGACGAGGTCGCAGGGACCATACGCATGCTTATGGGAGTCGAACAAGACAAAAAGGACGACAACCAACGGCGAAACTACTTCTCCTATGACTTCTACAACCAACGCAACAAAGAGAACGCCTCGAAAGATACGTTGCGAATCGGAGTCAATGCAGAGAGCAACCAACTGATCCTCTGGGCCAATGAGTACGAGTCGGAGGAGATCAAGAAGCTGCTGCTCAAACTCGGCGAGCTCCCCCCCGAGGCCCGGAGCGACCAACGGGTCCGAACCATCGATGGGAACCGCAGCGAGCAGATGCGCGAGTATCTAGAACGACTCAAGCGGACGTTCGACCAGAAGGGGATCGAGCTGGAAATCCCGGCCGAATCGGAATTCAAGAGCGACGAGCCGACCGATAAAGCAAAACCCAGCGATTCCGACAAACCCGTTCCAAAAGCACCCGAGCTGATCCAGATCGGGGCAAGCGAGCCCAAAGGCAAGTCGCACGATGCGACCCGCACCAACGTGTTTGTCGCGACCGAAACCGCTCAACAAACAGGCAACAGCGATGTTCCTGGCAATGGCAGTGCTCCTGGCAAAACCGGTGCTCCTGGCAAAAGTGATGCGACTGGCAAAAGCTCCGTTAAGATCCGGTTCGACGAACAAGGCAATTTGGTGTTGGAGTCCGACGACACCAAGGCGCTCGATCAGCTCGAAGAGTGGATGATCAGCAATACTCCCCCCGAAAAAGAATACGACGTTTTTCAGATCCGTCACGCGAGAGCTTATTGGATCAAACTCAACCTCGAAGAGTACTTCAAGGACGATTCGAACAAGAAAAACGATGGAGACGTATTGCTCGGCTTCCTTTTCGGCATGGAGTCGAGCAAGCGGGACGACGATGGGCCCCAACTCGGCAAGAAGCGCAAGCTCAAGCTGATGAGCGACTCGGACTCCAATACGCTATTGATCAGCGGTGCGAGTCCTTCCCAATTGAAGACCATTCAGAGGCTTGTCGATCTTTGGGATAAACCCGAGAAGCAAGACAAGCAGAACCTGCGATACACCAAGACCGTCAAGGTCGAGTACTCGAAGGCTCAGAACGTCGCCGACGCGATCAAGGACGCATTCCGAGACCTCTTGAGCTCCAACGACAAGGCCTTGGCCCGCGGCCAAAAGGAGCCAGGTCAAGCCGGGGCGGGCAAAGAGTCCAAGCATCAATCCGAGGACTCCATCTCCGAAGGAGGGATGAATTACGATTTCTCAGGGAAGCTCAGTTTGGGGGTCGACGCGATCACCAACACGATCATCGTCAGTGCCAAGGGAGAAGATCTGCTGAAATTGGTCTGCGATATGGTCCAAGAGCTCGATCTGAAGGCCAAACGGAACGAAGCCGTCGAGGTCCTGGCCGTCGGGGGCACTAGCACCATCGCGTTGGAAAAAGCCCTCAAGAATCTGCTTCGTCCACAAAATGGTATGGACCCAAACGCTCGGTCCCCTCAAAATCTCAAACTCTCACCCGAGGGCCAAGGCGGCCTTCCAAGCAATCCACAGCGGCAAGAAGTGAATCGATGAGTATTTTAGAAGGACAAACAGCAATCGTTACAGGCGCAGCGCGGGGGATCGGAGCGGCGATCGCGAAATCGCTGGCCGCCGAAGGAGCCAATGTCGCCGTCAACGACATTCGTGAACCTACCGAGACCGTCGAGGCGGTTCGTGCCATGGGTCGCAAGTCGATCTCGCTGGTCGGGGATGTTTCGGACCAAGCGGCCGTCGAAGCGATGGTCCAACGATGCAAAGACGAGCTCGGCCCAATCTCGATCCTCGTGTCCAACGCCGCTTTCAGCGATCGCGAACTTTTCTATCAAGCGAATATGGATGGTTTCCGCAAGACCATCGATGTGTGCATGTGGGGACCCTACTATCTTGCCCGAGCCGTAGCCAACCAAATGATCGCTCATAAGGTGCAAGGGAACATGGTCTTTGTCAGCTCCCCACACGCCTACAAGCCGATCCCCGGCGCGACGGCTTACAACATGGCCAAAGCCGCTTTGGATCAGCTCGCCAAAACCGCCGCCGTGGAACTCTCCGAGTTCCGCATCCGAGTCAATTTGGTCCATCCAGGTTGGACCGATACGCCTGGCGAACGAAAGTTCTTCTACGAAGACGAACTCCAAGAGCACGGGAGCAACCTGCCCTGGGGACGCCTTGCGAAACCCGAGGACATCGCCCACGGCGTGGTCTTCCTGTGCGACCCCCGCAGCGACTACATCACCGGAGCGACCCTCTCGATCGATGGCGGTATCGTCCTGCCTTATCAGGAGATGTTCCGTATCCGTAACCGGCCCAAGACGACCTAGAGCCACGGCAATCTAGGGTTCCGGGGTTGGACGCTCACCTCCAAATGGATTTGGATGCTCGATGCATGAGTTCGATATCATCACGACGTTGGCTGGCGGTTTCACCGCCGCGTTGATATTCGGGTATATCTGCCATAGGATCCGCATCTCACCGATCGTCGGATTTCTGGTCGCCGGGATCGTCGTTGGCCCCACGACTCCAGGATTCACGGCCAATGAGCAGATCGCCGCTCAGCTCGCTGAAATCGGCGTGGTTCTGCTGCTTTTCGACGTCGGGCTCCATTTCGATTTGCAGGAGCTCGGGCGCGTTCGCAGAATCGCCCTCCCGGGCGCTCTGCTTCAATGCGCGGGGTCCTTTCTGGCGACCTTCTTGATGATGCTCTGGTTGGCGTCGAGCTGGCAGGAAGCTTTATCGATGGGAATTGCGATGTCGTTCGCCAGCACCGTGGTCGTCACGCGCGTGCTGAGCGATGTCAATGAATTGCAAACACCGACGGGGAACCTAGCCATCGGCTGGCTGATCGTCCAGGATGTCTTGGCGGTCCTGGCATTGGTCCTATTGCCGAATTTGAAAGGGATCGAGGGAGCTTCCTGGTTCAGCTTGATCGGGGTCCTGGAGATCGCCGCTTTGAAGATCGCGATCTTGATCGCAGCGGTGATGTTTCTCGGTGGACGATTGATCCCTAAGATGCTCCATAGGGTCGCCGAGACCCGTTCTCGGGAACTTTTCACGCTGACGATTTTGGTCATCGTGCTGGGCTTGGCGCTGGTCTCCTCGAAGGGCTTTGGAGTGTCGATGGCCTTGGGGGCTTTTTTGGCGGGGGTAGTCATCGGGCAATCGGATTTCTCCGTGCGAGCCACGACCGATGCCCTGCCGATGCGGGACGCCTTTGCTGCGCTGTTTTTTGTGTCGGTCGGGATGCTCTTCGATCCGGTGGTCTTCTTTGAAACCCCAGGTCTCTTCGGAGCGGTGTTGTTTGTGGCCATGGTCCTGACCCCCGCATTGTCCATCGGCGCGATGCTCCTATTGGGTTTGCCCTTAAAAAATGCCTTGCGCGTAGGTTTGTCGTTCGCTCAGATCGGAGAGTTTTCGTTCATTGTGGCGAACTTGGCCAAACGTTCGGGGTTGATCTCCGACTCGCTCGAGCATGTGCTCGTGGCCGTTTCGATCTTCTCGATCGCCCTATCGCCGATGCTCCAATGGTCGGTCGAGCCGATCTTGCGTTTTGCCCGGCGATCGACCAATCTGAGTTGGCTGACCGTTTCAAGAAAACCGCTGACAAGCCAACCGGCAATCTCCACCGATGGGCTAGATCTCGAAGACCCAGCCTCGGAGTTTCGCACGGTGGTCGTCGGTTATGGACCTGTCGGCAGGACTGCGGCCAAGCTTCTCGATGAGAACGGCATCCACGCGACGATCATCGAAATGAATCCTGGGAGCATGGAACCGATCCGCTCTGCGGGGCACCGCGTCGTGCTTGGGGATGCGAGCCACATCGAGACCCTCAAGCGTGCGGGGGTCGACAAAGCCCAGAGTTTGATCTTGAGCGCCTCGCAGATCGCACAAACCGCCGACGTGATTCGCATGGCCAGACTTCTGAATCCATCGATTCAAATTTTGGTCCGTTCGGCGTACGTCGGGAACTGCGAGGTCTTGCTCCAGAGCGGAGCCGACCATGTCATCGCCGAGGAATCCGAAGTCGCTTTGGCGATGGCCGAGACGATCCTGCGCAATCTCGGCGCGACGGCCGAACAGATCGACCAACAGCGGGCCAAACTCCGTTCGGAGTTGCATCAAGATCCTCAAGCCCCCAAGCCCTCTTCATCATCCAAGGATGCGCCATGAACGACGCCGTGTTACCCAAGATTCTCGGGCATGTTCATCAAACGTCGATCCTGCAGTCGACCATGTCGATGCTCGAATGGGATCAAAACACCGGTTTGCCACCTCAGGCTGCCGAGTACCGCGCCGAGCAACTGACGCTCCTGGCCGGCATAGTCCATCAACGTCGAATCGATCCGGTCCTTGGCGATTGGTTGGATCAGCTCGAGGCCTCAAGTTCCCAGGAGGATCCCTCGAGCCCCGCGCGGGTGACCGCAAGGTGCATGAAACGCGAATTCGATCGATGCCGACGATTGCCTCAAGAGCTCGTCGAGGAACTATCGCATGCTACGAGCATCGGGCAGCAGGTCTGGGTCGAGTCGAAGCTTAGCGATGACTACCAGCGTTTTCTGCCGCAGCTCAAACGGATCGTCGAGCTCAAGCATCAGGAGGCCGATTGCTTGGCCGATCCCGGCCAATCGCGCTACGAGGTGATGCTCGATAGTTACGAAGAAGGAGCCACGGTCGATCAGGTCCAAAAGATCTTCGGCGCATTGAGAGAATCGCTCGTCCCTTTGATCCACGAGGGGTCCGAGCGATGCGCTCGGTTGGGGCCCTCGGTCGTCGAAGGACATTTTCCGATCGTCCCTCAGCAACGGTTCTCCAAATGGGTCGCTGAGCGGATCGGATTCGATTTCCAACGGGGCCGACTCGACCAGACCGAGCATCCCTTCTGTACGACGTTAGGTCCACACGACCATCGCATCCTGACCCGTTTTTCCGAGGATTCGTTTTCGAGCGGACTCTATGGGGTGCTCCATGAGGCAGGCCATGGGATGTACGAGCAAGGTCTCGATCCGCAGTGGTACGGAACCCCTTTGGGCAGCGCCGCGAGTCTCGGGGTCCACGAGTCGCAGTCGAGGCTCTGGGAGAATCTCGTCGGTCTAGCAGAACCCTTTTGGCGCTGGGCCCACAGGCATCTGCTCGAGCATTTCCCGAGCGAATTTCGGGACGTCTCGATCGAGCGATTGGTTCAGGATCTCAACCGGGTACAACCGAGCTTGATCCGCATCGAGGCCGACGAGGTGACCTACAACATGCACATCCTGATCCGCTTCGAGCTTGAAAAGCAGCTCATGAGCGAACAGCTCCGCGTCGAGGATCTGCCCGAGGCTTGGCGGGAACAGTACCGAGATTACTTAGGGATTAGCCCCACGGAGGATCGGACCGGGGTGCTGCAGGACGTCCATTGGTCGGCGGGATTGATCGGGTATTTTCCCACGTACACGCTTGGGAATATCTACGCGGCCCAATTGTACGCGGCAGCCGATCGGCAACTCGGGGGCTTGGCATCCCAGATCGAGCGAGGGGAGTTCAAGCCGCTGCTCGATTGGCTCGTCGAGCGGGTGCATCGCCATGGCCAGACCTACCTGCCGATGGAGCTTATCAAACGGGCCACCGGCGAGCCGGTCGATTCGAAGTACCTGGTCGAACACTTGGCGACCAAGTGTCGCTAAGATAGAGGGATGAAGAATGTAGATCGAAGAGAATTCCTAACCGTATCTGCGAGCGCAACGACGCTCGCCCCGGCCTTTGGAGCCTTGGAGGTGCCCCTTATGAATCGACCTAAAGTTTTGATCATCATTGGCGATGCGACCGAGACGGTCGATACGCTTTATCCTTACTATCGGTTGATCGAGGGTGGCTATGCACCGATCGTCGCCGGACCCGAGAAACGGGTCTTTCAGATGGTCATGCACGAGGTCAAGCCGGGCTGGACGATCACCAAGGAGTGGGAGGGGTATTCGATCGCAGCCGATATTGCGTTCAAGGACATCAAGCCCGAGGAGTACGCTGGAATCTTTTTCAGTGGGGGGCGAGCCCCGGAGTACATTCGCGAGGACCAAGATCTCCTGCGTATCACGCGATGGTTTTGGGAGAACAAACGACCGATGGCCAGTGTCTGCCATGGCGTCGAGATTCCGGCCCGTGCGGGTATCGTCAAGGGACTTCGTATGGCCACGGTTGCCAAGTGCAAGTTCGATCTTGAGGTCTGCGGTGGGATCTACGTCAATGAGCCTTGCGTGATCGACCAGCACATGTATTCAGGCCGCACCTACCACGACCATGGGTACTACATCGGACCGTGGATCAAGGCGCTCGACGCGTCAAGCCGCAACGGGTAGCCACGGTCATTCCTCGCGCCTGTTCCTTCCTGGCGTAGTGTGGGCCTCCGAGCCCGCACGGGCGCAAGCCGCGGGCATGGCCAGTACCCGGCACCGCGCTAATAGCGCACTTCGATTGGAACCAAATCGCGCCTAATTGGCCCTGGGCCTGCCCCCCGATTTTTTTCAATCCAGTGTGTCGGCCCTCCGGGCCTCGCGGACTTTAGTTTGCACTGCTACCGGGGCCTTCGACCTCGGCAGAGGGTGTTCCAGCCCTCCGGGCTTAGAACCACCAGCGATTCAGACCAATACTTGCCAAGCGTCGCGTAACGAATTAGCCCGGAGCGAAAGTTTGCCTCAGGCCATGGCAAAGCGATTGTCCGTAGTGCGGGCCTCCGAGCCCGCACGCAGCGGTGATGAGACCACCTAGTTTCCGACTCAGAACCAACGCGCACCCTGATCCATCAAACGCCGCAGGCGATCCCGTGAGCCGCATGGGCGCAAGCCGCGGGCATGGCCAGTACCCGGCACCGCCCCAATCACGCACCCCGATTGCACTGCTACCGAGGCCTTCGACCTCGGCAGAGGGTGTTCCAGCCCTTCGGGCTTAGAACCACCAGCGATTCAGACCAATGACTGCTAGCCTCGCGTAGCCAATTAGCCAGCAGCGAAAGTTTGCGATGTTGAGTAGCAGCTCCGGTGTTTTGCTAACTTTTGGAATCGTCGTCTTCGGCGACATGGGCGAGCACTGGCGATCGCTTCATGAAAAAACCCGCGTAACGGAATTCCGATACGCGGGTTTTTGGTTTTTTCCGACAGAAGGATCAGGGCCGATCCGTCTGCTTCAAGCCGAGAGCCAACCTAAGGTTGTGGTTCGCCTTCTACGATCTTCGGGGACGCTGGCTCGATGGCCGGTTGGCCTGGAGCGACGTTACCGAAGATCATCGGACCGAGACCTCCACCACCAGCTTGTGGCTGGTTGTAGATGTAGATTGCATCGAGAGCTTTGGTGATCCGCAATTGGGACTCGGTCAAGTGAGCGGCCGAGTAAGGGTCCATTGGCGAGCCCCCTGCAAGGATCGCGTCGATCTTCTTCTTGAGTTCCTTGAGTTGCATCAGGGCCAAGCTGGTGATGGCTTTGTTGCTCGATGCACCCGGCACGGCCAGATCGATCAAACGATCGAGGTACTCGCGTTGCAGGTTGCGTCTCCAGGAGGAGATTCGCGGCTTGCGGGCCGAGACTTCGCCTTCGGGATTCGCAGCCAACTCGGACCACACTTCGGCTTGAACCTTATCGAGCATTTCCGGGAGCGTCAGAGCGTCTTGGTCTTTGGGGACCAGGACTTCGTTGTCAAAGACGCGTCGTAGGGTCGTCGGGTTCATGATCATCGTCAGAGCGCTCGACTGGATACCTAGAATCCGATCGTGCACAGGGAACGTCGACTCGCCCATCGAGCGGACCCCTTCGTCGATCCACTTGTCGACTGTCAGTCGACTGAGGATCGCGTTGGACAGACCGTAGGAGTCGTCGCGGAACGCATTTCGGATCACGAAATCGAGGGCTTTGCGTTGTTGATCGGCTGGGATTGGGGTCAAGGAGGCTCGGTTGCCCGGATCTCCCTTCTTGTCGCGATTGACCGTCGCGCCGCCGATCCAGTTGGCCATCATGCTGATCGCCTTGGTCTGCTCGCCGAGAGTCAATTCGTAACCGACGCGGGCTTTGCTCCAACTATCTCCATCCTTGACGAACTTGTCCAAGAGTCGTTCGCGGTAGAGTTTGACCAAGCGGATCTGGTTTTCGCAGTATTCCAATGGGTCTTTCGAGTAGTCGTAGCGTCGGGCCAGAGGATCTGGGCCGTTGGTGTCCTCATCGGTTGCGTACTGGAGTTCCGGTTCGCTGGAGCGTTTGAGGATTTCAGGAAGCTTGGCTTCATCGGGCGTATAGCCGTACTCGATGGCCCAGTAGTCGTAAGGACCGATACCGATCATGGTGTAGTCGCCTCGGGTCTCGCTTTCGAGTTGATAAGGCATATTGATCGGGATGTAGTCCATGACCGACGAGGCGATGGTGCGTTGGCCTTTGACGCCGTTGGAATTGATGTCCTTGAGCGACAGGGTGCTCGAGGCTTTGAAGTTGTGTCGCAAGCCGAGCGTGTGACCGACTTCGTGCGCGACGAGCTCGGCCAACAGAGGACCGATGAACGACTCGGGCATCCCGTCGAGCATCTCTTCCTTGGGCTTGTCCGCTTTCTTCTCTTCGGGCTTTGCACCGGCGGCGGGAGCTGCGGGATCTTGTTCGGCCAAGAACTGACCGTTTTCGTCCATCAGGTCCAGGGCTAGGCGAGCCATGGACATGTCCATTTGCTTGCCGTGAGCCGCGTTGCAATAGCCGTTGACTTGGCTGGTACGTCCGACCAATCCATCGAAAGGAGAGGCTCCCATGAGCTTCGAATCGAGTTTGGTCATCGGGTGACCTGCGTAAGGCATTTGCGACTGCAAGGCAAAAAGGCCTTGGAGATGCTTTTGGTTGGCTTCTGGAGCCAAACGGACGCGGGGATCCCAGGTCGGGTGCGCACCGAGCCAAGCGATGGTTTCTTGCGACATTCCTTCCATGGCGATATCGGGCATCAGGTCATGGTATTGGAAGTTGAAGTGGCGGATCCAACCGTCGGTCAGGACGACGTCGGCATCGAGGATTTCGCCCGTCATGGGGTGAACTCGGCTCGGGCCGATGGCCGTACCGACATCGTTGTTGAGCCATCGGATGAAGTTGTACTGGACGTCTTCTGGGTCCAGATCCATCGTCGCAGGTGAGCGTGGGTCTTGGTAGAGAACCTCGATCGCATCGGAATAGCCGATCTTCTCGAAGGCCTTGTTCCAGTACTCGACACCCTGCTTGACCCAACGTCGGTATCGGACCGGCGTGGTGTGTTCGATGTAGAATCGGATCGGGGTCACCGGTGGGCTAACCTTCAAACTCGGGTCCCGCTTCTCCAATCGCCAACGGGTCACGTATCGGACCCGTTTCTTGTCGTCGTCGTAGCTGCCCAGGTCGGTGAAGTTGGTCACAAAGTATCCGACGCGTTGATCGGCTTTGCGAGGACGGTACCCGGTGTCTTCAGGAACTTCGCTAAACGAGTAGTGGATCGTTTGAAGCTTGCCACCGGCAGTGACCACTTCGAACGCCAACTCGGTGTTCCGTGTAAAAGGCTTGGCCTTGACCACCTTGGTCAAATTCGGATCTTGGACCCGAACGCTAGGACCGAAGAATTTGCCCGCGTTTCCGACGAACAAAGCATCCGCATCGATCACCGGACCACCTTGAGGTGCCATCGTCACGATGGGAATATCCAAAAGAACCGTGTCGGTAAAGAGCCGCTTGACCGATGATTTCGATTCCGGTTCTCCGTTGGACCGAATGTCCAACTCGGGAAGGATCAAGGCCAAACGCTTGTTGTACATCCGCCAGTAGACGTAGTAATCACCTGCCTGCAAACCAGCGAACTTGTCGCCGCTGCTGACGGTCAAGGCGATGAAGTATTTCTTCATCAGGAAGTCCTTGGGCAACTCCATGAGGACCTGGCCGTCCTTCTCACGAAGCCACAGTTTGCACAGCGCACCGCGATCCGGGGACTTCGAATCGACCTTGGTGTACCCTTCGATCACTTTGTCAAAGGGTGGGTACTCCGCAGCCGGAGCTTCTTGCGCATAGCCAACTTTCGGACCCGCAAGGCCCGAGAGCAAGCTCAATCCGAGGATGGCGCGCGATGCGAGCCCTCGGATCATCGATCGATAATGGTCTCTGCTCATTCGTTTTTTCCACAGTCGTAAAAGAACTGATTGATCCGTCTAACTTGTTACTCAGCCTCCATCTGCCAGCCCTGGAAACCTAGGTCAGCCTTAAGCTGCCGAGGGTCCAAAAAGCGATGCAAATTTGGCAAGACCGACCGACGAGTTGCCACAATCGGCAAACCCGCTGCAAACCGGAAACTTCGCGAAGTCTTCACTTCCGAACGAGAATTTCCGGTCGCATTATGAACCGACACGCCGCTTTGGTCCACCAAAACCAGGGATTTAATAGGACTTTTCACCGCTCGGCAACCAGAAGTACTCCGATGTTCGATTCGGACCCAAAGTTCCCTCGGGATGCAGTGAAACCGGCTTGGAATTAGCAGATTTGATTTTATTGCGTGGGCGTTGGTAGCTCTTGATCGTGCTCGAAATACGAGTAGGAGTACGAGTACCGTCCGCCGCGGCGGACTGAGTACGAAAAAGCAGGAAACTAGCGATTGTCCCCTAAAAGGCAGGAATAGCCGGAAAATGAAGTTTCTTGCTTTTTTAGAAGATTGGTGCGCCAAACCGGTCATGAGTACGTCTTTGTAAATAATGGGGGGCGGCGCCCGGGCCCCTCACGATCGGTAACCGATCGTGCGCCTGAGTTCGATGACCGGTCTTCTCTCCAGCAAGACACAAGCCCGCTTGGCACACCGCCATGCGGGCTTTTCTTGTTTTCGGGTTCTCCAGGTATCAAAGCGGTTAAAAATGCTCGCTCGTACTCGTACTCAATGAAATGGTACTCGTACTCGAAAGGCGCCCCGAAACCCCTGCGGTCCATGTCGGCAGGTCACGCCCAGTGGATCGTTGCAGTGGATCGTTGCAGTGGTTTATCTGCGGTGGTTTATCTGCGGTGGTTTATTCAGGGGGACTTACCAAAAGAATTACTCAATAAACGCAGGCAAAATAGGGATAAATGACGCTCTGGGGTGTTGCTTCAATCTGTCGCGGCACAAAGCGATCGAAAGAGTTGTCGACGACCTGAAATTGAGCCGACTTGGAAGTTACAATCACACAGAGCTTTCCGTTCGTCTGCCACTTCCAAGATTCGATGCATCTTCTATGAGTCACACCGCAATTTCTGACACCGGATCTAGCCAGCTAGGGGATGAGGGCACACAAATCGATCGCTACAGCTACGACGACGACATCGTCCGTTGGTTTGTCTTTGCGACGATCTTTTGGGGGCTGGTAGCAACGAGCGTTGGCGTGCTCGTAGCGGTGTTATTGGTAAGCCCTGAGTGGGCGGGAAATTTCCGAAGCGATGTCGCTGCGGTTTTGTCGTTTGCTAGGCTTCGTCCGCTGCACACCAACGCGGCGATCTTCGCGTTCGCTGGGAACGGGATCTTCGCCGCGATCTACTACAGCACGCAGCGGTTGTGCAAAGCTCGGATGTGGTCTGACGCGCTGAGTCGGTTGCACTTCTGGGGATGGCAAGGGATCATCGTGGCAGCGGCCCTGACGCTACCGTTGGGGATCACGCAGAGCAAAGAGTATGCGGAGCTCGAGTGGCCGATCGACATCGCGATTGCGATCGTCTGGCTGTTGTTCTTCGGTACGAATTTCATGATGACACTGATCCATCGTCGCGAGCGTCACATGTACGTGGCGCTGTGGTTCTACATTGCGACGATTGTCACGGTGACGATCCTGCACGTGTTCAACAACTTGGTTGTCCCAGTGGGTTTGGGCAAAAGCTATCCGATCTACGCAGGGGTCCAGGATGCTTTGATGCAGTGGTGGTATGGCCACAATGCAGTAGCCTTCTTTTTGACCACACCGTTTTTGGGGTTGATGTATTACTTTTTGCCCAAGGCCGCAGACCGGCCGGTGTTCAGTTACAAGCTTAGTATTATCCACTTTTGGTCGTTGGTCTTCATCTACATTTGGGCCGGTCCTCACCACTTGCATTACACCGCTTTGCCGGAGTGGGCTAGCACCTTTGGGATGCTCTTTAGTCTGATGCTATGGATGCCCTCCTGGGGTGGAATGATCAATGGACTTTTGACCCTTCGAGGTGCCTGGCATAAAGTCACCGCCGATCCGGTGCTCAAGTTTTTTGTTGTCGGGATCACGTTCTATGGGATGTCGACGTTCGAAGGCCCCATGCTTTCGATCAAGAGCGTCAATGCCCTGTCGCACTACACCGATTGGACAATCGCCCACGTCCATTCCGGGGCCCTTGGCTGGAATGGATTCATGACCTTCGGGATGATCTATTGGCTCTTGCCCCGTCTGTACCAGACCAAGCTCTACAGCAAGAAACTTGCCGAATGGCATTTCTGGATCGGAACGATCGCGATCCTCTTGTACATCATTCCGATCTACATCGCCGGAATCACTCAAGGATTGATGTGGCGGGAGTTGTCTCCCAAGGGGGATTTGGCCAACACGTTCATGGACACCGTACCGGTGCTGATCCCCTTTTGGTGGGCGCGCGTCTTTGCCGGTGTGCTCTACGTCCTCGGAATTGTCCTGCTTGCCTACAACGCGATTCGCACCTGGATGGCCAGACCCAAAACCTACGAAGTACCGGTCTACTCTAGCCCGCGTTTGAGTCGAGGGTATGTCGAGCATGTTCAGGACTCGAGTCCATTGTCCGGAGTCCCTGTGCTGGATCTGGCGACCAAGATTGATCGGCTCAATCGGATGAATTGGCACCGCGCCTGGGAACATCTTCCCGTGAAGTTCACAGTGATGACGACCCTGGCCGTGGTGGTCGCAAGTGCCTTTGAACTCGTGCCGATGTTTTTGATTCGAAGCAACATTCCGACGATCAACACCGTCAAGCCTTATACCCCCCTGGAGATCGCCGGCCGAGACATCTACGTCTCGGAGGGTTGTTACAACTGCCACTCGCAGATGATCCGACCTATGGTCGCCGAAAAACTTCTCTATGGCGAATACAGCAAGCCGGGCGAGTCGGTCTACGACCATCCGTTCCAATGGGGTTCCCGACGCATCGGCCCAGATTTGGCCCGCATCGGGATCACCCAGCAAAGCGGCTTTTGGCACTGGAAGCACTTCGAGAACCCGACCGCAATGACGCGAGGTTCGGTCATGCCGAGCTACCGACACCTGCTCGAGGAAAAACTGAACTTTGGACAGATCGAGCCACGGGTTGCAGCCAACAAATACCTCCATCCAGAGTACCCTTATGAGGTATCGAAGTCCGAGGAGCTAGCAAGAGAACAGGCCGAGAAGGTCGCCGCAGAGATCATTTCTCTCGGGGGACCGGTCGAGTACAACGGGCACTTGATCAAGGATTCAACCGTCATCGCTCTGATCGCCTACCTCAAACGCGTCGGCACCGACTTGTTCAAGACCGAAGAACCCACAGCTCCAGCCGGCCCAACCGCAACGCCTGTGGCGGGAATTCAGTAGTACCATGCTTAAAGATGTTGTCTCGAAACTCGATTATTCGGTTTTTGATGAGATCGCCTTAGTGATTTTCGCTCTTTGTTTCGGTGCGATCTGTCTTTGGGCCCTGACCCTGCGACGCTCGACAGTCGACCGATTCAGTGCGATCCCCTTGAGCGACGAGGTGGTCGATCCAATACCCCATCCAAATTCCAAACCATAATGACCAACCTACCGCCGAACCAAAATCCATCAGCCACGACCCAACCGAGCCCGATGGCCCATTCCTATGACGGGATCTGCGAGTACGACAACCCGCTTCCGGGCTGGTGGAAGTGGTTGTTTATCCTGACGGTCGTCGCAAGCCCGTTTTATCTGCTCTATTACCATGTCGGCGCACCGAACCGTTCGGTGCACGAGCGATTCACCGCCGCCCTCGACGCGAACCAAAAGAAGAAGTATCTCGATCTTGGTCCACTGACCCCCGATGCCAACACGCTGGTGACCTACATGGGGAAAAAAGAATGGATGGATGTGGGCAAGTCGATCTACAAACTCAATTGCGTGTCGTGCCACGGGCCCGAAGGGGGCGGGGTGATCGGCCCAAACCTGTGCGATGACAATTACAAGCACATCAAGAAGATCGAAGACATCGCCAAGGTGATCAACGAGGGGGTCGCCGGGGGTGCGATGCCCGCTTGGGCGACGCGAATCCCAGACAAAAACGATATCGTGATGGTCAGCGCCTACGTGGCAAGCTTGCGCGGCTCCTCGCCAGCCAACGCCAAGGGCCCAGATGGTAGCCCAATCTCACCATGGCCCGAAGCACCCTAGCGCAAACTCGCTCGCAAATTCTTTGTACCCCTTTTTTGAAACACAGAGGCACAGAGAGCACGGAGAGAGAAAAGACGGGGAGAGAGAAGACGGAGGGGATGGACTGCATGTGACTCCGTGCCCTCTACTGCCTCTGTGTTTCCCTGCCTTTCTGCCTTTTAAAAAGCGCCGTCTCATCACCCGTTTCCAATGAGCCTACTGAGTTTTTCTTTTTCAGGAACTTGTAGCGGAAACCGCTGACTCAGCGGGTGGTTCTCAATGCTTGCGAACTCGCGCAGCGATTGATGAATGTGCTCTGGTCGAACGCGAATTCCACCGACGGGATCGGTCTTCAATGTCTGGGGGTCGATCGGCACTAGCTGCTGTTTTTCATCCGTCGCTCCGATGAGCCGATTTCCTACGATACCCGGTCCGAGGAACATGATCGAGCTGATCGACCAATGGTCCTTGCCATTGCCGTTGTTGTAGTTGGGCGTACGCCCCATCTCGCTTTGGATGATCACGACGAGTTTGTCTCGAATCTCAAGAGCTTCCGCTTTGCACAGCAGGTCATCGATACCGGCTAGAAACTCGGGGATCAGCTTCATTTGGTCGGCATCGTTGTTGTTGTGGCTATCGAACTGTCCGATCGACAAGTTGGCCGAAACGCACACGCCGGCTTTGAAGGCAGCCAATGCGATATCGTTTTGTTGCGCAAGGCGTTCTTTCGCTGGTTCCTTGGGTAGAAATGGAACCACGCGCCGGAGCGCTTTGGAATTCGTTTGGGCCGCATAGAGCATGCTTTGGCTCCGCTCGACCCGTGGTAAGCGGGCATCTGAAACTCGGGCCTCAAATTGCCCTTCCAAAGCCCGTTCGATTCGATCCGCTACGAATGCGTCTTGATAAGGGTGAGTGCCACCTTCGACCGAATCGGCCCGCGCCAAGAGTCTCAGCGACTGCAGGTAGGGTACGCGCGACATCGGCACAAGATTGCCCGTGGCAGAGTAGTTGCCAAACGTCAGGAATGCCAACGGAGCTTCGGCCCCATAGCAAGCGGCAACCAGCGCAGGAAAGGTCGGATAAGCGAGGCTGTCGAGTTTGCCGGTCGCCATGTACCTGGCGCAAGGCGTATGGTTATTGACGGAAAGATCCAAACCGTTGAAGACACACAGCTCCGAACCATACTTGGCAAAGAAATCTTCGTTGCTCATCCCCTTGGCGATGTGTTTGGCGATAGGTGCAACGCGATGATTGCCTACCGTGAGAATATCTCCCTGCTGATAGAGTCGGTTGATTCCATCGACCCCTTTGGGGTCCATCAAGTACGTGGTATCCCACCCTCCCGATGCGTTGTAAACGACATAGTAAGGACCTGGGTAGCCTTCAGTCTCCGCATTCGTTCCCGTAGAACCCAAAACGGCTTGCGAATAGACAGGTGCTGCAAAACCAAGTCCAGCCAGTCCACAGCGTTTCAAGAAATTTCGACGTGACATGGCAGGCTTTTACTCGTAGAGGAATGCATGTTGACGCAGCAAATAAGTCACCACAGCCCGCCAAGCGCGAACGCTGTAATGAGGATCGTCGACTCGGAAGTCTTCTCGACCGCCACAGAAATAGGTCTCGCGCGGCTCGAAACTTGGAAGTGCCTTTGCCTCGTCGATGATTCCGCTAAAGAGCTCGAAGACGCGGTCGACCTCGGGATGCTCCAGGGGCAGATCAACACCGAGGATTCTCTCTTGGAGAGAGACGATGGTTTCGCGAATAGTTCGATTGGAGGCTTCGTCGCCCGGGACGACCGATGGTTCGATTTGGGAAAAGAGTCTTCGTTCCGCAGTCGGGCGATGGAAGTCGAGCCCTACATTTTGGCAAGCCACATCGTTGGCCATGATTCGCTGGATCGCACCCATCGCACCGCTAGGGTCGGTATTGCGTTCCGTCACGGTAATCGAGTCGATTCCACCGTAGAGGATCTTGTACTCTTCCT
Source organism: Pirellula sp. (assembly GCA_021300015.1). GTDB lineage: Bacteria > Planctomycetota > Planctomycetia > Pirellulales > Pirellulaceae > JBKCUI01. Next base: position 10,234 of record JAJTFB010000020.1, on the reverse strand, counting down.
GAAATCGGCCCCAGGGCTTCCCAAAGATCGCTTGGATTTTTCGATCCAGCTGTTCGGGTGTGATCAATCGAACAACCCCCACATCCTCGAGTTCGGCGGCCCGATGCGGATCGTCGTTGGTCGAGGAGGTAGCATCGGCGCGGTAAAAATCCGTAGTTACCAGGGCTTTAAACGCTTCTTTGAGATTGAAGTCGGATTCCTTGAGTCGGGCTGCGATCTGGCGAATCATTTTCCTTTGCTCGATGAACGCTCTGCGCTTGGGCCCGAAATTGGGATCCTCGATGTCTTCGGGGGGCTGAAGCACTTTCCGCCCGACCAAGATCGAGTAGACGTGTTCGACCATAGCGATAGGAAAGCGAGGGTCTTTGACCGTTCGTTCCGCAAGCCACTGTGGGGCCCTCCAGCGTTCATCGGCCGGCAGTAGTTCTCCCTCGAAGCCGGCGGGAAACATGTCTTGATACCATCCTTCTTTTCGCGGCCCAAGTTCACCTTGAAAGTTGAAATCCTGAAAAATTCCAGCGACCGGATCGATGGTCTTGTGGCAGACCACGCAATCAGCCGCCTGCATCGTCGGGGTTTCGAATTTGGCGGCAACTGCCGTAGCGTCTGAGGAGCGAGGAGCAAGCTGCATGATGTCGATGCCTAAGAAATGCTGATAGAACATCCTTGCTCGCAAGCGATTGCGGTTGGTCTCTGTCGAGGGGTAGCGTCGCAGATAATGGAACATGCTCAGGAAGCCCGCGTGCGGATACCAATCGGTCCTGGATTCCTGGACCTTTCCATCGCGACCCTTCAGAGCGTGCAGGCGAGCCGGGATGTACTCGAAGGGGTCATCGCTGTTTCGAAACTGATCTTTGATCTCTTCGAAGATGCCGTAACCACGCGCGGTATAGGGGCTGACCATGATGTAATCGGCGGTTACCAGCTCTGAGAATGACTTTTCGTTGCGAACGATGTAGGCAATCAATTCCAAAGGTTCCCGCAGAAGGGCATCGCGATACACATCGGCTAGCTTCCAACCGGCCCGTTCCCGTTCGGCTTCAGGCAGATGGCTGAAATCGTGCGTCTGATACCATAAGCGTGTTTTCTCAAAGTGATCGTAGGACAGAAGCGTTTCAGCGTTGTCTTCGATTCCGACGGTCAGGAAGATATCGTTGAATCCCTCTTTCAATCTCACATAGAAAGCATCCTCGCGAAGGATCGAATCGAGGATTGGGTTCAGAGCCCCAAGGCCTTCTTGTTCGACGGCTTTGGATTCCTCGGGTGTGGGGAGTCGACCAACCAGGGAGAGGGTGACGCGTCGCAATAATCGCGACTCAGAGAGCATGGTGATTCCATCGAAAAAGGGGGCTTGCTCGTAGGAGTCACTTGCATCGTGAGAAGTTACTGGATCGGCTGGCTCGAGCACTTGGGCGACGAAGCGTTCGAGGATTCGAAATCCTGCCGAGTCCGGTTGGAGGATTTGGCCACCGCCGTGTTCGAGACCACCGACGACTTTCTGCAATAGGATCGACTCTCGGCCAGAAGTTTTCGTCGCGATCTTGCGCATCGCACTTTGGTTGCGAGCCAAGGTATCGGGATCGTAGAGGCCGTCGATCGAGGCTTCTAGAAGAAATTCGCTATCTTTTGCTTCGCCTTGCAGGTGGTGGCATCGGATACACGTCCGTTCTGCGACCTTGGCCCAAACTCCGGCTTCGAATGCAAGCATCTCGGGCGGCGATTGGCTGGGCGGCGATTGGCCGCTTACCGGATTGCCAAGGTTGAGCACCGGAAGCAGGCCCAAGAGCCAACACGGCAGGAAGGCACGATTCTGAGGACTCAGGGGATTCAGAGATACGAGTGGTTGGATTGGATTGCCCACGGTCGCGATCCGTTCGGTTCGGGTTGGCCTTGAGGAGTTTCCTTGGACGGAGATGTTCGAACTTAGATCGTACTCGCAGTATCTTCCGATATCTACCGGCTATCTACCGGCAGAGGTATAGTATGGGTAGGGATCCACAGGGTCCGCGACGAGAATAACGCCCCGAAAGTACTGCAAAGAAACAAAGGCTAAGTCCACTTGAAGTTCGGCTTTCGCAGACCATCGCTGAAGAAAAGGATTGCGGCACGCACGTCGGTCCGACGGGCGATCCGTCATCGTTTTGGGCTCAAAGCGCCCAGGGGCTGGGGATGGCTGACAAACCCCAAAAAGGCAGCTTATAACCGCGTTTACAACCGAACCACTCGCGGTTGTTTGGTATTGGTGATGGCTCTGGCCGCTGGGATCGTTTCGCCCTTGGCGCTGTTGGCGTTTTGGTGGAGTGGAAGTGGTTGAATCGTTTAGGGCTGGGGCTCTTCGGAGGTTGTCGATTCAAGCTTGCTATGGCCGATACGAAAAATTTTGATCGTGTCGCGTGCGCTATCTGAGGTTGCGGCCAGAGACCTACCGTCGGAGGAAAATTCTATGTTCTTCTGATAGAAGACCGACTCTGCATCGGCGTATGCGATCAGTTCTGCTCGATCGAAATCGAAGAGAGCTACTTTGCCTCGCATCCCGACGGCAACCCAGTTTTCCTGAGGGTGGAATTTCAACGCATAAGCCATGTCGCCGCGTGGAAGTTTGATCGACTTTCGAGAGGTGCGTTGGGCCAAGTCCGTCAGATGGAGCGTATTGAAGTCGGCGATGACAAGCCGCTTGCCCGAACGGCTAAAGCAAGCGAGATTTGCGGATTTTATGCCTAGATCATCGGATTCGGAAACTTCCCCATCGCGCAAAGAAAAACGTATCCAACGCGCCCCATCGGTCGCCATCGCTTCATCGCCAGAACTGGGAAGCCAAACGGCACAGACCTCTTTTTGGAATTGCTGCATCAACCTCGGTTGGGATTTCTGGAGTCCGAAGGGTTGCCAAGCGACGGTCCCTTTGCGGCTAGCACCGATGAAGAAACCGAATTTCGGGCTGGTCGCCAAGGTAACGATTTCGCTATCGAACCGGAAAAATTCCTGTTCATTGAGCAGGCTTCCGTCGGGGGATACTTGCCAAGCGAAGGTTTTGCCCGAGTAACCGCCGGCGACTAGTTGATCGCCCTGGGCACTGAAGGCAACTGCGGTAACCTGACCGGCTTGCAAGAGCGGATAAGGCTCGCCGATGGGCTTCCCGGTGGCGACCTCGAAGAGGGCAAGCTTGTCATCCATCTTGCCTGCAGCAAGCCATTTGGCATCCGGACTCAGCGCGATCGAGGTGGTGCCCCAAGACTCGCGCAGGTGACTCCAATGGTGGGGTCGGTTGTGGCTCGAAAGGATCGGAACTGGGGAGACTGTAACTGGGGAGACCGGGGACCGTTTTTGACATATCTCGAACGGTTGAGTCCGTGGCGATCTTGGCTTTGAAAAACTCCAGCAGGTCCTCTTTATCGCCGGTGCGGAACGCAGTGACCGAATCCTCCGTTGAAGCGGGTGCAGTACCTAGCAGGATATCTCCGTAGGTCAGAACGCCTCGAAGGCCGACACCAAGCTTCGCTTCACACTTGAAATGCCCGGCGGTGGTCGATTGGGCAACGAGCCATGAGAGCTGGGCGAGGGTTTTTTTCGCGTCGCTGGTGAACTTGCGATACGACGGGACATGGACCAGGAATAGGACGCGATCCGGGTGCAGTTCGCAGAACGTCAGGTACTCACCATCGGATAGCTGGAGCAACGGTTTGCGGCCCTTGGTAAAAACTTCGTCGCTCAATTCCCTGATACGCTCCGAGAAGAGTTTCGCCATCTCAATGGCTTCGGGGCTATTGCCTCGGCCTGCGGGCTGGTCCCGTTTGCTTGCGATCTGATACTCGGCATTTTTGAAGGATTCGTTTGGGGAGTCCGAGGCGCGGAAGGTCTCTGGATTGCCCTGAGGATCGGCAATCGCTCCGATCGAATCCTCCACAAGGTCGTTGCCTGCGAACTGCCGAGGCCTCAAAAGCGAACTTAAACCGATGGCAGAAGATAGAATCAAGGCAGGGTAACCCAGTCCGAGTGCGGCAATCGCGAGGGATCGGCCGTCGACGTTGGGATGGTTCTTACGAATATCGCGCAGGGCGACGTGCCCTAAAGCGATTGCGCAAATCGCATTCGGGATCGAGATGCGCGCAATGCAAAAGGTAAGTAGAGAAAAAAGACCGCAGAGCATGCCGACAAGCGCTTGACGCGATAGTCGAACGGGCTGATTCGATTGGCCGAGATAAGAATCGATGGGGATGATACTCTGACAAGCTTGGCATCGAATGAAATCTCGTGATGAGGAGATCGGAAGGATGGGGATGAAGAAGAATGACATCCAGCTTCTTTGTCGAACATGCTTTCGCTGAGTTGTCTTTTTGCATACTGGACAGTCGAATGCATCAGAGTTTATAAGGGTTTCGCGAGGTCCCCATCCGAAGATAAACATAGCAAATCGCCCTTGAATGACTCAGCCAACCGGCGCACCTACCTTGAAGTTTCGTTAAGCTATTTTAGCATGGCATCGATTAGCGGACGACCGAGAAGGCCAACCGTTGGAGCTCGATGGCCAAGTCGACTTCCTGGATGATCGTCTTGCTGTGGACCGAAGGTTGTACGGCGATCGGCGCGAAATTGAGAATTCCGGGGATGCCTGCTGCTTCGATCGCAAAGACCACCGACTGGGCCGCATCGGCCGGCACGGCCAGGATGGCAAGGTCGATCGCATGGAGTTTCGCAAAGGTCCCGAGCTGATCGAGGCTTTGGATCTTCAATTGCCCGATAGGTTTTCCTATCTTTTCGGCATCGGTGTCGAAGGCTCCGAGCAGATCGAAGCCTTGCTCTTGGAATCCGCGATAACCGCTGAGGGCTCGGCCAAGGTTCCCGACTCCGACGAGAATGACTTTCCAAATCCGATCGGTGCCGAGGATCGATTGGATGCTCTGGATCAAATCCTCGACTTGGTAGCCGACACCTCGCTGCCCTACGGTCCCGAGGCATGAAATATCGCGTCGGACTTGGGAGTCGTTTAACCCCAGACGTTCGGCGATGGCCCGACTCTGAATATTCGCCAAACCAGAGCGCTGCATTTGCTGCAGTTCGCGGAGATAGAATGCCAGCCGAGTCACGGTCGCTTTCGGGATCTGCTGACGCGGCTTGGTCATTCTAAGTTCGATCGCTCAGTTGGCTTCCGTGTTGCGGAACGATTCCGGAGCGATTTGCTTGAGGAACTCGGCGCACTTATCGACCGCATAGAGGATCTGTTGATTCGAGTGGGTCGAGTTGATGAAGAATCGCAGGCGAGCTGCGGATTCTTCGACGGCCGGATAGAGGATCGGCTGGACGTTGATCCCCGAATCGATCATGCGGCGCGAGAGCTGCAGGGCATGGAGCGAGTTTCCGGTGATCACAGGGATCACAGGGGTTTCGTTCGAGTTGCCTGTGTTGAGTCCCCGTTTTTTCGCCTCCGTCAAAAACAGCCGTGCGGCTTCCTTGAGTCGCGTCACTCGGGACGGATCCTTGCGCAGGGCTTGGATCGAGGCGATCGCAGCGGCGGTATTGGGTGGCGAGAGCCCGACGCTGAAGACGAACCCAGGGGTGGTGTACTTGAGGTACTCGATCAGCTCGGCTCGGCCCGCGATGTATCCGCCGCAGGATCCAAAGGACTTGCTGAGGGTTCCCATCCAGATGTCGACGTCGTTGGGGTTAACCCCGAAGTGTTCGGAGATGCCCCGTCCGGTCTTGCCCATCGTTCCGATCGAGTGGGCTTCGTCGACCATCAACCAGCACTGGTGTTTCTTGCAAACATCGATGAACTTTGGCAGGACGGGAAAGTCGCCGTCCATGCTGTAGACCCCTTCGACGATCACCAGGACGCGTCGATGGCGTTTGCGCTGTTCGAGCAGGATCGCATCGAGGGCTTCGTAGTTGTTGTGGGGGAAGGGTCGCCGACGGCTTCCCGAGAGGATCGCTCCCTGGACGATGCTGTTGTGCGAGAGCGAATCGTGGAGGATCAGGTCCTGCTGGCCCACAAGGTGCCCGATGACCGATTCGTTGGTCGAGTGCCCGCCGACCATGACGATCGAGTCTTGCACACCGATCCAGTCGGCGATCTCTTTTTCGAGCTGGCGGTGGATGTCTTTCTCGCCGCTGACGAGCCGCGAGGCCGAGACGCTCGTGCCGTACTTTTTGGTCGCCTCGATGACCGCTTGGGTCACGTCCGGATCACCGCTCATTCCCAAGTAGTTGTAGCTTGCAAAGCTGATGCGCTGCTGGCCGTCGACCAAGGTGGTATCCCGCGTGAGGCCTTGATGGACGGAGAAGTACGGGTTGGGTAGCCCGGTCATTTCCATCTGCTGGATGGTTTGCTTGAGCCGTCGGTATTCGGGGATCAAGTCAAAGCGATAGTCCTCTGGGGCGATCGTCCGTTCCTCGACCGCATCGGACGAGAGGGTCTTGACCCCTTCGCGAATTCGGTCTTTGCTGAAGGTCCCTTCGATCGCTTCGGCGATTTCTCGGACGGTCTCGATCTCCTGAAGTAGGTCTTCGGGAATTCGGCCTTCGACGGAGTTTTCCAAGAAGTGTGCGATCTGAAGTCTCTCGAGACTATCGAGGCCCAAGTCGATGATGACATTGGTGTCCAAGTCCAGGAGTTTAGCTCGCTCTTGAGCGACGCTTCGGACCGCTCGTTTGACCAGTTCGACCACATCGGGATCCGGGTCGCGGGTTTTCTTGGGATGAATCCCAGAGGAGTGCGATGGACCGCTGGAAAAGCCGTCTTTGAGTTCGCTGACGGTCGCCGCTGCGATCATCGGAGGACCATCGAAGAGTCCTTCTTCCCAACTGAGCCATTGATGGACGATGCGCAATGTTCCTTCGCGGAACCCCTTTAAGCAGGCGTGTCGCTGGATCTTGCCCGAAGACGTCTTGGGGAGCGATCCGTGACGGACCAGGACGACCGCATCGGGCGGGATCTCGTGGTTGGCAGTCACTGCGCGGCGGATCGATTGAATGACCGGATTCCAGTCATCCTCGAGCGAGCGTTGGACTTCGACGGCGATGATCAGCCGTTCGCGCGGGCCCGAATCGTCGGCAAAGGCAGCGGCCGCTGACGACTGGATCGACTCATGGCACTCCTCGACCGTCTGCTCGATGTCTTGTGGGTATCGGTTGACTCCCCGCACAATGATCAAATCCTTGACCCGACCGGCCACATACAATTGACCTTCGCTCAGAAAGCCCAGGTCCCCGGTACGCAGAAACGGTCCGTCGCCATCTTTGGTCGTGGCGTTGAAGACTTCTTGGGAAATCTCTGTTTTTTCCCAGTAGCCCAATCCCACGCTCGGGCTGTCGATCCAGATCTCGCCGATCTCGTTGTCCGAAAGGGGCTTGCGGGTCGATGGGTCGACGATCTTGACCGTATTGTTGTCGGTCGTCACTCCGCAGCCCACAAGCTTGCGGGCTGTCGGGTCGTCGGCAGCCACCGGAACGACCAACCTTGCATCCAACTGCCGAGCGTTGAAGCTCCTGAGGATCGGTTCGCTGTGGTGCGGACCTCCGGTGACAATCAAGGTCGTTTCGGCCATACCGTAGCAAGGCAGGTGCGATTCGTTGCGGAATCCCACCGCCCCAAAGCGTTGGGTGAATTGCTCGATCGTCGTGGCTCGTACAGGCTCGGCTCCATTGAAAGCCACCCGCCAGGTACTCAGGTCCAGGCCAGCGAGCTCCTCATCGGTCACCTTGTCGACGCAAAGCTGATACGCAAAGTTCGGGGCACCACTGGTAGTCCCTTTGTACTTGGTAATCGCGCGAAGCCAACGGACCGGACGCTGCAGGAACGTCATCGGGCTCATCAAGACCATCGTCGCCCCAAAAAATATCGGAGCGAGAATTCCACCGATCAAGCCCATGTCGTGGTAGGTTGGCAACCAGGAACAGCCGATGCACGAGTGGTGTTCACCAAAAAGGGTCGAGATGATTTCGCAGTTGCGGATCAAATTCCCATGCGTAAGCATCACCCCCTTGGGCTGCCCGGTCGAACCCGAGGTGTATTGCAAGACCGCCAAATTGCCATCGAGGATCGGGATTTCGTTGAACTGGATCGCGATCGATCGGTCGATCGAATCGGTTCCGAGGATCTCCATGCTCTGGGTCTCGCTGCGCATGCTCTCATCGCGCAGGATCTGATTGGCTGTCTCTTGCGTCGTCAACGCGCAGGCTGCTTGGCAGTCATCCGCGATGCCCTGGATCCGAGCACCCTTGCGATTGCGACGAGGAGGATAAGCAGGCACGGCGATGCAGCCGGCATAAAGGCAACCGAAAAACCCGGTGATAAACTCGAGTGTTCCCGGCGGATAAAGCAACAAGACTCGGGAACCGATCGGATGCTTTTGAAGAATCCGAACGGCGATGGCTCGGGCCGTATGGTCCAACTCCGCATAGGTCAGCTTCGATTCGTCGTCGCTCTCCCCGTCGGTCAGATAAAACGCCACCTTGTTCGGAAACGTATTGGCCCAATACCGAAGCATGTGGACCATCGTCGAGAGCGGCGGATTGTAAGGTGCATGGACCGAACTCAGGTCGAGTTTGGTAAACTCCCTGACGTGGCGCTTGCCAACGATGTTCATAGCCGATGTACTCGGATGGGTTGGGTAGGATGTATTGCTCGCGTTCATTGGATCGCTTTTTTAACTCCTGAGCTTCGAAACACCGCTTTTTATCGGTCTTTGGTTATACCGACAATTCGTCAAATTCGGTACAGACCGTTTTTTTCCTACGAAGTGCAACTCGGCTAGTTTTCAACAATCGACCCCACAAGGGGGGATTTCAAGAGGAAATGGTAGAAATCTCAGGAGAAAATCCACTTGCTGGTTTTTCCCGGGGAAACTATAATTTCGCCCCCTTGAGCTGGTTTGACATAGGCCATTTAGCCGATTTCTCCACTCTAGTCGTTTATCCGCGATTGATTCCGCAGCGAAAGCTAAGATTGGCCATGGTCCAACACACTCATACAATTCAACAAAGCAAAACCGTCCAACAAAAAACCAGTGTTGCCAAGGCCGGAGAGGTCGAGCAAAAGTGGTTTGTCGTCGATGCAACCGATTGCACTCTAGGACGCTTGGCTAGCCAAATCGCGATGATTCTCATGGGCAAGCATCGCCCAGAATACACCCCGCACGTCGATACCGGCGAATATGTGGTCGTGATCAACGCCGAAAAGGTCAAGATGTCGGGTCGCAAACTCGAACATCGCCATTACGCTTGGTACAACGGCTACAACCGCCAAAAGATGGAAAGCTACGGCGAAAGGCTCGAGCGCAAGCCCACCGACCTGGTCCACTTTGCCGTCAAGCGCATGCTGCCCAAGAAAAACACCTTGGCCCGACACATGCTCGCCAAACTCAAAGTCTACGCCGGCACCGAACATCCACACCAAGCACAACAGCCGATCCCAGCCTCCTTCGGCTTCCAAGCCGTTGCGGCCAAAGCCAACACCCCAGAGTAGTTTCATCCTGCAATCCCACACGGATCGCCCCCCAGGCCGCCAGTCGGTCAGGTACCGACCCTAGCAATTCACAAAGCATTTGCCTTTAAAGAGAAGCCAGCATGTTCACAAAGAAAGACAAAGTCAACGGTGATTGCCTCGGTACCGGACGTCGCAAAACGTCCGTCGCCCGCGTTCGCGTACGACCAGGGTCCGGAAAAATTACCGTCAACGACCGTGCTTTCGAAGAGTACTTCGTCACCGATATGGAACGACGGCTTGTCGTCCAAACCCTCGAACACGTCGGACACGCCGACAAAGTCGACGTCTTTGTTCGCGTCGCCGGAGGCGGACCCATCAGCCAAGCAGGTGCCATCCGCATGGGACTGGCTCGGGCCCTGGTAAGCCTCTCGGAAGAAAACTTCCAACCTCTCCGCGATGACGGGTTCCTCACCCGCGATTCGCGCATGAAGGAACGCAAGAAGTACGGTCTGCGCGGCGCCCGCCGTGGTACCCAGTTCTCCAAGCGTTAATCCCCAGGCCCCTCGAAGAGCCTCCCAATACCGTGACCCGTCGCTACGATATCATCGTCGTCGGGTCCGGTTTCTCCGGAAGCCTCCTTGCCTGGATCCTCGCCTCCCAAGGCCGATCGGTCCTCTTGATCGATCGGTCCAAACACCCACGCTTCGCCGTTGGTGAATCCTCTACCCCCACCGCCGACTTCCTGCTGGCTTACCTAGCCCAACGCTGGAATCTACCCGCACTGGCACCCCTGGCCTCCTGGGGGCAATGGAA
>JAJTFB010000119.1 GCA_021300015.1 Pirellula sp. | reverse complement strand
AAGTTTTTGAAAGGTTTGTTTTTTGGGCGCATTGTTTGGGAGGACCAGCAGAGTGCTCGGGCACGACTACATCATGCCGCCCATGCCACCCATACCGCCCATACCACCCATACCACCCATGCCGTCATGGTCATGGTGATGTCCGCCCCCTGCAGGTTCTTCTTCCTTGGGGATTTCCGTGACGAGGGCTTCGGTCGTCAGGAGCAGCGAGGCGACGCTTGCGGCGTTGCTGAGTGCTGTTTTGACGACTTTGGCTGGGTCGATGATACCGGCTTTGATCATGTCGACATATTTGTCGGCATTGGCATCGTAGCCTTCGTTTTTATCTTTGAGTTGACGAACGCGATTGACGACAACGGCGCCATCGAGACCGGCGTTGTTGGCGATGGAGCGAAGCGGATAGTCCAAGACGTTTCGGATGATACGAACGCCTAGGGCTGCATCCCCTTCGAGTTTGAGCTTATCGAGGGCCGCTTCGCATCGCAGCAGAGCGACACCACCGCCAGGAACAATTCCTTCGGCGAGTGCTGCTTGGGTCGCAGCCTTTGCGTCGTCGATGAGGGCCTTGCGTTCCTTCATTTCGGTTTCGGTTGCCGCACCGACGTTGATTTGGGCAACCCCACCGGCGAGTTTGGCCAAGCGTTCTTGGAGTTTTTCGCGATCGTAATCGCTATCGGTGTTGTCGATTTCGCGGCGGATTTGCACGACGCGAGCTTCGATCTTGTCCTTCTTGCCAGCGCCGCCGATGATGACGGTCTCTTCGCTGGTGATTCGGATGCGTTTTGCGCGTCCGAGGTCGGTGAGCTTGACCGATTCGAGGTCGATGCCCAAGTCCTTGAAAATCGCGTTGGCGTTGGTCAGGGTCGCGATATCCCCGAGGATGGCTTTACGGCGATCTCCGTAGCCGGGTGCTTTGACAGCAGCGACGCTCAAGATGCCTCGCATCTTGTTGACGACCAGGGTCGCCAGGGCATCGCCATCGACGTCTTCGGCGAGGATCAGAAGCGGCTTTTTGGCTTTGCTGATCGCTTCGAGCAGAGGGATCAGTTTCTTGTTGTTGCTGATCTTGTCTTCGTGGATCAGGATGTAGCAGTCTTCGAGTTCGACGGTCACTTCGTCTTGATTGGTGACGAACTGAGGGGAGAGAAAACCGCGATCGAATTGCATACCTTCGACGATTTCGACGGTCGTTTCGTTGCCGCGTCCTTCTTCGACGGCGATGACACCGTCCTTGCCGACCTTGATGAAAGCTTCGGCCAAGACATCGCCGATGGCAGGATCGTTGTTCCCTGCGATGGTGGCGACTTGTTTGATTTCTTTCTTGCTCTTCCCATCGATGGGGGTGGACATCTTGCTGATTTGCTCGTGGACCACTTCGACGGCTTTAGCGATTCCCCGCGAGAGGGACATCGGGTCGGCCCCGGCAGCGATCATTTTGAGCCCTTCGCGGAAGATCGCTTCGGCCAGTACCGTAGCGGTGGTCGTTCCGTCACCGGCGACATCGTTGGTCTTGCTGGCGGCTTCTTTGACCAATTGGGCGCCGAGGTTTTCGAAAGGATCATCCAATTCGATTTCTTCGGCGACCGTTACGCCGTCTTTGGTGATCCTGGGAGAACCCCAACCTTTATCCAGAACCGCATTGCGGCCACGGGGTCCTAGCGTCGAGCGGACGGCTCTTGCCAACTTCGAAACACCCGCCAATAGAGGCTGGCGTGCTTCGTCATCAAATACCATTTGTTTTGCCACGTTGAACTCCTTGAATGATGAAATTCGGCCCGATTTGGCAGTCGGACTGAGTGGAGCGATTGTTGAGCAATCCGCGTGCCAACAAGCCAGAAAACCGGGTTGGTTTTTGCGCAAGTCTCTATCTGATAGGGGCTTAGGGTGGGTTGTTTGTTTGGCATTGCCGCGAGGTCTGCCAAAATGCGCAGTGTGCTGCGCAAGTGTCCTTGGTCAGGCTCGCAGGCTCTCTCGGTGAGCTTAGAGTTCCGACTGGAAGCTGTATTGGATGGTTTCGACCAGCCATAGAGCCAGGCCTAGCAGGATGCCTGAGATCAGCAGGACCCAGGCGACTTGGACCCACCCGCTTGGGTCTTGTGCGACCATGGCGTTGCGGGCTAATCCCATATTTGGGAAGTACTCATCGACCGACAGATCGAGCCATCGAAACAGGATCGACCGGAGTCTATAGGCGATGGTGAATTGATTGATGACTGCGGGGATCCATGCCAAGACGCCTTCGGCGACCAAGGCATACACAAAGGAGATGACCATGACTCGTTTTTGCATCACCACTCCGATCAGGGCAAAAAGAGCGCCGTAGGCAAGCGAGGCCAGCAGGCACAGCAGCGAAGCGGTCAGCCAGAGTTGGGCTGGGTTTTGCAGCGGCAAAAAGGGGGTCGCAAGGCTTACGGCGAGAATCCCTGCGGTGCTGGTCCATAGGACGGCGACGAGGTACTTTCCCAGGAGCAAGGAGCGTCGGCCTGCGTGTCGCACGAGGGCATAGATCCAGGTTTGGCCTTCGAGTTCCGAGTGCACGATTGGGGAGGCCAGAACGAGCATCCCGAGCATGGTCATGACTTGGGGGATCAGCAGGTACACGAGCATGCAAAATGCGAGGTTGGTTTCGTCTCGGATCGTGGTTTTCCCGTCGGGGAGTTGCGAGACATTGACGGTGTATTTGGCTTCATTGGGGGTCAATTGCGACACGGCGATCAGCAGAGCCGTTGGGATGCAGACCATCAGCAGGAACATCGCCCAGCGGCCTGGGGTCATCGAGCGTGTCAGTTCGTAGCTGACCACACCGGGTACGGCTTTTGAGAGCCTGGAGAAAAGTGACGTGTTGGTCGCCGAACTCATGAGGAAGCTCCTGTGTTTTGGTAAGCGCGTTCGCCGCGATGTCGGGAGATCAGGAGGCGAAACAGGGTGCTGATATCTCCATCGGTTCCGGTGATCCTTTCGACGGAGACTAGACCGCTGCTGGCCCAAAGAGCCAACGATTCATAGAGTTCCATGGGTCGATCGACCGTCAGGATCAGTCGGTCGGGCTGGGAGTCTCGGTGCACGGCGCGGATCCATGGTTTTTCGGCCAGGAGTGAAGCGAGTCGATCGCGGGTTTTGGATTGCACGATGACGTCTTGGGGGAGATCGGCAAGGAGTCTTCGGAGTTCGCCCGCGGTTCCGCTGGCTAGGAGTCGTCCTCCGAAAATGAGCATGAATGAGTCGGTGATTCGTTCGACTTCATGGAGCACGTGGCTTGCAAGCAGCAGGCTTTTGCCTGATTTGGCCCATTGGATCAGCAGTTCGCTCATTTGGAATCTACCGATGGGATCGAGTCCGTTGAAGGGCTCGTCGAGGATCAGCAGTTCGGGCCGATGCGCGATGGCTTGGGCTATTTTGCATCGCTGGCGCATGCCGAGCGAGTAGGTGTGGATCGGTCGATTGCGAGCCTCGGCCAATCCGACTTCTTCGAGGACTTGGTCGGTCCTTTCGAAGGCCTCAGATTTTTTCCAGCCGGACATTCGCAATAGCTGGACGATCCATTGTTGGGCCGATACTCCGTGGACTAGCAGGTCGGTGGCCGGGCAGACCCCGAGTCGTTGTTGCAATGGCCCGGAGTGGCGGGGATTTTCGCCGAGGACTTTCAGGCTACCGAGGGTAGGTCTCAGAGCGCCGGTCATGAGTCCGATGAGTGTGGACTTGCCTGCTCCGTTGGGTCCGATCAGAGCGTAAGCACCTTTGGGGAGGGTCAATTGCAGGTCGTTGACGCCTATGACCGTCCCGTACATGAGGGAGAGGCTTTGGAGTTCGAAGAGGTTTTCTTCTGGACGATCGTTGGGAGTCATTACGCTTTTAATACCCGTGAGACTTTCCAATACGCAAACCCATAGCCAGCGACCGAGACGATAGCCACTGCGATCCATGGAGCCCAGGTCCAGGGGTCTTTGACGGCCAGTCCAAAGATCTGTTGTTGCAGATAGCCGAGGGTCTCGTAGGGTGAAAAGAGCTTAAAGGAGTTCCATGGGGCCATCGCTTCGATCCTTGCTCCGCGGCCTTGATATTGCGATTGGTTTTGCAATTGCTCGCGGAGTTGGGTGGCCGTCCAGAGTGTGAAATAGGTCACCGAGCCGACGACCCACATGGAAAACCAAGCGAATCCGGCATAGCGGCTTTCTTGGGTCATCGACGAGAAGGCAAGTGCGACGGCCGTCGTCGGGACCATGAGCACTAGGGAAGCAAGGAGAATTCGAAATGGGATATCCCAGGTCTGAGCGATCGCGGTCGAATCTGTCGAGAGGAAAAGGCCTGCGACATAGATCAGCAGGGCTGGCAATGCGGACATGACGAAGAGCAAAAAGTACAGGACGAGGGCTTTTCCGAAGATGTATTCGGCTGGGGTCAGCGGTCTTGAGAGGTACAGCAGGTAGCCTCGGCTGCGCAGGTCGTAGCTGATCAGGCGTGGAGCGACCAGGCCGAGCACGACGATCATCCCTAGGGCTTGGGGGTAGCGTGAGAGATTGAAAAGGATGTAGGACCAGGTGAAGTGACGGTAGGATTCTGGGCTTTCGATTGCGGCGTTGATGTCTACCCCTGCCCGCTGCGCGATATTGCGAGACTGAGGGTTTCTAGCAAGGATCGAGAGCAGGGCCCGGGGGCCATCGCGATCGAGGGTTTGCTCGAAGGTCGCCACGAAGATCCCTGCGATCAGAGCCGGGATGGCCATGAACATCAAAACGCGTTTGAGCCAAGTCCCTTTCCAGACCAAGTGGATTCCGGTGCTTGCAAGGGCCAGCGAGCGCGTCGAGCGCGGGGTTTTTTCGCCTTCCCATTTCCGATATCCGATATCCAGCAGTGGCATCGAATTAGCTCCTTACAGCATCCAAAAAAGCTTGTTCCAGTGAATTTTTCGCTTGTTCGATCCGAAGAACGGTCACTTGCTGCTCAATACTGGTTTTCCAGATGCAATCTAGCAGGATGGATTCGTCCCCCAGGACCACCAGTTGGGAGTCCGAAGTGGAGTTGCTCTGGATGCCCTGTGCTCGGAGCGCATCGCCCAGTTTTCCGGCGTTGGAAACGACGCTGATTTGCAGGCCTTCCTGGCTGGGGCGTTGGAGATTATCGAGGGTATCGACGAGTCGGATTTGCCCGGCAGCCATGATCACGACGTGGTCGCAGGTTTGGATGACGTCGTGCAAGATGTGCGTTGAGAGGAGGATCGATTTGCCTTGTTCGTTTGCAAGTGCGTAGATGCGGTCTAGGAACTGTTCCCGCTGTTGTGGGTCAAGTCCTGTGGTCGGTTCGTCGAGGATGATCCACCGGGGGTCATGCACCAGAGCTTGGGCGAACTTGAGTTTTTGTCGCATTCCGGTGGAGTAGGTCTCGACGTTGCGATAGCGTTCCTGGCCTAGATCGCAATAGTCGGCAACTTCATGAGAACGTCGGAGGGCTTCTTTTTTCATCAGGCCCGAGAGTCTGGCCATCATCTGGATCGATTCGATACCTTGAAGGCCTTGGAGGTAGCAGTCGTCCTCTGGTAGATAGCCTACGTGGTCTCGCACGATGCGGACTTGGGAGGGCCAGTCGAAACCAAGGACTTGGCCGCTCCCGGTATCGCCCCGTCGTGGATCGATCGAGACCAATCCGAGGATGGTCTTGATCAGGGTGCTTTTTCCGGATCCATTCGGGCCGAGCAATCCGACGACTCCGGTTGGAATCGATAGCGAGATATTTTTAAGGACCTGTTTGCTACCGTAGCTTTTGCGAACCGATTCGATCTCGAAGACCTTGTCGGCGGGCTTCTCATAGAAACTCATGAGGATCGGATCAACCCTTGGCTTTGGTCATCGCCGTTTTGGCCGTTGCGACGCACTGACGGATATCCTCGATGGGATCCTTGGGGTTTTCTTCGTATTCGAGCGACAAGGCTCCATCGGCTGGGAATTTGGCTTGGATCATCGCATCGAAGACTGCTGCGCAGTCCAAATGACCTTGGCCGAGAATCACTCCGCGGGTGCTCTCTTTCATCTCGGCAAAGTCTTTCAGGTGGACGCCATAGAGGCGTCCTGCGAGGGCTCGGATGACGTCGACTGGTTTTTCGCCCGAGCGGATGAAGTGTCCGAGGTCGGCGCAAGCTCCGATGCGAGGATCGCGACCTTCGATGGCCCGGAGCACATCGACGACTTTATTGAACCGGTCGGAGGGGCCGTGGTTGTGGATCGCGATTCGGATGTCGTACTCTTTGACGAGGTCATTGAGGCTATCCATCGAATCGGGGGTGGGTGCGGCCGAGATGTTCTTCACGCCAGCCTTCTTGGCGAATTCGAACACCTTGCGATTGGCTTCGGCATCTTTGGTGAAACCATTGACTCCGTGGGCTGAGATTCTCAATCCAAGTCCCTTGACCTTTTGGACCATCTTTTGGATCTCTTCGTCGCTGGCCGTCAGCGGGAACATGCCGCTGAAGAACTCGACCTCTTCGAAGCCCAGATTTTTGGTGTGATCGAGAGCCACATCGACGGGGAATCCTCGGAGTGAATAAATTTGGATTCCGAGTTTGAGTCCGGCTGCCTTGGCTTCTTGGGCCATGAGGCTTGCCAAGGGGTTGAGTCGCATGAGTCCCAAGCCCGCCCCGGCGGCAAGTCCAGTAAGGACGTTTCGGCGGGTGCGATGCGTATCGATCGATCGTAGGGGGGCTTTGGAGTTAGATTTCATGTTTTTTGGTGTTCCTTTGATGAACATTCCTCGTGGAGAGATATTCGGCATTGCTGGTCCGAATTGTGCAAGTACACTGTTTCGGTTCGGCTTTCCGGCAGGGAGTCCTCTCAATGCCTCTCAAAATCGTACTCGATTTTGGTTCGGATTGTTTCAGGCAACGTCAGATTTTTTCGCAAACCGTTGACTCGATATGGCCAGTAAAGACTTTGATATAGATCAGCTAGCTGCTTACTTGCATATTACTCCGAACCAAGTCACCAAGATGGTGACGCGTGGAAAATTGCCGGGGCGGCGGGTCAACGGCCAGTGGCGATTCTCCGAATCGGAAATCCATCATTGGCTCGAGGAGCAGATCGGAATCGTCGAATCCGATGAGTTGCAGCGGTTTGAGCGGATTTTAGAGAAGAACTTCGACGCCTCGATCGATGAGCGAACGATGCTTTGCGAATTCATGAGTATCGATGCGATCGCGATACCCCTTGATGCCCGAACCAAGACCTCGGTGGTCCGGGAGATGTGCAATGTCGCCGCAGGAACTGGATTGCTTTGGGATGCGGCGCAGATGGCAGAAGCCGTTTCGGCCCGAGAGGCATTGCATCCGACGGCTTTGGAGAACGGAGTCGCACTGCTGCACCCTCGGCGCCCCCAGACTTCGATTCTTTCGGATTCCATGGTCGCACTTGGGATCACCACCCAGCCGTTCCCGTTTGGCAATACCTCTGGACATCAGACGGACGTCTTCTTTTTGATTTGCTCGACCGACGACCAGATGCATTTGCGTATCTTGGCGCGACTGGCTCGGCTCGTGACCGACGAGGTTTTGCTCACGTTGCTCCGCTCGGCTCAAAGCCCTGTCGAAGCGATGGAAGTGCTCAGGGCCGCGGAACTCGAACTCATCGAGTCCGATATCCGACAATGAGCCCCAGGGAATTGAGCCCCATGGAGATAAGCCCCATGGAGCGATCGCATCTGGACATCGGATGGTTCGGACCGGTCGATGGTCGATGGATGGGTTTACTCGATCACTTTTCTTGCATCGAGGTTCTCGATCGAGCGACGGCGACAGAATGGTTGCAAGCACCCTCGTCGGATCGCTCGCTGCTTGTGGGGCTTGAACATCGCAGCGATGACCGTTTAGCTTGGCTCCTTGATTTGGCATCCAAGCCGCGAGTCGAAGGTGCAAAAAAGAAATCCAGCACGAAGCGGTCTGGTGCTTCAAAGGACATCCCTTCGCTGATCCAACCGATCGATTGGTCGCGTCAGGTCCACATGGCATGTGTGCTAGGTGAAGATTGGGTTGGCCACCGCAGAACCTTTCCATTGCCCGAGTCGATCGAAGCGTTTTATTGGTACCAGTGGTATGATCAAGTCATCCCGTGGGTGTGCTGGGAGTCGGATTCATCGATGGCGAGCGAGAATGGTTTGTCGAGCGGCATTGCAAGGGGATTGAGGGTCCAGCGGATCGAAGCCGACGCGGATCGATTCGCGACCTGGAGAGGTTGCCAAAAGACTCAATCGCTTCTGAGCAATCGGATCGCTTGGGTGCTAAGCGATCGGGATTCGGGAGTGGAGTTATGGCAGGGGATGCTCGAATCCTATGGGATTCGTACGTTGGGCTCGCGGGTGGATCAACTTCATGGGCTCTTGAATGCGGATTTGATCCTTGTCGATTGCAGCCCTGTCGATTATCGCCCTGGGGTGGGTTTTGGGCGATCCACGAGCATCGACGCATTGGTGATGCGACTGAGGCGTGAGCAACCCGATGCGTTTTTGGTGCTGATCGATCCTTTTGCGGGGATGGACCGATGGCAGAGCTATTGCGATCAAGGGGTCGACGCGATGGCAGGCAAGCCATTTAGTCTTCAAGGGATCCTGTGCAGTTGGGAGCGATGGCTCAGGTCCGGTGCTGACGCACACCGGTAGGGAAGTGCCGCCCATTTATTGGATAAGCCTCCCGTCGGGCTCGTCCGGCGGAGGCGGAAGTTATCAGCTACAGAGGATGGGGACGCACGGCCTCGGAGGGCCATGCTACGGATGTGATTAGCCAGTTGTGCCTGGGCCGCTGGCAATCGCCTTGACGGTCAGCTAGCGCAGAAAGCCTCCCGTGCGGTGATTAGCCAGTTGTGCCTGGGCCGCTGGCAATCGCCTTGACGGTCAGCTAGCGCAGAAAGCCTCCCGTCGGGCTCGTCCCGTCGGAGGCCAAATGCGGTGCTGGCGCACCGGCGGGGAAGTGTCGTCTTTGCGTAACTTGCAGTTACGACCGGGATTGGCGTTTGGCGAGTTGGTCGCGGAGTTGAGCGGCCAGTTCATACTGCTCACTTTTGACCGCTTGGTCGAGTTGTTGTTGAAGCGATGGGCCGATGCCGTACTCTTCGCATAGAGAGTCGCGGAGTCTGTAGAGTTGCAGGACCATTTCGTCTTGTTCGAATTCCTCTTCGGCTTCGTGTTCGATGAACAGGTCGCGGATTTGTTCGAGACCATCATCGAGGATGACGATCGCTTTTTCCGCATCGGTTTCGTCCAATGCGGCCAGTGCAGCGGCTTGGGTTCGATGGAACAAGACAAAGGGTCGGTATTGCTCGTGGCTCATGCTCCATTCTTCGTCGGGAGAGTGGTCACGGCAGACGTCCATGAGTGCCAGAGTATGGTCAGCATCCTCGACGGCGCGGTGGTAATGTTGAAGACGGAGCCAGGAGATTCGGCGGTGGTAGTATTGGAGGAATTCGCGGTCGGCTTCAAAGCATTGGTCATCGTCCATGGCAAAGTCTGGGGACTTTTCTTCGATGGCGAGCATGCGATCCAAGAAGGTCGGGAAGCCCTCGATCGCCAGTCCGTCGGGGCGGCCTTGGGTTTCCATTTGAAGGACCCCTAAGTCGATCCGCATTTGGATGACGTCTCTTCCGTCGGATTCCTTGACCAAGCGAACGGCTAGGGCGTGCGGATCGAACCCCCAGTTGTCGAGAACATCATCGAGCCCTTTGGATGAACCCATGGCACTCTTTCTATTGTCTGATTTCATTCCGCGAGGTTTGGATGTCATAGCGATTTTGGCTGCTGAAGCATCGAAGTGCCAGTCCTCGCCCGCCACAAAGAATAACCATCTGGAGTTTGCTTTGCCAGAACCGGTGGCTATTTTAACGCTCGACCTAAGCGTTGTAGACGAACTGTTTTAGGGTTTCGGTGATCCGCAGGTTCCTTTCGATGGAAAGTGTTCGCAGGACGGTGCGGTGGGGCTAGTCCTACTTCGATGATTTCCAAAGGCTTCGGTTATTGAGCATGGGAGGGATTCGAAAGTGGGCTTGACCGGCAAAACCGCTTGCGTATCGCATGACGCGGGGTGCCATGATTCGATTTCGCTTTGAAAAACTTGGATGGATTTGACGGGATGCTTCGGATTGACACCCGAGAAAACCCTCGCGAATCCCGAGGGGTCTGCTAAAATTCCGAACCGTTTTTCCATTGCCCTCGCTAAGATGTTTCCTTGTGTCGTTGGCCAACTTGGTTTTTCCCCCGACTTCGGTTCCTTGTTTGCCCCCCGATTGGCCCCCCGATTGGATGATTCGCCTGCGATTCGACGACCTACCGGTGGGAGCTTGCGGGTGCGGGGAATCGGGCACGACATTCACTAAAAAATGATCGCCTAGGGCGAACGATTGAATCGATTGAATCAAGGATTCCGAGGAATGCAGCAGCAGGTCTACCAACACACCCTTCCGAACGGATTGACGATCCTTGGCGAACCGATGCCTTGGCTAGAGTCGGTTGCCTTTACACTGATGTTCCCGGGTGGGACGGCCCGAGAGCCGCACGATCGGATCGGGCTCGCAGGCATGACCCTCGAGATGACCCAACGGGGTTCGGGCCGATGGTCGAGTCGAGAGGTGGTCGAGGAGCTCGATTTTTTGGGGGTCGATCGTTCGAGTTCGGTGTCGAGTTTCTACACGAGCATCAGCATGTCGGCCATGGCAAGGGTCCTCGATACGACGTTCGAGGTCGCAGCGGCGATGGTCCGAGAGCCTCACTTCCCGGAGGATGAACTCGAGGAGGTTCGCCAATCGGCCTTGCTCGAACTCTCTTCGATCGAGGACGACCCGGCGCAGAAGTGTTTTGTTGAATTGAAACGATCGAGATTTGCCGAGCCCTTTGGTCGATCTTCGCTCGGAAGCGTCTCGGGTATCGAAGCGGTATCTCATGAGGATTGCGTGGCCTTTCATCAAGCCCATGCAAAGCCCCAGGGTGCGGTGTTATCGATCGCTGGGCGATTTGACTGGCAGGACTTTCTCAAGCTGGTCGATCGCTATTTGGGATCATGGTCTGGGGGACCTGCGACGGATTTAGGCGATGTCGAGCCTCGCATCGGATCGATCCATATCCCTCACGATAGCCAGCAAACCCACATCGCCTTGGCCTACGATTCGGTGGCCTATCAGCATCCGGAGTATTACCGAGGCCGAGGCATCGTCGGGATTTTGAGCGACGGTATGAGTTCGCGGCTATTTACTGAAGTCCGCGAAAAACGAGGGTTGGTGTATGCCATCTCGGCTTCATCGCACTCCCTTAAGAACTGCGGCAGCGTGCTCTGTTATGCGGGCACGACATCGGGTCGGGCTCAAGAGACGCTCGACGTGACGATGGAGACCATTCGATCGATTTCTCAAGGAATTGAATCGGGCGAACTTTCACGCTTGAAATCTAGAACCCGAACTTCCTTGGTTATGGAACAAGAAAGCAGCGCTTCTCGCAGCAGCCAGTTGGCTTACGACTGGATCACGCTAGGACGCACAACCACTCGCCAGGAGGTTCTCTCGGAGATCGAACAACTCACGAGCGAGAATCTCATCGAGCATTTTCAAAAACACCCACCCAAACGCTGGACCTTAGTGACCATCGGCCCAGAGCCCTTGGAGTTTCAAGATGAAGTTTAAGCAAGTCACCCTGGACAATGGCCTGGAAGTCGTCGCCGAAGTCAACCCCAACGCCTTTAGCCAGTCGCTGGGGTACTTTGTCAAAACGGGGTCCCGAGATGAGACCATGGATATCGCGGGTGTGAGCCACTTCCTAGAGCACATGGTGTTCAAAGGTACGCCCAGGCGAACGTCGGTCGATGTCAATCGCGAACTCGATGACTTGGGCTCCCAGTCCAACGCCTATACCTCCGAGGAGCAGACCGTCTATTACATGAGCGTCCTGCCGGACAATCAGCATCCGGCGTTGGATCTCTTGACGGACATGATGCGCCCGTCGCTTCGCGACGAGGATTTTCAGACCGAGAAGCAAGTCATTCTCGAAGAGATCGCCATGTACGACGATCAGCCCCCCTACGGTGCGATGGAGCGTGCGATGGAGGAGTTCTTCGGCGAGCATCCCCTCGCGACGCGCGTGCTGGGCACCAAGGATTCCGTATCGGCCCTTTCGGCCGAGGCGATGAGGCAATACCACTCGGAACGCTACGCTCCAAACAACCTGTGCTTGGCGGCCGCCGGTGCGGTCGATTTCGATGCCCTGGTTTCTGAGGTAGATAAAAGGACCAAGCATTGGACCCCCTCGCGAGTCGAGCGAACGCTCCATAAGCCGCTGACGGAGCCCAAGCAAATTCAAATGATCCATCCGCCGGCGACCCAACAATACACCTTGGAGTTCTCGCCCGGGCCTGGCACCATGGACCCGGATCGTTACGTATCCAGGGTGCTTGCGACCATCCTCGGGGATGATTCCGGGAGCCGGTTGTTTTGGGAGTTGGTCGATAAAGGACTAGCCGATGCGGCGGTTTGCTACACCTACGAATTCCAGGACTGCGGAGTCTTCGGCCTGTACTTGGCCGGCGACCCGGAACAGCAACAGGATAACTGGGAGTTGATCCAGTCGATTGTCAGCCAAAGCGACTCGCACCCGATCACAGAGCGAGAGTTGGAGTTGGCCCAGAATAAGATAGCCGCAGGGATCCTTCTGTCTGCCGAACGGCCCTCGAATCGTCTGTTCTCCGTCGGTGGAGCTTGGGTCTCTCGCCATCGTTACGAAACGGCCGCTGAGGTCAGTGAGCACTACCGCAGTGTGAGTCTCGAGGAGGTTCAAAAAGCCTTTGAAAGACTCAAGGCTCGGACGGCTGTCCGCGTTTCGGTAGGGCCCGATACGGCTCTTTAGTTTCACCCTTCGCTGCCCTTCCCTAACCCGCCCCGCCCCGCCCTGCCCCAGCCATCGCATCGCTTCGCTTCGCAAACAGAGTTCTTTTGGATATGAATTCTTCCGACGTAAAAGTTCGCAACTTGAGATCTCGGTTCCCGTCCTTGGAACGGGTCGAAAATGGGCAGAGGCTCGTCTACCTCGATGGACCTGCCGGGACCCAAGTCCCCCTCGAGGTCGCCCAGCGGGTCGCCGAGTGTTTGATCCACCACAATGCAAACCGTGCGGGGAAGTTCATCACCAGCCATGAGGTCGAGCAGATCATGGCCGAGGCCCATGAGGCCGCAGCGGATTTCTTGCAAGCCGAGGATCCGCGTTCGGTCGCTTTTGGTCCGAACATGACCACCTTGACCCTGAGCTTCTCGCGGGCACTTGCACGCACTTGGTCGCCCGGAGATGAAATCCTCGTATCGAGTTTGGATCACGATGCGAACTACACCCCTTGGGTCCTTGCGGCTAGGGACGCAGGACTATCCGTGCGCACCATCGGGATCGATCCGTCGGATGCCACACTCGATATGGGGTCGCTTGAGTCGCAATTGACCGAGCGGACTCGACTCGTCGCGGTGACAGCCGCTTCGAATGCCGTCGGATCGCTGACCGATATACCGGCGATTGCCAAGTTGGTGCATCGGGTTGGGGCCGAGCTTTTTGTCGATGCGGTTCATTACGCGCCGCATCGGAGGATCGACGTGGTCGGTTGGGATTGCGATTACTTGGTCTGCTCGGGCTACAAGTTTTTTGGTCCCCATATCGGGATTCTCTACGGGAAGCCTGATCGCATGGAATCGCTCGTGCCTTATAAATTGCGACCTTCGCCCGACTCGATACCGGGGCGTTGGATGAGCGGCACTCAGAACCATTCCTGCATCGCTGGGTTGACCGCAGCGATCGATTACATGGCGTCGATCGGAGAGGATCCTACCGATCCGAAGCCGATTGCAACACGTCGCGAGAAACTCGATCTTGCTATGGATTGGATCGAAGCCGTCGAGAGGGAGTTGATCCAGCGGTTGATCGCCGGGCTTAAGGAAATCCCCAAGGTCCGTATCTATGGAATCGTCGATCCGCACAAGTCGCATCTTCGAGCGCCGACCGTGTCGTTTTGTATCGACCGAGTCGACTCGGCAAGTGCCGCGAGCGAATTGGGCAAGAAGGGGATTTGTGCCTGGCACGGGAATTACTATGCGCTTCCACTGACGTTGGCCCTCGGGACCGAACCGCACGGAATGGTTCGGCTCGGTTGCATGCACTACAATACGAACGAAGAGATCGACCGAACGCTCGAAGCCATCCGTTGGATTGCTCGTTGAGGTCTGGGCGATGCCCCAACGGCTTAGGAATGAAATAAACAATGAATCGAAAGCATGGATTTGTACTCTTGTTGGGTTTGGCAAGTCTAGCCATTTGGCCTGAGTGCAGCGATGCCCAAAGTCCGGTTCCCAAGGAGCCTGCGACGCGGAGAGAGGCATCTGAGGCCCCCAGGGTTCCTGCCCAAGATGCAGTCTTTTCGGGTCCTCAAGTCGACGAGGATCTTGCCCCGATGAAAATGATCTTGGGGTTGGGGGACGAAGCTGGCCGGACCATCGATCCGGTGGCTGGCGCGGACGCAAAGCCCATCGTTCTGGTGTTCGTCCATGATGTCAATCGCCAAACGATTTCCATGACGCGGATCCTGACGCACTACACCCTAAGCCGCTCCAAGGAAGGTCTCCATACTGCCGTCGTTCTGTTGTCCGAGGACACTACAGGTGCCCTGAATACCCTCAAGCGGATCCAGCACGCACTGACGGCCAACGTGCCGACTGGGGTCTCCCCCGATGGCCTTGAAGGCCCAGGAGATTATGGACTGAATCGATCCGTTCAGATGACGATCCTCGTGGCCAACAAAAACCGAGTGACCGCCAACTTTGCGCTGATCCAACCGAGCCTCCAAGTCGATTTGCCAAAAGTTGTCCTCGCGATTGTCGCCCAACTCGGAGGTCCCGAACCGAAGCTGTCGGATCTTTTGCAAGCTGGTGGAGTGGAGGCCAACCGAGGGATGCAAAGCACCCCGGATGCCGATACGATTCGCAGCTTGGTCCGCCCTTTGATCCAACTCGGAGCTCAGGACACTCAGGTCGATAAGGCGGCGCGGGCCATTGAAGAAGCGATTGAGAAATCCCCCCAGGTGCGCAAGGAAATCGGACGCATCTCCCGGACGATCGTCTCGAGCGGAAAATTGGAAAACTACGGGACCGCCCGTGCCCAGAGCTACTTGAAAGAATGGTCTGAGAAATACGGACAGGACTTGCCCGGCCCGAGAGCCGAACCGAAATCACCGGATTCACCTAAGGCACCTGATGCACCCAAGGCACCTGATGCACCCAAGGCACCTTGAAAGCATCGGTTGGCGTTTTTCGGGTAAAAGCCTGCTTGGGGTCGTGATTTGGCTGTTTCTGCTTGAGCGAATATTCGCTCAGGAAATCTCAGAGCCTTCTTTTGAGCTCGATGTTCTTACGCTCCTGACCAAGCACGGTTGCAATTCGGGAGCTTGCCATGGAGCCGTAGCGGGTCGAGGTGAGTTCTATCTGTCGTTGTGGGGGGCGAATCCCAAGGCCGATTACGATCAGATCGTCCACGCATACAAGTCCCGGCGGGTGAGGTTCGCTTCGCCCGAGGAAAGTCTGCTGATTGCCAAGCCCAGTGGTCGGATCGCTCATGAGGGGCAGGAGCGGTTTGAGCCCGACAGTGTGACGGCCGAAACTCTGATCCGATGGATCGCTGCGGGGGCTCCTTTTGGTCCATCGCTTCGGGTGGAGGATTTTCAGGTTTCAGCAGAGCTCATCGAACCGTCGAGCGATCGCTCGGGGTACAGGCTCCGGGCTAGCGCGCTTCTTAACGGGTCGAAGATCCCTTTGGATGTTTCCGACCGGACGACTTGGGAGACAGAACCAGACGGCGATTCGATGGGGTGGATTCAGCAGAGTCCGCCGACGTTGCGTTTGCGTCGGCCTGGACGGCATTGGATCACCGCAAGGTTTGCAGGGCAGGTGCGTTCCTTGGTCTTGATCGAGCCGTACCCGGATCCGGGTACGGTTTTGGCAGGCAGTGCGTCAGAAAGCTCTTCACTTGCTGGAACATTGGAACCGATGACCTGGATCGACCAGGAGGTCCAGGAGGGGCTCGATCGGGCGAATCTCAAGCCGTTGGGGATTGCGGACGATTTGACTTGGCTTCGGCGGGTGAGTTTGGACTTTGTCGGACGGATACCGAGTTTAGGCGAGATTGCTGAATTTCAGGGGCTCGATCCGCGGACACGCAAGACCCAGACGGTCGATCGGCTGATTCGATCCGAAGCGTTCGGAACGTATTGGGCTTACAAGCTTGCTCGATGGGTTGGCTTTCGGCCGATCGCTTCGGAGCCTGGGGCGACTTATGCGTTTGAGCAGTATCTGCGTCGCAGCGCCGGCGAGCGGCGTTCGTGGAAGCAGATTGCTCAGGAGTTGGTACTTAGCACTGGGGATTCGCATCGGGAGGGAGCGGCGAATTTTGCGCGATTGGCTTCGGACCCTAGGGTTCATGCCGAGCGGATCGGGAGTGTGTTCTTGGGGATACGCATCGGGTGTGCGAATTGCCACAATCATCCGCTGGACCGTTGGACGCAGGACGACTACCACGGGCTAGCGGCGATTCTGGCGGGCATCGACCGAGGGCGCGAGGTCCGATATTCCGGTGGGGGGCAGGTGACGAATTTGCGCACCCGGGAGGCTGCGATTCCGAAGCTTCCTGGGCAGGAGTTTCTATCGGTCCAGAGCGATGCAAAGGCTGCGCAGGCCAATGTCGAGCGGCTCAGCGCGTGGATTTTCGATGAGCAGGATCCTAGGTTTGCGACGATGTTGGCCAATAGGCTTTGGGGAACGATGATGGGACGCGGGTTGGTCGATCCGGTCGATGATCTGCGGGAGACCAATCCCGCTTCGCATCCGAGGTTGCTCGAACGTTTGGCCAAGAGCTTGATCGAAGCGGATTACCAACCCTCTTCGATTCTGAAGCTCATCGCGTTGAGTCAGACCTATGCTCGCGTGGAAGTCGACATGAGCGTATCGCGATTGGATCCTAGTTTCTATGCGGCCCGGGAGCCGAAGGCCATGGCTCCCGAGGTGCTCTACGACGCGATCCATGATGCGCTCGGGCTTTCGGTCGAATCGCGAGCCATCGGTTGGTTGGATCCGACCACACCCTCGGAGTCGCTCGATGTGCTTGGTCGATGCGGCCGGATGGTCGGTTGCAGTCCGGAGTCGTCGGTTGGGGGGGCGATTCAGCGGAGCCTTGGTCAGCAGCTTCATTGGATCAATGGTCCGTTGGTCAACCGAGCGATAGAATCCCCGGCGTCGTTTATTCGTCAGGAGTCAGGATCGGGCGCCTCGGACGCAGAGATTCTCGCGATGGGGTACTTGCGATTTTTTGGGCAGCCAGGGACTCAGGAGGAGTTGCGTGATTGGGGTTCTCAGATTCCTCAACAGACCGAAGAGAAGTTGGCTTGGTTCGAGGATTGGGCTTGGAGTATGCTCAGCAGTCCCCGGTTTTTGAATCATTGAAGCATGAGAGGGAGGGGAGCTTGAAGCGTAACGGCACATTCTCGACGCGTCGGAGTTTTTTGCGGATCGGTGCATTGGCTCCGTGGTGCATGGCTTCCCCGTGCATGGCTTCCCCGTGCATGGTTTCCCCGTGCATGGCTCGAGTTG
>JAJTFB010000019.1 GCA_021300015.1 Pirellula sp. | reverse complement strand
CGAGACGAGCCTCGCAAAATCAAAAAACGAAATGGAAAATATGCTCGCTTGAGTGAACCTCGCCCGAGCAGAAAATCACGAAGGAGCCATGAAAAAGTGGCTCAAGCACCTTAACTCAACGCCATTCGGGCTCGTCCCGGCGGAGGCGTAACTTGCAGCTACAGAGCATGCGATTGCGCCTCGCCTCGGATTTCGTCGTACTCGTACTCAGTCCGCCTCGGCGGACTGAGTACGAGTACGACGAAGAAGCACGAACAAAGCTGTGCACCGAAGTTAGCTCAGGTCGCTTGGGAACATCGATTTGAGGAGTTTGGTCGAGGGGTCATATTCTTTGGTGAAGGCCAGTTCGACGGCGGCCGTTAGGCTTTGCTTGGCGGAGATCTCCTGAACGATTCCGAGTGTTTGCCCATCGACGAAGGCTCTCAAGGGGCGTTTGCCTCGAGTATCGAGACTTGTCAGGGTGATTTGGCTAGAGCCTGGGAGATTCATCGGTTTCCAGAATCGGGGTTGAAAGATGTTCGAACCGGCGAGGATCAGAGACTGTGAATCGAGCGGAACGGGAACAGCACCCATGGCGCGGGCGTAGGCAGACGAGCCGGCGGCCGTGGCGATGAGCATCCCATCGCCGACTACTTTTTGGAGTTGGACTTCGCCATTGACTCTTACCTGCAACCAAGCTGCTTGGCCTTCGGCTCGTTCGATCCAAGCATCTCCATAGGCTAGGTGCATGGCGGTTTTTCCATCTGGGTATTGAACATCCACGCGCAGCAATGGGAGGGATTGAGAGATCAGATCGATGTTCTCGAGGTTCGCGGGGAGTGAGGCATTCATGAGGAACCCTAGATGTCCGGCGTTTAGACCGACAAAGGGTAGTCTTCTGCGCCAGTGTTCGCGGATGGCTTTGAGCATGGTCCCATCCCCTCCGATGACGAGGATCAGGTTCGGTTGGCTCGATTGGTACTTTGCATAGAAGTTCGCCAGTTCGACGGCTCGGGGATTTCTTTCGTCATGGATGATGAACAGTTCGGGGCGGGGGACTTGGAAGATCGCGTCGCGGCCTGGGGTCCCTGGAACAAAGAGCCGGTGGCGTTGGATGTAGTTGCATACATCTCGATCGAGGTAGGAATCGATCGGATTTCCATGGAAGATCTCGCTTCGGAGATCTGCTGGCGAGGGGCCATGAGGGATTCGGATGGAGCGATGTTCGGGGGGTAGAGGTTTAGGGTCGGGGTCGGTGGTGGAATCGTCCAGGAGAGCGAATCGGGCTTCTTTCCATAGGCGTTGGCCTTGTTCGAGCTTTTCGATTGCCGAGGTTTGATTTGGAGCATCGCGTATCGCATCGGATTGGGGGACGACCAGCCAGACTTCGCCTGACGGGGCGTAGCGGTAGGTCAGGTCGAACAAAGTTGAGTTTGTCCCATTGCTGATGTCATCGTAATTGATCTCGACATTTGGGATGTTTTGAAAGGCCAATGAGACCAGCGCGGCGCGATGTCGAGGCAGGGCCATCTCGTGCTCTCCGCGATCGGAACGGACGCCGCGCGGATGGATGATGACTCGATCGAAGCCCTGCTCAAGCAAGAGACGAATCTGTTCGCACTGCAAAAGGGTCGGGGGAGAAAACGACTCGCAAAAGACGGCGATGCGTTGCTTGGGCAGTTCTCGGGCCGATGAGTTTTGGGATCGCAAATAGAGGTTTTGTTCCCGGATATAGCTGCCGACCGATTGTGGTAGAAACGCCCAGGCCGCCTGGTCCCCTTTTTCCAAAAGGCCACGGATTTCAAGGGGCGTCGACATCGGAGCACCACCGGTCGGCAAGGATAGCCAGCGGTGAGGAAGGCTGCGGAACCATGCGTTCTCCGAAGCGGGCTTAGGCTCATTGGACTCGACGACCAAAACAGCAATAGCGTCTTCGATTCGCTCGATCGCGTTGGAGCGGTGCAATTGGTCGGCCGCCGAGCGTTCGAGGATCAAGCTGAACTCGATACGATCGCGAAAGGACGTTTCCCCCAAGAGGCGTTTGATCAGGTGATAGGCATCTCCAGAGAATTCATTTTCCTGTTCGTAGGTAAAGACGTGGGCATGATCGAGGTCCTCGACGGCCAGTCGGCACATCGCCACACGGTCTTGGGTCGATGCACCGAGGGGTGCGTGGGAGCTTTGAAATGTGGGCATCAACCAGACTTCGTCGACCGCTTTGCTCTGGATCGACCGTTGAATGATCGCAAGGTGATGGTTATCGATGGGATCAAAATCGGCGCGCAACAAGCCTATGCGTTGTTTTCGGTTGAGTTTTTTGTAGATATCGACCCTTTGTTCGATGCGATCAAGGGTTTCGGTGACCAACTCGCTCGGATCCCAACCGCACTCATTGCAGAGCTGTAAAGTGCTGGCCAGAAGGTCGCCGACTTCGTGGCGCAAGTGATCGAGTTCTCGATGTTTTGCGACCGCATTGGCCTGCTGTTGGATATCCTTGGTGCGTTCAAACAGGCTGGTAGGTCCAAAGGCCGATTGGAAAAGATGTTGGATGCGTTGGAGAATCGCTTGCATATCGATAGAAGGTTCTCGATCAGGTGAGCCGATCCGCGAGGTATCCTGGATTTATATCATATTTGCACAGAAGGCGGAATGAGATTCGCGGCCTGCCGGGCGGGGCCAAGACTCATAGCTACGCAAGGCGGCGCGATCCCCCCACTCTTTTTTCTTCTTCCGCCGAAGGCGGAAGAAAGATTTGCGGCGCAGGGCAAGCCCGACGGGAGGCTCTTGGCCTCCGTCGTGCAAGTCCTAGGTGAAATCCGGCGAAACAAGCCGCTCGGGTCGCTGGCAAAACGGGTGCTGGCAGGTCAGAATAGATCTTTTGACGTTCGCTTGGGACAAGATCGAGGAGTTTCGGAATGCGATTTTCATGGTTGACCGGGTCGATGTGTTTTGCGAGTTCGTTGGCGGTCGTCCAAGGATGGTGTGCTGAGCCATCGATGCTCGATGTACTTCGATCTTGCCCGAAGACGGCCAATGCGATTGTCCAGGGGGACATGGTCGCTTTGAGAAAACTGACCCTCGGCTCGCCTCTTCATGAGGACTTGCCTGGAAATGTGGTCCGTGTTCGGATCGCCGCGGAGTTGGACCTGGAGTCTTTCCAACCCGACTGGGAGATCGGTTATGCAGCGGTTGAAAAAACATCGACCGCCGAATCGATCGCGCAGCGCGAGGGTGGGTATGTCGATACGTTGCAGGGACGGTCGATTGTTTGGACTCCCAATGAAATGTACTTGGTCCCACTAGCCGATAATGTTGTGTCGATTGTTCGGCCTGCGGATCGCAAGTTCGTAGGACAGTGGCTCAAAAAAGACCGCAGCAATGTCGTCAGCAGTTATTTGCAGCAGGTGGCCGGTCGGCTCACGGACCGCCAATCGGTCAGTATCGCGGTGGATCTCGAGGATGTCCTATCGACGGGTGTGTTGAACGAGAAGCTGGCACAGTCGAAGTCGCTGCAAGGAAAAAACATCGAGTCGATCGCCAAGTCGCTTTCATCGGTCCAGGGGATCACCATCTCGGTTGCCAGCGACGCGCTCGAGGCAACGGTCCTGATCGATTTCCTGAGCGCACCGACGGAGCTTACCCCCGTGGCCAAAGCCTTTTTCGCAGAGGTGCTGACGGCCCGTGGAGTGCAACTCGACGAGTTTTCTCAGTGGAAAATGAGTGCGGTCTCTGAGGGCAAGACACTGTCGTTTACCGGTCCGATCGCCTCGGAGACCTTGGACGATTTGCTCGGGATGTTCACCGTGCACCGAGCCAGTCGCGGTGTGACTACTGTGACCAAAACAGACAGTCCCTCAGCACCGACCGCTCCGCAGACGAGTCCTAGCGTTGTGGCCGAAAACACGAGGGATTACTTCCGGAAGGTCATCAACATCGTACATCGCGTCAGGGATTACTCGGCCAACAACACCGGGGAACGCGCCCAGTGGAATGGGAACATGGCCAATCGGATCGATGAAATGCCGACGCTCGAGGTCGATCCCCAGATGGTGATGTTTGGAGCTGAGGTTGCCAAATCGTTGCGTAGCAATTCGATGTCGATGCAATTGACCAACATTTCCCAAGGGGCAGCGGCGGTTGCGGCCGATGCTGGAACCGGAGCCTTCTCGACGGCAACGGCAGTCGGAACGATGGCGGGCATGGGCTACGGCTATGGAGGCTATGGCAACTATGGCAGTTACGGAGGGAACTTTGTCGATCCGAATTCGCCC
This sequence comes from Pirellula sp., assembly GCA_021300015.1. Classification (GTDB taxonomy): domain Bacteria; phylum Planctomycetota; class Planctomycetia; order Pirellulales; family Pirellulaceae; genus JBKCUI01. The sequence goes on along the minus strand of JAJTFB010000019.1, from coordinate 35,678 downwards.
GTGAAATACTACCGCATGGGTCAGGCTCAGGGAAACACGTCTTTTAAGGAGTTGATGGCTCGGTTAGAACAATCCCTCGCCGATATGCGTCGGACGATGACCGAAAAATACAAAATTCAGTTTTAGTCTCTATCCGGTTTTTAGCTTATGAAGTCGATTCTTGACGAACTCCAATGGCGAGGCTTGATCCATCAGTCCACCGATCCTAAGGAGTTGGGTGAGCAGCTCAGCAAGCCGACGGTCGTCTATGCGGGTTTCGATCCTACGGCAGACTCCCTGCACGTCGGGTCGCTCCTGCCGTTGATGATGCTTAGGCGGTTCCAGCAAGCTGGTCATCGACCCGTGGCGCTCGTTGGCGGAGCGACCGGGATGATCGGGGATCCGAGTGGCAAGACCGATGAGCGGCAATTGCTCTCGAAGGAATCGTTGGCGACGAACGTTGCGGGCATCCGCGAGCAACTCGGTCATTTCCTTGATTTCACCGGTCCAAACGCAGCGATTCTGGTCAACAACCTCGACTGGATGCAGGGTTTTTCCTTTTTGGACTTCCTCAGGGACGTCGGGAAGAACGTCCCCATCAACGTCATGCTGACGAAGGACTCAGTGAAAAGTCGCTTGGAGCGAACCGATAGCGGCTTGAGTTATACCGAGTTCAGCTACATGCTGCTCCAAGCGTATGACTTTGTGTTTCTTGCCAAGCATCACGACTGCCTCTTGCAGATCGGGGGTAGCGATCAGTGGGGCAACATCACCGCTGGAATCGATCTTGGACGTCGCATGCTCGGTCGCCCGCTTTTTGGGTTGACCTGTCCGTTGCTTACCACCAGCGACGGCAAGAAGATGGGCAAGACCGAGCGGGGGGCCGTCTGGCTTGCAGCACAGAGGACTAGCCCTTTCGAGTTCTACCAGTATTTCATCAATGTCGCCGATGCCGATGTGTTGATGACGCTTCGGTTCCTATCGGATCTTACGCAGGACGAATATCGAGAGCTTGAGAGCCAACTTCGCGAGAAGCCGCAAGAGCGAGCCGCACAGACACGGCTTGCCGAATCCCTAACACGGCTTGTCCATGGCCAGGCCAAGTTGGACTCCGCGCAGCATGCGACACGATTGCTCTTTGGAGCCGATATCACCCAATTGACCCAAGACCAGCTCAACACGATTTTCGAGGATGTACCGAGTCAAGAGGTTCCTCGCGATCGGCTTGCACAAGGCCTTGGGATACTCGATGCGCTTTGCACCGCAGGGCTTGCCAACAGCAAGAGCGAAGCGCGTCGCACGGTGACCGAGGGTGCCGCTTACTTGAACAATCAGAAGGTCACCGCATTCGACCGGGTTTTGAATGAGTCGGATCTGGCTGGCAAATACCTGATTTTGCGAGCTGGCAAAAAACGCTATGGGCTTTTGCGATTCGTCTAGTATGCGAGTCGTCCATATCATTACCCGAATGATCGTCGGCGGTGCCCAAGAGAACACACGATTCAATTGCTTGGACCTTGCTCGCGATTTCGGGGACGACGTCACCCTCATTACAGGACCGAGTTTGGGTGCCGAAGGCTCCTTGCTCGAGAAGCACCGCGATTCGGATTTGCGGGTTATCGAGATCCCTGAGCTCATTCGCTCGGTACGCCCTTGGACCGACCGAAGAGCTTACGCGATGCTCAAACAATCGATCGCTCGATTGAGGCCCGAGGTGGTGCACACCCACAGTGCCAAGGCGGGGATCTTGGGCCGCGCGGCGGCTTGGTCGCTCCGAGTCCCGTGCGTGGTACACACTGTCCACGGAGCCCCTTTTCACCCCTACCAATCCTGGGCGACGCGCAAGTTCTATCAGGGGTGCGAGCGCTGGGCAGCCCGCCGATGCCACCGGCTGATCTCCGTGGCCGATGCGATGACCGATCTGATGGTCGATGCGAGAATCGCCAAGCGAGAGCACTTTGAGACCATCTACAGCGGCATGGATGTTGAGCCGTTCCTGCTGGCCGATTCCACGCGCGAGGCGGTGCGAAGGCGTTTGGGGATCGAACCTGACGAAATTCTGGTAGGAAAGATCGCAAGATTATTCCCTCTCAAGGGCCATGAGTACCTTCTGGCTGCCGCCGAGCAGGTCGTTCGAGAAAATCCCAAAGTTCGCTTCCTGCTCGTCGGAGACGGGATCCTTCGGGATTCCTTGACCCGATGGATTGAGTCCAAGGGTCTTCAAAGGCACTTTATCTTTACGGGGCTGGTTTCCCCCGATCAAATCCCAGAGTGCATCGGGGCGATGGATATGCTCGTGCATGTTTCGCTTCGAGAGGGGCTTGCTAGGGCTTTGCCCCAAGCCCTGATCGCCGGCAAGCCGGTGATCAGTTTTGACATCGATGGAGCCAGAGAGGTGGTCTTCGATGGGAAAACGGGCATTCTATTGGGTCCAGGATCGATCGGCCCGCTGGCCGAGGGAATTTTGCACTTGGCCAAAAGCCCCGATTTGCGACGATCGCTCGGGCTTGCCGGGCGCGAATTATGTCGCCTGCGGTTCGGCCATCGGCTGATGACGGCCCGAATCCGAGCGTTGTACCAGCAGATTCTTTCGGGCTAGTTTTTCGTTGCAATAGGGCCGTTTGCCCCTCGTCGAATTCGTTGGGATTGTGGATAATTCGCCAGAAGATGTTCATGGGCTCGCGCGGGCCGGCCTGCAAGGCGGTTCTTTAACGTTTGGCATTCGAATGGCAATCACCTACAAAGACAGCGGAGTCGACCTGGAAGTCTATGAAGAGTCCATGCGTCGCCTGCCGAAGCTGATGCATCGGACCTTTACCCCTCGGGTGATGCGAAACGACGGAGGCTTTGCCGGTCTGTTCGCATTGGACTTTTCGCAGAAGCTTTTCGCGCGCAACTACAAGCAGCCGATTTTGGTCTCCGGGACCGATGGGGTTGGAACCAAGCTCAAAGTCGCGATCCTCGCCAAGCAGCATGCGACGATCGGCATCGATCTTGTCGCCATGTGCGTCAACGACGTGCTTTGCACGGGAGCCGAACCGCTGTTCTTCCTGGATTATGTGGCGATGTCCAAAGACGATCCGACGTTGCTCGAACAGCTTGTCCAGGGCATCTCCGATGGATGCATCGACGGCGAATGCAGTCTGATCGGTGGTGAGACGGCGATCATGCCCGACCATTATGAGCCTGGGGATTACGAGCTCGCTGGCTTCTGTGTCGGTGTGGTCGACAAGTCGAATATCATTTCTGGTAAAGCGATCCAATCAGGGGATGTGATCCTTGGAATCAACTCCTCGGGCATCCATAGCAACGGATACAGTTTAGCCCGCAAGGCGATTTTCGATGTAGGCAAGTACCAATTGGAAAGTTACATTCCGGAATTGCAGACGACCGTTGCTCAGGCCCTGCTCGAACCGACCTTGATCTACAGCCGATTGACGAGAACCATTCTGAGTCATTACAAGACCAAGACGGTCGTTCATGGTCTAGCGCATATCACCGGAGGTGGATTGCTGGAAAACACCGAACGTATTTTGCCCCCCGATGTCGATTTGATCTTCGAACGAGGGTCATGGCCAATCCTTCCGGTATTCCAATGGATCCAGCAACTCGGTCAGATCGCTGATTCAGAAATGGATCAAGTGTTTAACATGGGGGTTGGATTTGTCGTGATCGTTAGGCCTTATTTTGCCACAAGCATTCAAAACATGATCAAGTCGCTCGGTTTTGAGTGTTGGCCGATCGGCCAAGCCATCGAGGGGACCGGCAAGAGTCGGTTCGCAAAATAAACCTCTGCGTTACTGGAGCTAATGTGGTCAAGAGTCCGCTTTTACCGATCGCTGTTTTGATTTCCGGCGGTGGAACCACGCTCAAAAATTTGATCGAACGCAAGAGAGGCTCTGAGTTGCCCGTCGAATTCCGATTGGTTGTCTCCTCGAACCCGGCCGCAAAGGGGCTTGCCTTGGCCCAAGCCGAATCGATACCGACGGAGGTGATACGACGCCGTAGCTTTTCCGATGGGGAATCGCATTCCTTAAGTATGTTCGAGGCGATCCGCCGCTCGGGCGCCCGATGGGTGATCATGGGAGGCTATTTGGAGCATCTGCTGATCCCGGTTGATTTTGAAAATCGAGTCGTGAACATCCATCCATCGCTGATTCCTGCCTTTTGCGGCAAAGGGATGTATGGACTGCGTGTGCATCAAGCGGCAATCGATTTTGGGGTGAAGATTTCCGGTTGCACGGTCCACTTTGTGGATAACCAGTACGACCATGGACCGATCCTCTTGCAGCGTGCCTGCGAGGTGCTCGAGGGGGACACCGCCGAAACGTTGCAAAAGCGGGTATTCGAACTTGAGTGCGAGGCTCTCCCCGAGGCGATCGCTCGGATCGCGATGGCGCAGGAAGCATCGAGTTAGCACGTACTAGCTCTGACTTGGTAGAGCTATTGTCTCAATAGCTCCGAGACGACGCGCTAGCGGAGGCGTCTTACGGTTTTCGCGGCTGTTGGTTTTGCCGGTCGCAGTGGCTTATCGCGCCGATCGATTGGGGACAATCGATCTACCCTTCGATCAAGCATGTCGCATTGCCATGGGAGTCGATTTGCCATGGTACCCAGGCTAGCGCAAGGAGCTTCACTTTCGTGTCGGCTTTCCGAAGCGGAATTTCAGTGGCTTCTAGCACCAGGTTTTCAATCGAATAATCTCGTTTGATTCTCTCGACATCGGCGATGCACTCGCGTTCCATCGCATCCTTCTGCAACACCAACTCATCGAGCGTCTCTTGGGCCCTGGAGATATCGCTCCCTTTGTTGGCTGCACTCGTAAGATCCCGAACAGCCGAGGAGGTCCTCGACCCACTGCGCGTTTTATTACCGAGCAAAGCTCCGAGAATCGAGGTCCCAATATTGACCAGTCCATCCATCCGTTTTGCTTTGGCCTCGTCGACGAGCTTGTCGACTCGCTGCTGGGCGGTCGTGACTTTGGCATGCAGAGTCCGGAGTTTGTCCTCGTACTTCGCGCGGATCTTCTCCATCTCCTTGTCGCGAGCCTCTCGGGCGATCTGAGAAAACTCCATGCGGGCGTCGAGTTCCGATAGTCCCGGAGCTGCGTTCTGTTTGAGCGCTTTGCTGCTGTAAACGACACATTTTTCATGCCGGAACAAATACTCGGTGAGCTCTTTTTCCCAAGATTTGTAGTTCTTGATCTGGAGCAATTCGGCAGGAGGATCCACGAATGAAAAACCACTCTCTGGATCTCCTAGTTCGTAGCTCGTGGGATCGAGCCTATGGGAGTTTTCCCACAAGTGCTCTTGGACGCTGCTCGAGATGTGGGCTAAGACCTGAATATCGCTCCAGGTGTCGACGTCGCTTGCGGCTCGGACAAAGTGGAGGCTGGCGTTGGCAAGCAGTCCTGGTCGGTACTCCAAGCGATGGCTCGATCGAAAGGCTTTGTTGGGAACGAGGTACCGCACTTCGATGGCCGCCGGGATGATCGGTGGTCCGGCAGCAACCGTCGAAGCACTTTGGGTCGAGCCCTTCGCATCGGATGAAACCGTCGAGTCGGATGAACTCTCAGACGATTCGGTTGAGCGGGTTTGGAGGATCTCGGATTTTTTGCTCTGCATCAAACTGCTGACTTCGGGCCTCGATAGAGGACCTCGAAGGAAGGAAAAAGCCCACCGCGTCTGAAAGATTGTCGGAGCGTTGTCGTTGACGTTGTTCATCAAAAATACACGCTTGCCCAACGCCGAAAGATTCTTATCCATCGCATTGCGATCGAAGGAAGCACCTTGTTGCAGCGATGCACCTTCGAGACCATCGAGGACTCGATCTTTATCCCTTTGGGTTTGCAAGCGTCCGAGGAACCAGGTCCCCATATTCGAGAGCCCTTTGTAGTCGAGGTCTACCGGATTTTGGGTCGCTAGGACGATCCCCAACCCAAAGGCGCGTGCTTGCTTGAGCAAGGTCATCATAGGGCCTTTGCTCGGTGGCTTGGCCGCAGGCGGGAAGTACCCGTAGATTTCATCCATGTAGAAAATAGCGCGAAGTGCACTCGTGCCGTTTTGGCTGCGCATCCACGAGACGAGTTCATTGAGCAGGATCGTCACGAAGAACATTCTCTCGCTATCGTTCAGGTGGGCGATCGAGATGATCGATATCTTGGGCGCACCGCTCGGTGTGTAGAGCAGTGTCTCGATGTCCAAGGCTTGGCCTTGCATCCAGCCTGCAAAGGCCGGCGAGGCCATCAGATTGTTCAGCGACATGGCGAGCTTGGCTCGCTCATTGACAGGGAAAAACGAATCGACATCCATCACTCCTACCTTTTTGATCGGTGGGGTTTGGATGAATCGGATCAAATTTTCCATCGATAGGTCTTGGCCCTTGGACCAAGCATCCTTGAGGATATTCGATAGGAGAATGTGCTCGCGGCTCGTCAACGGATCGGCACTGATGCTCAAAAGCGAGAGCAATCCGGATACAGCGCTGGAGATTTGATCCCGGAAAGCTTCCTCATCTTCACGGACTTCTTTCGACGGGGCGTCGAGGCTACTGAGCACTGTCAGCGGAACACCGACGTTGCTGCCAGGGGTGTAGATCACTTTTTCGATCTGCTGAAGGGACTTCAAGTACTCGAGGTTCATCTCCCAATCGTTGAGTCCGTTGGTCCAGGCTTCTGCCGTGCCTTTGGCTGTCTTGGTCAGCAGTTCCTCATCGGAAAGGTCTTTGTCCTCGTCGCTGCGTTTGGCCATCACTTCGGATTTATCGAGCCAGCGTCGAAAGTCCTCGGGCTTAAGTTCAGGGAAGGTCAGGAGCAGGTTGCCTAGATCCCCTTTGGGGTCGATGCAGATGATAGGAATTCCATCGAGGGCCGCCTCTTCGAGCAGGCTCACGCAGAGTCCCGTTTTTCCGCTGCCGGTCATCCCGACGCACAACGCGTGGGTCGTCAGATGCTTCGACTCGTAATGGACTTGGGAATCGGTTCTCTTTCGTTCGGCAAGATCGAAACGGCGACCAAGATAGAAAGAGCCAGGAAGATTCATCACGACGGACATAAGTACACTCCGAGTGGGTGCCAATGGCGAATACCGATTGGGAATAACGCTATTTAGTCTAGCGAGAACGGCGAAAATCGTCGACGGTAGCTTGCCACCAGTCGTACATATCGAACAAGGACTCGCGAAGATTTTCCTGATGCTTTTGGCGAGAAGCAGCCCAGTGAGGCGAATGAAGCAAGTCCGAAATCACGCTGGGCGGTCCGCCGTCTTTGGCAGCAACATTTGCAAGCAGGCATTGGATCACATGCGATTCGACATGCGCATCGACCCTGGTCTCCCATAGGGTTTGAAACATCCATGGCAATCGATGGGCCGTGACACATAGCGCCACGCGCCTTGGCTTTGCCCGTGCGATAATCAGGAATTGGGCCCATCGGGGAATCTGCTCGTAACCGTCGATCAAGCACCATTGGTCGCGATGGATTCGCCTAAGGATCGACCTGAGTGCTGCAAGCTTGTTCGACGTGGAATGCAAGACAATAAGCCCTGAGTCACTCTGGCAGTTGCTTTGGCGATTGCCTCGGAGCTCTTGGTTTAACTGATGCAGGAGAGTCGATTTGCCAGACCCGTGAGGACCGACGATCGAGAGCTTCAAGGCCGCTTGGGCTTTTTTGCCTCGGGTGGCTCTCTTGCCTCGGGGGGCGCTGGGGGCTTGGGGGGCTCGAATCCGGTCGGCCAATTGGGAGATCGACTCGGTGCCTCGGAAGCAAAACGGAATGCTACCGGGCTGCAAAAAACGGGAGCAGAACGGATTGCTCGTTGTTGAATCGATCATATCTCGCGGGTGACTGTGCCCAGGTAGAAGGGCTGTTGGGCCATGAGCTCAGTGCCATCGTTCAGAAAGAATCGAGCTCGAACGCACCAGGAGATCTTCAGCAGTTGACCCTCGTACGACAGGGGAGAGACCGGCAGCGGACAGGATATCTTTTGAGCGATACTCCAGTCGATTGCCGCCAAGGAGTCGCCAGCGAGGCGTTGAAAGAAGTGAACTCCGAGGTCCTCGGTTCCTTTTCCTTCCGTGATCCAACAGACCGAGCATTCGACAGCGACGATCGATCCTCGATCGACGTTTGCGACACGGTATTCAAATTCCAGCGAATCGCCGGGCATGTAGGTCGGCTGCAAGCCGATCAGTCGGATCATGACGAGGCAATCGCTCGGCTCGGGTTGGGCTGCGGGTAGACTACGACGGGAAAACTTCTGGAATACGATGGCCATCGATTTGCCTCTCCACTGACAACTATTTTCCAATGGACCGCATTATGCTTGCTCTGAAAGGAATGCATAGCATCTTGAGGAACCGCAAAACGGCATTCCATGCGTAAGGGGTATCCCCAATCGATACGATCCCTACCGTGCGAAGCGATTTCCTGGCTGAAGACGGTTTGTCGCTCGGTCCGCAGGTCGGTACCGAAATGATAAGTGCTCTCCTCTTGGCATTCTAGCCGCACAGTGATTTTCTTGATGACCAATCGTCCGTACTGGACGACTTCCAGACCATATTCCCTTCCAGGGAGCAGGGGTAGGTCTTGGATTTCCACGGTCGTCGAACCGATTCCCAGGGTTCGAATGAAGGATCGGAAGAACAACCGTGCGGAGCGGATCGCAACGTAAATTCCCGGTACCAACAGCAGTATCAACTGCCATGGGACTTGGGAACGCAGAAAGTTCTCGGCCGCGATGACAAGAAAAACCGCGATCATCGCATTCCAAGCCATGGCGAAGACCCCTAGGGCCACGAGCGCTCCGTTTTCGGGGATTTGGCTCGGAAGCCGATAGGCCAACCGAGCCCCAGGGCTATCGGTCAATCGCTTCACATCGGGAATGGTCGGTGGTGTTAAGACCCTTTTGGTCTGCTGAGTTTCCTTCAAAGGCTGCGGAAGGATACTCTTGAGATCTAGAACTTCCCGATGCTCGTCGCTGGTGACAACTTTGAGCACCCTGTACCAGAATCCGACGATTCCCATCACGACAAACGACAGGCAAACACCGAGGAACAGCCAAAATCCGTAGCCAATTTTCAAGGGCTGGGTGCTTTGAGACATCAGTTGCCAACTGACGAGAATGGCCGAGAGGAAGACCCCGATGAGGAAGACGGCGGCGAAAAAGAGGGCTTCACCCAACGAACCGATAAACCACCAACCGGTCATTCGCCCGCCGCGTTTCTTACCCCAAAGCCTTAGCCTCGCTCTCCATTTGGTTTTCATCGATTCATCAGTCTTCTTCGAACGGCCAGATCAGCTCGATCCGAAACTGGGGGCTACTCGGCAAGGAGCTTCTTGATGGTGTTTTCGATTTCTTCGGCGTTTTGGCTACCCGATCCGACTTTCACGAGCCGCACGATCCCTTGTTTATCGACCAGGACCGCGTGAGGGATGCCAGTCACCGCGTACTGGGATTGCATCTGGCTGTCTTGGGGGGTGATCATGGTCCTGTGGTTGAGTCCATATTTGGCGATGAACTTTTCGAGCATCTTCATTTCGTCTTCGAGCGAAACCGATTCGGGCTGTTCTTTTCGAACATGAATTTCTTTTTCATCGTCCCAGGCATAGTTGTACTGTCGCGTTACTCCGAGGATGGTCAGTCCCTGTTTTCCGTACTCTTGATCCAAGTGCTTCAGGTGGGGAAACGTGGCGATACAAGGGCCGCACCATACGGCCCAGAAATCAATCAAAACGACCTTGCCCCGAAGGTCGGAAAGATCGCTGAAAGGCTCCCCGTTGACCCATTCCATGGGGTCGATTTTAGGCGCTGGGTTTCCGACCATGGCCAGAAGTCTCTTGGAACTCTCGATGGTTCTCTCGATGTTTTTCACATTTCTAGAGAAGTTCTCGACGATCTGCGTGACCGACTTGTCCTCCGACTCAATGCTGTTGAAAACCGCTTTGGCTTGGTCGAGGACTTTGGCGGCCGCATCGGGTGCATTTCGGGCATTTCTGCCGACGTAGGTTGTGACTAAGGCCGAGTAGGAAGAGACGATTGCCGGCGTTGCGGTTTGCTTGAGTGCCTCTTGGGCCAGTGCATTGGCTTTCTCGAAGGTCTTTTCAGTTAGGTCGGCATCTGCAAATTGCATCTGGGTACCCCAGATACTGATCATCGATGCGACCTTGGCAGGATTGGAAGAATCCTTCGAGAAGAGTTCCTCGCATCGGGCGATGAACTCCAAGAGGGAGTTCTTATGCGTTTCGGCTTGGGACGGCGCTGCCGATTGGGTTTTGATCCGCAGGAGTTCCAGAACCGATCGATGGTCTGGGGTGAGCTCTTGATCGGAAAGCCCTTTTTGGATCACTTCTAGACCTCGAGCAATCCATTTGGAGGATTTCTCCTGATCGAGCCGTTGGGACATCGCCGACGCAAGCATCAGGGTACCGGCGAGGTTTTGGTTCGTGATTTGGCCTGCTTCGGCCGCTTCGATCGCCGCGTTGCAAGCTTTATCGAATTGAACGATCGCGTCGTCTTGCCTAGCCGCTTGCATCAACAACGAGGCGACTTGGGTTCGGCCCGTGATGCGGTTGAAGATTGGAGCATCCACCGATCGGTCGAGCAATTCGATCGCTTGGTCGTATTGCTTTTCACCGATCGCTTTTTGGAAGTCTGCAGAGAAGTTCTGTTTCGAATCCTGTGCAAAGGACGGTTGGGCCAAGCACGGTTGGGCCATGGCAAAGAGGAGCAAGCATTTGAGTAATCGCGTATTGATCGACATCGACACACCTAAAGGATGTTAGTATCTAGGACTCTTGAACGGTGGATCGGGCACTTCGGTTCATTGCTTCGATCCACTCGATCGATAACCATTTTTTTGCTTCCCGTTACCTTCGGCAAACAGGGGACGAATCGTCTAAAGACCTTCGGGCAACTGGCGTTGATCCTCGGGGGTCAATCGGATGATTTGCCGGGGTGGGTCGCATAGGCTATCGAGATGGATCGATAACTTCCAGTTTACCCCGTTTTCGTCCTTAAGCCCCTCGCGGCTTTCGAATTCGGCGTCCTCCAAAAAGTACATCGTTGCGATGCGAAGGAACTGCTCGACATCCGCTGGCGAATAGGCCTCTGTGAAGAAGACCGCTTCGAAATCGGGTACTTGAACTTGCGAGTTTCCGACAGTGTCCATCATGGTCCATTGATCATCGAACCGGAACAATCGGACATTGCTCCAAAGTTCCAATGCGGGAACCTCGTTCTCGAAATACAATTCGTCGGCTTCATCGAAGGAAGCTTCGTCTCGCAAGACCTCACCCTGGGGATTGAAGTAGCAAATCGCCTGCGGTAGCTTGAGCAATGCCAAAACCACCGAGTGCATTTCCATCAATTCTTCGGGGGCGAAGTAATCGTCAGGGATCCAGTCATCATCCTCGAACTCCTCGTCGCGATCGAGCGAGAAAGTCGTCCGCACACGCAGGAAGGCTTTCGCTTCCTTGACCGCTTCGCGGCCCTCGGGCCAGACCCAAGAGTGCTCGATGGCTCGCTCTAGGGCTCCTGGACAGGTTTCGATTCCAAAGCAGCCCTCGACCCAGGCTTTGTGCAAGGCGGTGTCGGGCTTGTCGAAGTCCATTTCATCGGGCCACGGACGATCGACGATATCGACGACGAATTGACCAAAATACTCCGGTCGATACTCCAAAAACAGGGCCGGGCCGCAATGCTCCCAGGTATCGATCCCTTCTTTTCTAGCCCGATTGATGGTGAATTCGCCAAATACCGTCCGCATCTCCTCGATCGTCGGAGCCGATCGAAGCAGCACCACCATCGTCTCGACGAAAACCCGACCTTCTTGAATGTCCTGATCTTCCACGGCAAACCGTCCTCTTCATGACCTGTCTGTAGAACGCCTGAGCAATTGCCACCAATAGCTTCTTGCAAATCACGCGACGTGCAGATCTTACCAAAAAGAGCCCAGCGAGAGATCGAATTTGATGAATCCGACTTGATTCCATTCTCGTTTTTTGAGAAACCCCAGGGTCCCTCAATCGGGCTGCGATCCGATGGACCAGAAATCCAACGCGGAAACCCAACTCAGGAGAGTTCCGGATGACCGAATTGACCCCCGAGCCAATGACCCCCGAGCCAATAGGGCACGAGCCTATAATCCAAGAGCCGATGGCTCAATCCGAGCGCATGCTCCTCGAGGCCGTCGCCGCCTTGGAACAGGCAAACGCAAACCTTAGGGATCCGGGAATCGAACCCTATCGACTTGCCGACTGGTCGGAATGCCTTGATACCCAAAAGACCAACGAAAACTCGATGCTGCCTTACCCCACGCAGCCTCAATTGCTAGCTAACACGCAGGCCTCCGATGCACACCGATCTGCCGAGAAGGACCTTGCAGGTTCCAGCTCGCTGCGAACCGATGCGGCCGATGCTAAAACCGAGGAACTTCGTATCGAACTGGGGCGAACTCAGCTTACGTTCCGGTCTCTTTACGAACTCCCAGAAGACGCTTTGCTCGTTCTCGACGCCCATGCAGAGCAGTTGTTCGATCTTTACGCGGGCAATTGCCGATTGGCCAAAGGTGAAATACTATGCTTGGACGGACAGATATGTTTCCGCGTCGTCGAACTGCTCTGCCCGGCCAGCGCGACACCATGACTGTTGAACGCCTCCAAGCATCCTTTCGAAACACCACCTTTGGGGCCATTCTCTCTCGAATCGCCGTCACGGCTGTCGTTGGCATCGGGCTCGGACTGAGTACCCCGGAGAATGGGTTTTCTCAAGCCCAATCGCCGGCCCGGGTTTTTGAGACTCGCTCCTCGGACTCTTTGGCTCTTGCCCCTGGGGTTGCCAAGTTACCCCTTCCAAAGCCCTCGACGGCACCGAAAGGAATCGAATCGACACAGGGAGCCCGATCGCCGGAGGTGCAACGCAGTTCGACGCAAGGAGTTTTTGGGACTCTCAGTTCGCTCGGTATGGTGGTGTGTCTTTTCTTTGGATTGGTATTCCTGCTGCGCCGTATCTTGCCCGAATCGTCCAAGAAAAAACTGCCCTCGGAGGTCCTCGAGGTGATCGGTACGGCCCAATGGAGTCCCAAGCAGCAATGGGTCCTGATGCGATTTGGACGCAAGCTATTGCTCGTCAGTCAGCAGTCTGGCGAGACCCGCGTGGTCGCCGAGGAGACCGATCCGTTGGAGATCGATCGGATGATCGCATTATGCGAAAAGCCGCATCGCAACGATGCGGCTCTGTCGTCGTTTTCTCTTCCAGCAATTTGGAATCAACAGCGATCGGCTACTGATTGAATGCTGCGGCGTCGACCACAGCGCCATCCCCCCGGGCCGAGATGAGCATCAGAATCCGCAGGTCGATCGATCGGCTTAGGAATTGAACCGAAGCATCCCCGAGTCCACCGTGGGCCCCCCCGGAATGGAACGAATAGATTTCCCCTTGGTTGGTGCAATTCAAGCTGCATCGGTTTGGGGCGGCGGCCGCTGTAACGGAAGTGATGTTGGCGAACTGAGGGGGAGTCGCCCCCGAGTTAAACCAAGAACCATCGACGGCAATATCGTTCCCTTGGTGGGCCCAAGGACCGTTCATGTAGGGATTCGTCCCACCCGCGTACTCTTCGATCCTGGCGTTGTTGCTCCAACGCGCCGGTCGCGCGGCGGCCTCAGAAATCGTCAGCGTATTGCTCAACCCATCGGTGATCGCCGCGAGCTTGGTAAACTCGTTGGTCGCCATCCCCCCACGGACTCCAAAATCACTTGGGTAAGGCGGATTGTTTTGGGTCAGAATGTTCCAAACACTTCCAGATCCGTTCCAGTTCCCACGATTGACGGCCATGTAGTCGGTAACCGCTGGACGCCAATCTCCGGTCGACCCGGCGAACCTTGTCCGATCGCCCGAACCGAGTCGTGCCGTATCGAGAAATTTTTCACCCGGGGATGACGGGCACAAGTACGTAGCGATCGGCGAGGAAGCTGCGGCTCGGTTCTGAGGGTGCCACCAATCGAGTTTTACGCTGTATCCGCCCGGAGCACCTGCCGTCTGGGCGTTGATGACGTTGGTCGCTTCCATGAATGGGAGGATGATCGTCAAAAAACACTGGTTGGCGTAATGACCATTTTGGGTCCCGTCGAAACCCTCTTTGCGGAATTCGATCAGTTGGGTTTGAACGACGCTGCTGGCGGTCCCTGTCCCACTGAGGTTGATGCTCGAAGGGGGCAGCTTCTTTCTGGCCGATTCGAAGTTGGCGATGGCCAAACAAACCTGTCGCATGTTGTTGCTGCAACTCATCCGTCGGGCCGCTTCGCGCGCGGCCTGAACGGCCGGCAGCAACAAGCCGACCAAAACGCCGATGATGGCGATGACCACGAGCAACTCCACGAGCGTAAATCCACGGCGTCCTTGACGCCTGCTGTGCAATAACATAACGGTCCCTCTTCGGAATCAAGAAAATATAAATTCGGATGACCTAACCCCAGACTCGGCTTGGATGATCAAAGGCCCGTCTTGGTGCCTTCAAGTCCTAGAAGAGACCTAGTTTTCATCGAATCTTCACCGTTTGAACAGGGGTTAAACGATGGTTTCCCTAAAGCCGCACTCTGACCATCGCTGGCCGGATGAGGCGGAATGAATCGAAAGAACTCAGATCGATGCGATCTTGCATCAAGGACACCGGCGATCTGAGCACACTGGAAATAGTTGGGATTTTTCCGGATTCTTGTGTCTCTGGCACGCGTTTTGACTGCTATTCCTGTTGAAATCGGAGTGGATTGCTCCGAGAATAATCAGGATCGATCGACGATCCAGGACCAGCGCGGAAAACCAACTGCGAAATAAAACCGCAGAGTATAAAATCGCAGAGTGAGGTGAGAATGCTCAAACGACTTCGCCAACGCACCCAAGACCCAATCCCCGAATCTGCGGAGGAACTCGGCTTGAGATCGATGCCAGACGATGCTCTGTCGCTCAACGAGTTCGATCCTGCTGACCAAGACGATTTTGGCGATTCCGAGGACGACGAAGATCTCGAAGTCGAAGAACTCGAGGAGGCGGGCTCCTGGTTTGATGGCGATTCGATGGCGTTCCTAGCGAGTGTGGCGGTTCACGTTCTGGTTGTTGTCGGGCTTGCCTCAATCACGATTGCCACCCAACCCCAACTGCTGTCGGTCTTGATCAATTCCGAACCGCTCAGCGAGGAACTCGCCCCGTTGGATGTCGTGACCGATATCGCTTATTCAGACACTCCGTCGGATGAATTTGGGGCCGATTCGATCGGTTCGGTCGACATGGCGCTCTCGAGCGCTCCGATCGTCGCGGACGTCTCGGCCGTCGAAGCCGTCGATCTCGATGTGACGATCCCCGACGGCGATGTGAATGTAACCTTCACGGTCGAGAAAGCCGTAGGGTTGACCGAATCCCCCACTTCGGTCCGTGGGATGACCGGTGTTGGAACCACCGGAACCGACGGGGCTGTCGACCGGGTGACTTATGAAATCCTTCAATCGCTCGAAGAGCGTCCAACCTTGGTCGTCTGGGTTTTCGACAGCAGCATTTCGATGGTCAAGCGTCGGCAGGAGATCAGCGATCGGTTCGATCGGATCTACGAGCAACTTGGGATCGTCCAAGCCGAAAAGGAAAAGCGGGCCGAAAAGGAAAAGCGGGAGGGTGCAGCCGAAGTCCCACCGCTCTTGACCTCGATCCTTTCCTTTGGAAGCCAGGTCGAGATCCTGACCAAGCAGCCGACGGCGGAACTGTCGGAAATCCGTGAAGCGATTGGAAAAATCGGCAACGAGGGGGGCGACGAGATGGTCTTTCAAGCCATCAAAACCGCCGTCGATAAGTTCAAATCCTTCCGTGTGGCCAAAGGGAACAACCCCGCTCGAAACGTCATGCTTTTGGTAGTAACCGACGAGCGAGGCGATGATCTGGCCCTGGCCGAAGAGACCATCAAAGCCTGCCGTTTCCAGACCATCCCCTGCTATGTGCTCGGGGTCCCGGCCCCGTTTGGGCGAGACAAAACCTTCATCAAATTCGTTGAATTCGATCCTGCTTATGCACAGGTCGAAGATTGGGCCGAGGTCGACCAGGGGCCGGAAACCCTCTACCCAGAGCGCGTCAAACTCGGATACCAAGACAGCTACATGGAAGAGCCCGTTTTGGATTCTGGCTTTGGTCCCTATGCGTTATCCAAGCTTTGTTACGAGACCGGCGGCATTTACTTTTCGATCCATCCGAATCGCAAACTCAACGCCAAGGTTGAGCGCAAGGACACCGAGGCTTTTGCCTCGCAGATGTCGTATTTTTTCGACCCGGAAATCATGGACCGATATCGCCCCGACTACCTGTCCGAAGCCGAGTACATGGCCCGCGTCAAGAAAAGCCCGCTTCGATATGCCCTCCTAAACGCTGCCCAATTGTCCCGTGTAGGGACGCTCTCGAAGCCAAAGATGGTCTTCATCAAACGCGATGAGGCCACGTTCACCAAGGAGCTGACCGACGCCCAACTCGAATCGGCTCGTCTCTACCCGGAATTGGCAGAAATGAGTTCGATCCTTGCCGAAGGAGAAAAGTCCCGAGGCAAAGAGAACTCCCCTCGTTGGCTCGCAAGCTTTGAACTTTCCTACGGCACTGCGTTGGCCGCTAAAATTCGAACCGAGTCCTACAACGCGATGCTCGCCAAGGCCAAGCGAGGCATGGTCTTTACCAAACCCGAGAGCAACACATGGAACCTTCAGCCCAGCGACAAAGTCACCGTCGATAGCAAACTGGAGAAAGAGGCCAAGCTGGCCAAAGATCTCCTTCAGAGCGTCGTCGAAAAACATACAGGAACCCCTTGGGGAATCCTCGCAGGCCGAGAGCTCGACAACCCCATCAGTTGGGAATGGGTCGAGTCGACGACCGATCTGAATCCGCCAGCTCGCAACAACAATCGCAATCCGCCTCCTCCTCCACCGACGCCCCCGATGCCCGAGGATGACAAGGCAAAAATGCTCAAGCCTCCCGCTCCAAAACGCCCCATCAAAAAGGTTTGATCGATCCAGATGGAAGTTCTACAAAAACAAGTCCTCCGGGCACTGCGTCGTTTGTTCTTCCACTCCTGGCTCTATTGGCTCAATTGGGCCCTTCTGGCCTGTTTCTCCATTTGCTTCGTAGGACTGCTGATCCCAAAGATTTGGCACATCGAATGGAGCCCCGAAGTGGGCCCTGAGCGATGGACCTGGGGATGGTCGATCGGCTCGCTTGTTGCTGCTCTGGTCGTTGCGACCTGGATTGCATGGATCCGTAAGCCCTCGAGACTCCAAGCCGCAGTGGAGATCGATCAGCGATACCACTTGCGAGAACGATGCTCGAGCGCCCTTGCGATCGCCGACGCGGAAAGGCAATCGCCAGCAGGCCAAGCGTTGATTCAGGACGCGCAAAAGCAAGTCGACCGCATCGACCTGCGCGATCACTTTCCAGTTCGTCCTGCACCACAATGGGCTTGGATTCTCCTACCTCTTGCAGCCTGCATCGCCTTGCTTTGGGTTCCCGATGCCCAGCCGAGTGCGATCCAAGTCTTAGCCAATTCCGCAGCCAAACAAGCTACCAACGTCAAGAACGCAACCGAACCGATCCTCAAGTCGGTTCAGAAGAAGCTACAAGAAGCCGAAGACAAAGGAGATCTCGAAGCGATTGACGAGTACAAGCGGGTCGAGGAACAGCTCAAAAAACTTCAAAACAAGCCAGACCTCGGAGCCAAAGAAGCGATCGCCGACCTGAACGAAATCAAGAAAGAAATGGCTCAGAAAAAGGAGTCTCTCGGAGATTCCAAGCAGATGAAAGAAGCGTTCTCGAACCTAAAGGACCTCGATCAAGGACCCGCCGAGAATTTGGCCAATGCCCTCCAAGAGGGAGATTTCGAAGAAGCCAAGAACGAAATGGATAAGCTGGCCCAAGCCCTTCAATCCGGCAAGCTAGAGCCCGAGCAGACCGATCGACTCCAAAAGCAATTCGAGCAGATGAAAGACTCCCTCGAAAAAGCCCGCCAAAAACGCGAAGGGCTCATCCAAGAAGCCAAAAACGAACTCAACACTGCCCAGAGCAAAGGCGACGTAGAAAAGACCGCCTCGCTTCGGAAGAAACTCGAAAAGCTCCAAGAGGGCGAGCGCATGAACCGAGCGATGGAGAAGCTTCAAGATCAACTGGAAAAAGCCCAAAAGTCCATGAAGTCCGGGGATAAAAACGCAAGCCAAGAGGCCATACAGGACATTCAAAAGCAACTCGAAGAACTCTCCGAGGATCAGCAAGCCGCTAAAGAGCTCGAGAAAATGATCGAGGAAATCGAAGATGCCAAGCAGTCGAGCAAGTGCGAAGAGTGCGACGGCCAAGGATGCAAAGAATGCCAAAACCCAGGGGGCAAAGAGGGAAACAAGTCGAGCAAATCCTCCAGCAAATCCTCAAATAAATCTTCCAAACAAGGCCAACAAGCCGGCAATCAATCTGGAAAACAAGCGGGCCAAAAGGGAGATCAGCAGCAAGACGGTCAAGGGGAATCCGCCAATCAAGAGGGGGATAGTCAAGAGGGTGACGGTCCAGAAGGTGACGGTCAAGAAGGCGATGGCGAAATGTCCGAAAGCCAAGACTCCAGCCAGGAGGGTAAAGACCCAGCCGACAAACGGCAATCGAGAGCCACCGGAAAAAACCAAGCTAAAGGAAAAGGAAAAGGGGAAAACCAGGACGAGCAACCAGGCCAGGGTGAGGGCGAAGGGAGAGGAGCAGGCGATCGAGACGAGAAGCAAGCGGGGTTCAAAGAGTACGACGCTCAAGTTCGCGACAAGATGCGAAAGGGGGAGATGTTGCCCGGCCAAAAAGTCGGCGGCAAGAATCGCAAAGGTTTAACCCGTGAAGAGGTTCGAGAAGCGATCAAATCCGCCAAGCCCGATGCTCCCGATGCGATCGAAAACATCGAATTGCCCAAGGCCCAGCGAGATCAACTCCGAGAGTACTTCGATTCGCTTCGCGGCGGCAAGTAGAACAGCTTAGAGCATTTACTTTTGCAAGAGGTTCGCAAGAAGCTTGGCCGCACCCTCGAGCGATTCGGTCGCGATGGTATGAGGGCCATAAAACTCTGAGTATTCGATGGGTAGGGCCAGGTCGCGGAGAAATCCTAGGAGCGATCGACCTGTCGAGACAGGGAGGATCATGTCCTGACGCCCATGGCTTTGGAAGACCTGGAAACTCCTAGGACGCGTCTCAAAGGCTTGCTTCCAGCTCGACTCGCAGATCAGTGCACCGGACCAAACGATTAGAGCTACCGGTGAGATCCGTTTGGAGCGGATTGCAGTATCGACCGAGAGCATTGCTCCTTGGGAGAATCCACCGAGGACCAAAGGTGTAGCGGACCACTGTTTATCGCTCAGGCACGCTTCGATGCAATCCTCCAGAGCACCTCTCGCTTCATCGATTCCCGGTGGAATTTCGTTCCTGAGTGCATCGAGATTATCGACGGCTGAAAGTTCGGCGAGTTTGGCCATATTGATCAGCCACCAAGCCCTCGCGCCGGGCATTCCGTGGGAGTCTTCCAAATCCATCGGAGCCGCAGGAATCAGAAAAGCGGGAAACGATTCGCTTTCGGGAAGCAAAGGGACGATTTCTTCAACCAACGAAACTAGGTCGGTTCCAGGAGCTCCAAATCCGTGGCAAAGTACGACTAAAGCCGCAGGATTCTTACCCCTCGGAGCTAAAAGAATCGAATCGAGCTTACCCCAGACTTTACGTTCCAGGTACCAGCTTTCCGGGTTGAACTTCATACAAACCACGACCCTTTGAGTGCGTATCGAGCAGTTCGACCGTCGAGCTGAACGCTATTTGAGTTCTTTGAGGGCCGACCAAGCGAGGTAGCCGAGAATTGCCGAGGCGATGATAAATGCGATATCCATCAACAAGCTCGGGTACGAGAAGATTCCCCCCGAGCCGGTGAAGGATAATGCAAGATCGGCGAGGAACAGCAGAAGCACAAGACCTGAGACGACAAGTCCGAGTAAACATAGGAGTCTGGGCATCAATAACCTCGTCGCTCAGCTAGGAGGCCCGCACGCATCGGGTTCGAAAAATGCATCATTATCTACGGGTTCGGACTACAGCGTGGAGAAGAGCCATGAATCGGACACTGGGAATCGGACACGGGTAAATACTGGGAATCGGATACTGGGAACGTACACCGGGAACCTGACAACCCAAAGACCGCTCTTCCCGAATCGGCAGGCTAGTATAGTTGAAGTTTTGCGACTGTCAGCAATCCCCACCAGCTACATCGATTTTTCTCAAAAAACATTCCCACGAGGGGATGATTCGGGGGAAACTTTGATAAAACCGGAACTTATGGATCCTTGGAATCAACTCAGAGAAGAAATGCCCATTGTGGAAAAATGGGCTTATTTTGACCACGCGGCCGTCGGTCCCTTGCCCCGAAAGACCGCGCGGGCGATTGGGGATTATGCGATGGAGGCATCCATCGATGGGGATTTCCACTGGCCGGCTTGGTCGGCCAAGGCTTCGCAGTTGAGGAACCAAGCGGCCTGTTTGCTCGGTGCGGAGTCGGACGAAATCGCCTTGGTCCCGAACACCACCTTGGGAATCCAAACGATTGCCTTGGCTTTCCCCTGGCAAGTGGGAGATAGCGTGGTCCTACCGAGCAATGAATTTCCGAGCAACCAACTCCCTTGGCTGGCGCTGAGGAATCGCGGGGTTGAGGTCCGAAGGATTGCCCCTGGGCCCGATGGATCGATCGATCTAGCGCAACTGGCATCTGCCATCGATGGAACGACGCGATTGGTAAGTCTCAGTTGGGTTGGGTATGCCACGGGGCATCGGGTCGATCTTCAGGAGGTTTGTGACATTGCCCATCGCCGGGGAGCTCAGGTTTTCGTCGATGCGATTCAGGGCATGGGGGTCTTTCCGCTCGATGTGCGTCGGGTTCCTATCGATTATGCGGCTGCCGATGGGCATAAATGGATGATGGGACCAGAGGGTGCGGGCTTGCTGTTCATTCGACGCTCGCGGCTCGATCAGCTTACGAATGTTCTTTCGGGTTGGAACTCGCTCGATGCGAGCCATGAATTTGTCGCGGAGGGCAAGCGGTTTAAGAATTCCGCGGCTCGCTACGAGGGTGGCTCTGCGAACCATGCGGGACTGCTGGGTCTAGCCTCTAGCCTCGAACTTCTGTTGCACTATGGGTGTCATGACCCAAACAGCGGCTTTGCTGCAAGGGTCTTGGAAACGACTCAATTGGCACGAGAGGAACTCCTTTCTCTGGGTGCTCAGATGGCTTGGCCAGTCCCGCCGAATCCAACGCAGCTCGATGGGCATGCTAGCGGTATTGTCTCGTTTCACCTTCCGGGAAAGGAACCTCAAGAGGTCCGCCGGCAGTTGATACGTTCAGGCATCATTTTGAGCGTAAGGCACGGAGCGTTGCGCATCGCCGTTCATGCGTACAATGACTCCAGCGATATCGATCGACTAACTCAAGCTATCAAGGAATTGCAGTGAACCGAAAGACCGTCGTTGGGCTCGGAGAAGTCCTTTGGGATGTGTACGAGGACCGAGCTCTTTTTGGGGGGGCGCCTGCGAATTTCGCTTGCCATGCAGCTAGTCTTGGTGCCGACGCTCGGATCGCGAGTGCCGTTGGAGACGATGCGTTGGGAAGCCAAGCGATCTTATGGATGCAGGAGCACAAGCTTTCGCGCCGCTGGGTTTCGGTCGATCCGGAGCATCCTACCGGTAGCGTCCGCGTGGAGCTCGACGCGCTGGGTTCGCCCCAGTACCGCTTCGCACCCGAGGTGGCTTGGGATTTCCTGGAACTTCAAAATCACTGGATCGAGCTCGCGGGCCAGTGCGATGCGGTCTGCTACGGCACGTTAGCCCAGCGATCGGAAAAGAGTTCAAGAACCATTCTAGGTTTTTTGGAGCATACCCAACGCGAGACGCTTCGAGTCTTCGATGTCAATCTTAGGCAAGATTTTTACTCGTCAGAAATCCTATCGGCCTCCATCCAAAGGGCCAACATCGTCAAGCTCAACCACGAAGAGCTTCCGGTCGTCGCTGGGCTCTTGGGAGTGCGTTGCGATGACGAGCGCTCGATGTGCGAAACGCTCATCGAGCGGCACTCGCTGCGTTGCCTCGCCTTGACCCGCGGCTCGGAGGGCTCAGCGGTATTTCTCGATGGACGATGGGACGAGCAACTCGCCTTGAGAGTCACCGCGATCGACACGGTGGGAGCCGGCGATTCCTTTACCGCTGCGTTGATCATGGGGATCTTGAATCAGAGACCTTTGTCTCAAATCCATGCTCAGGCCGCACGCATTGCCGCCTATGTCTGCACCCAACGCGGGGCGGTCGTGCCGCTACCTGCGAGCTTAACGTCGATGTAAATCCTTAGGACCTATACAGACCTTGGCTCGCACTTAAAATGACTTGAAGAGCTCGACCACATTTCTGACCGCAAAGCATCCATGGGAATTCAATACAAATATGACGTGATCGTCGTCGGCGCCGGACATGCCGGGACCGAGGCTGCTGCTGCGGCCGCTCGGCTCGGTGCCCGCGTAGCACTCCTGACAGGGAACCTCGATACGGTCGGACAGATGAGTTGCAACCCGGCCATCGGCGGGGTTGCCAAGGGTCAAATCGTCCGAGAGATCGATGCCCTCGGTGGATTGATGGGCCAGACGATCGATCGCACAGGAATCCAGTTCCGCTTGCTCAACAGCCGAAAAGGGGCAGCGATGCACTCGCCGCGTGCCCAGGCAGACAAGAAAGCTTATCAATTCGATATCAAGCGGCAAATCGAAGAGACCCCGAACATCGACTTGCGCCAGGAGCTCGTCGAGGATCTGATCACCGAAACGCTCGCATCGGGGACACAGGTCCGGGGGGTTCGGGTCCGTGGTGACGCGATGTACCTTGCCGACGCAATCGTCCTGACGACAGGCACATTCCTTCAGGCCATCATGCACACCGGCGAGGCCAAAACGGCTGGCGGTCGGGCCGGTGAGGGGACCACGTCGGGGATCAGCCAAGCGTTCGAAAGATTGAATTTTCGCGTCGAGCGATTCAAAACCGGAACACCTGCGCGGCTCAACGGTCGGACGATCGACTACAGCAAGACCGAAATGCAACCCGGAGACGACCGTCCGCAGGCCTTCTCGTTCATGACCGATGCGCTTCGGGAATCGCAGCTTCCTTGTTGGATCACCTACACCAACCAAAGCGTCCACGAGTTGATTCGAGCGAACCTTCACCGAGCACCTATGTACACCGGGCAGATCCGATCTTCGGGGCCAAGGTACTGTCCCTCGATTGAGGACAAGGTCGTTCGCTTTGCCGACAAGGATCGGCACCAGTTGTTTTTGGAGCCCGAAGGCCGCACGACTCAGGAAATCTATGTCAACGGAATCTCGACATCGCTACCACGGGACGTCCAAGACCAGATGTTCCGGTTGATCCCAGGACTTGAAAACGCTCAAATCATGCGGTACGGGTATGCCGTCGAATACGACTTCTGTCCCCCCGACCAGCTTTATCCTTGGTTGGAGACCAAGCTTGTAGCCGGGCTGTATTTTGCAGGGCAACTCAACGGAACGACCGGCTATGAAGAGGCCGGAGCGCAGGGTTTAGTCGCCGGAGCCAACGCTGCGCTGCGACTCCAAGGCAAATCCGAAATGGTCCTCAATCGGGATCAAGCCTACATAGGGGTGTTGGTCGACGATCTGGTGACCTGCGGCGTCGACGAGCCTTACCGCATGTTCACCAGCCGGGCTGAATATCGCATGATGCTCCGTCAAGACAACGCAGATCGACGGCTGACGGCCTTGGGATACAAGCTCGGATTGGTCGATCAAGCCAGGTACAGTCGCTTGACCAACAAGCTCGAACAGATCGAAACGGCCCAGCGCGCCGTGGCAGCTTTACGGATCGGGGATGTCACGGGGGACAAGTACCTCAAGCGCAACGAGGTCACCTGGGCGAGTCTCTTGGAGCGATTCCCGGAATCCCTTGCTCGATTCCCAGAGGAGATCGGCTTGCAAGTCGAATACGACATCAAGTACGAGGGTTACGTGGCTCGCCAGCAGGTGCAAGTCGAGCGGCAAGAACGCATGATGGATAAGAAAATCCCCAGCGATTTCGACTACTTGGCCATCGTCAGCCTGCGAAACGAAGCCAAGCAAAAGTTCTCTCGAATCCGGCCATTGAATTTGGACCAAGCATCGCGGATCAGCGGAATCACCCCAGCGGATATCTCGCTGGTACTAGCCTACCTGGAGAACCCCAAACTCAAGAACCCGAAAACCCTAGCAGCCGCACCTAGCGACGGAGAGCCCGAGTGACTAGCCCGAGGCTTGGACCGGATTCCAGGATACATGACGCGATCGTCGTCGGAGCAGGACTTGCCGGATTGACTGCTTCGAAAAGCTTGATCGATGCAGGGCTCGATGTCGTGGTCCTGGAAGCCGACGAGCGACCCGGGGGGAGGCTCAAAACCGACCGTGTCGATGGATTCCTGCTCGATCATGGGTTCCAGGTTTACCTCACCGGTTACCAGAGGGCCAAAGAGGTTCTAGATTTGGGCGGTCTCAAGCTCAAGTCGTTCCACCCTGGAGCCATGGTTCGCATCGGTAATACTTGGCATACGGTCAAGGACCCGATCCGTTCGCCATGGAACCGCATGCTCTCCGATGCGATCCGGACCTTGCAAGCTCCTGTGGCAACATGGAACGATCTTTGGACTCTACAACGCTACCGACAGAGTCTGATGCGATTGCCCGTCGAAGAAATCTTGAAGTCTCGGGGTAAAAGCACCCTCGAGCGTTTGCGGGAAGTCGGTTTCTCAGAGCGGATCATCGATAGGTTTTTCAGACCGTTCCTAGGTGGAATCTTTTTGGATTCTAGCCTCAACATCGATTCGGCCAGGATGGAGTATGTCTTTCGCGAGATGGGTCTCTCGACTGCCGCGTTACCCGCCGGAGGGATCCAAGCGATCCCCGAGCAACTCTGTAGATCGTGGAAGCCGGGTGTCTTGCGGTTGAATACCACCGTCGCAGAGATCACTGATACCGGAGTCAAGCTTTCGGATGGAACACAGATCCATGGCATGCAAGTGGTCGTAGCGACCGAGGCCAGCGGCGCGAAACGACTTCTTGGGGATCGACTGCCGATCCCAGAAAAGCTTTCCTGGAATGCGACGACTTGTGTGTATTTTGCGATCGATCGAAGTTCGGCCCCAACGCGAGAGCCGATTTTATGGCTCAACGGCAATCTCGTAGACCCGTCCCCCAAAGGGCAAGTCGCCTCGGAGTCATTTGCCATCAACCACGTCGCATTCCCGAGTCTTGTTCAGCCTAGCTATGCGCCACGGGACCAAGTCTTGGCAAGCGTGAATATCAACCGATCGATCCCGATGGATACCGACGCATTGGTTTCCGAAGTGCGCAGCGAGTTAGAGCACTGGTTTGGTTGGACCGTCACGCATTGGAGGCATTTGAGGACCTACCAGGTCCCATGTGCTTTTATCAACCCGAGTGAACCTTTGTGGTCCTATGATCCGCGCGGGGGCCTCGATCGCAATGGCCGCACCGTAGCCTGTGGCGACTACATGCAAACATCGAGCATCGAGGGAGCGATCCAAAGCGGCCTACTGGCCGCTAAGGAGTGCCTTTTGTCACGGGGGCAAAGCAACAGCCTCGGAGCGGATCGGATACTAGGAAAGCGGTGAGGACGAAGCTAGAAACAACCGTTTGCTGAAGGCTTTGGTAAAGCCGATGTTATTGAGCGACGAGTTCGTATTGAGGTTGATATTGGAAATCTGATTGAAACCTGGAGTTCCTTGCGTCGTTCCTGGGTTCGAGGCGCGGAAGGTGAAATCTGCTGGCTGGGCGACTTCGACCTTGTAGTTGCCTTGCTGAATATTGTTGAAAGCGTAGATGCCGTTCTGGCCGCTGAAGGTCGTCAAAGAGACCGGTGGAAGTCCAGCAAACGGAGTACCCGTGAGCATGACGCTCGCACCGACGATGCCAGGATCGGTCACGTCGCTGACTCCATTTTGATTGCGATCCTCGTAGATCCGTCCAGTCAGAGAAACTAGTGGAGCGGCCAGAATCGTCTCAACCTGGGCCGTGTTGTTGTTCAAATTCGATTCGCTGACCGAGGGATCCGCCGTGCTGATAATCGCCGAGTTGATCAATGAAGAAACCGCAGTTCCAGGCAGGATCGCCGCGACGATTTGGATGTTGCTTTGGCTCGTTCTTGCCGCAAGGCTTCCGAGGTTGAAATTGATGTTGTCCGGGTTCGATGGGTTGTTATCAACGGCCGATGCTGGCACGCTGACAAATGCGTTGTTGAGCGAGGCGCTGATCACACGCAATCCATCGGGCAGGTTATCGCTTAGGACAACCTCGTTCGCATCGATAGGGCTATTGTTGATCGCTTTGAGCGTGTAGGTGATCGTGCTTCCTTCCGTGGACGTCGCGGGTCCGAATTTCTCGATCGCAAGATCGAAATTCGGATTCAAACCGATATCGATCGAGTTGTCGGTATTCGGATCGTTGTCCCCATCGGTGACCGGTCCATTTTGAGGAACAAGAACGACTCGTTTGGTCACTACTCCACCGCCGACAAACTGGACTGCGGTGTTGACGTTGTTCGAGGCCCCCGAGGGGAGGACCGAACTGACGACATAACCGGCGGCCGGGGAACCCGCAGAGAATTGCGAGGCGGGAATCACAACAAAGTAACTCCCTTGAGGGATTGGACTAAATCCGTAAATCCCAGCCGCGTTGGTCGTCGCCGTGCGAAGGGCACCGAGTGAATTGACAGCTTGTTGATCGATGCCCGGGCTGTAGATCCCGTCGGAGTTGGAGTCCTCGAAAAGCTGCAATTGAACATTCGGAACGCCGACCTCGGGCTGAACCCCGGTGTTATCGAAGATTCCGTTGTTGTTTTTGTCCGCGAAGACTTGGTTGCCGATGGCCATGGCCGTCAGATTCGCGATGTTGACAGATCGCGTTGTCGGTCCGATGGTGCTAAATGCGTTGATGATCGCATCGGCTGCATCCGGTCCGGTCACTTCGAGTTCAATCGCACCGATGGACGAGAAGTTTGCTCCAGAACCTGCCGATGTCGAGAAATCGCTAAACGGGACAATAAGATCTGCGGTGGGATTCGCACCTGAAGTCGTCGGGATCGCTACCTCGCGGGTAGAAACATTCGCACCGCTGTGCACGCGGATGATCAACCGCGTACCGGCCTCTCCGCCGATTTGGAAACGGAACGCATTGGCAGTTCCAGAGGATGTCAAATCCAGGTTGCTCAGACCGTTGGGGCTCAGGTTGGAGCTACCATCGGCTCCGTCATAGCTCACGATCCTTTTTCCGTTCGCACCGCCTCCGACGTCGAAGACCAACTCACCAGGCTTGGGAATTCCATTGGCTGCGATGCTGACGGTGCCCGAGGTTGCGTCGACAAACAGATCCCTCTCTCCACCGATTGCCTCAGGGGCGGCGAGTGTCGAGGAGTTGGGTGTAGCACCTGGGAAGCTCGCATTGACCACTTGCTGGGTGGTGTTGAAGGTATCGAGCAGGAGCTTGTCGGATATCGCGAGGTCTGCCGACGCCAAAGTGATCTTCTGGACCCGTTGGTTCTGACGCTGAACGAATCCGGCAGGCTCGGAGTTCTGGACGACGAAATACGTGCCGGCCACCTCAGCATTGAGCGAATACAACCCGTTAGCCGCAGAGGTAGTCGAAGCTTTCAGAGTGTCGGAGCTTCCGAAAACGCCATCGCCATTGTCCAAGAACAGTTGAACAGGAACGCCGTTCAATCGGGCTTCACCGACCTCGACCGTCCCGTTGTTGTTCACATCGTGATAAACGATTCCCTGGATATCGGCAGCCATAAGCTGGCGGCCTTCGAGCAGTTCCATACGGATCCTGCGTCGAGCTTGCCTGCGCTGCGAAGAGTTCCGATTTCCTTCGCATACCGAGCTTAACAAAGCGTTCTTCAGTCGATCCCACATGCCAGCCATCGTAGTAAACCCAACTCGTGATGGAAACCAATACCATGAAACGTGCCAAGCTTGCATCGGCAAGAGCCGACGCAAGCCTTTCCTATTTCTGGGACCTGAGGGATTCTACCGGTCGTATCGGCAGTAGAGATTTTGACTACCAGCGATACTCGACCCCGGCGGTAAACCCACTGATCCAATAATCGACTTCTCGGACGGCAAACGGTTGGCCCATGTGGGCATTTCCAGGGATTGCAGGGGGCAAAAGGTTCGTGTTGACTGTGTTGTCGATTTGATCCCCTGGTCGCAGCACGTTACTCCAATAGATCGAGGTGTATCCGACGTTGAGTTTGAGCCGCTCGGTCAATTGATAGCCAAGGGTCGTTCCAAACTCTGGCACGACGCCAAACTCATTCCGATCGTAGACACCGATGTTTCGGCCGGGTTGAGCCAGCAGGCCACCGACCTGCGGTGCAGCATCCCGAGGGCTACGCGTCGAGCCGTCGATCTGCAACCATTGTCTCGATACGCCCACACTCGTTCGCGTCATCGCGTCGAGCGACCAACAGCCTCGACGATACAACCATTGGAAGCCGAATTCCAAGCCGTTGAACTGATTGAAGGTTTGGAAGTCGTCACGAATCCTGAAGCTTCCTGGGTTGTTGAGATTCAAGGAACTGAGTTCTTCAGTGATTGTCAGACTTTCATCCAATTGCATGAAACGCCATCCGAGCGTCGCATCGATGCGGGATTGTGCTACCACAGGAGCGCAATCCCAAGGAGAGCAACTTCCCTTTTCCCCGCAGCACAAGATGTGGCGGAACCGGACTGCAGCCGCATCGAGCCTCGAAGTAGCCTCGACCTGAACACTACCGCTGAGCAAGTTCGGGAATGCAACCAACTCGGAATCTTGAAGCCCGGTGATGTTGTTGTAAAAGGGCCTAGCCAAAATCGGTGATCCCGACGAGCTCGCCGTGAAGATATCGTCTTGTTCGTTGAACCCGAAGTACTCTCCTTCGATGCCAAAGTTAGGGCGGACCGCCGACCAAATTCCGACCCGAACGCGAATCCCATTGATTTGATCGCTAAAAGCGTCGTCGTTTCCTCCGTAAAGAACACTTGCACCCGGCAAAACCCCCGCGAGGGATTGAGACGTTCCTGCAGGCGAGGAGGTAACCAGGGCTGGCATATTCATGCCGCTGGCAAAGAGACCAAGATAATCGACGCTGACCCAACCGTGCGAAGGAAGGCAAATGCAAAGTTGGCGTCCAGGTAGATCTCCCGATGGATTGCAAAGGTCGAAACCGAAAGGACTGCCTGTTCCGCAGGACCCACAACCCTGGTCGCCGCAACTTCCGCACTCGCTGTAGCTGCCATAGGCCCCCTCGAAGCCCTCGTCGGCAACAATCATCGAGTCATCCTCGTAGTAGACCTCGCCTAGGTCCTGTTCCATCGGCTCGGAGTCGTAAATCATCTCCCCTTGGATCATCTCCCCTTGGTCGACAATCATCTCCGACTCGTCGATAGGGTCTTGAGCCAAACGGCTCGAAGCCGGCCTGGCTCGAACCTTTGCAGGGCGAGGAGTTCCCGACAATCGTGCCGGAACGCTCGAAAGTGCGCTGGGTTTAGGTCGGGTGCCAGAACTTTGGACCCGGTACTTGCGCAAGTCTTGAGCTTGCAGGCTACCGGCAAGAGCAAAGATCAACACGCAGAATTGGGTTGCTAGTCGGTTCACGTGAGGTACTTCCGTGCGAAAGGCATCAAAGGGAATCAGCGTCAGGGTCCAAAGGGGGGGCGGACCCATCCACTCATAGGGAGGTATCGGCCCGCACTGCCGTTAAAGTTGATTTTTTCGTCAAATTTTTCGTAATCGGCAAAGCTTACCCAGCCCCCCAACTCGGACGGTGTCCAGGCCTCCGAGATTCCTGGCCAACGCAAAACCCCATCAAACCTCGCTTCACTCCTTGCGTCCTGGATCCAAACTTCCTTTCCGATCTTCCCAAAATTCATCAATGGAACTGATAAACCTCCATTACCGCGACCGAATGGCGCAGTTATAATCTCGGGAAGTCCCTCGGTACGGATGGCAAGCCCTCCCCTTGCAACCGACCAAAGGCGGTTCTTGCCCCTTAGGGCAACCGGCAAGGGCGGCTAACGTCGCTCTAGAGCCAATCGGCGAATCGAACCGCCTGCCCAACGAATCCCCGAAACACTCAACTCCAATTCAAAAGACTGCCATGAATACCACCAGTCTCGATTACATCGACGACTTGTACCTGAGATTCATCAATGACCCCACTAGCGTCTCGGAGACTTGGCGAAGGTACTTTGAGGATTTTTCCTTAAGCACCCAATCAGAGAGTTTGGTGTCCGAATCGGTCCCTTCGCACGGTTATGGCGAATCGACAGCGGCCCCCGATGCCCTTTGGTTGGCACGCATGCAAGAGCGCGTCGATCAGTTGGTGCGGGAGTACCGGGTTAGGGGCCATTTGGCAGCCAAAATAGATCCGTTGGGCTTTTCCCGAAAAACACATCCCGAACTCGATCCTTCGGCCTATGGACTGACACCTGAGGATCTGCAAAGACCCTTTGCTGCTCCCGATATCCACTACACGACGGGCCGTACCCTCAATGACATTATCGATAAATTGCGGGAAACCTATTGCCGCAGCATCGGCGCGCAGTTCATGCACATCGATAACCGAACCATTCGCGAATGGCTTCAGCGTCGAATGGAAGCTACCGAGAACCGATTGCAATTGTCTCGCGATGTGCAAAACCGAATTTATACAAGGTTGACCGACGCGACACTTTTCGAAGAATTCGTACGCAAAAAATACACCGGTTCCAAAACATTTTCGCTCGAAGGCTCTGAGAGCTTGATCCCGCTTCTGGATCTAGCCTTGGAAAAAGCAGGCGAACACGGCGTTCGAAGCGTGGTGATGGCCATGGCCCACCGAGGGCGATTGAATGTTTTAGCGAATATTATGGGCAAGCGAGCCCAAAGTATTTTCTGGTCGTTCGACGACCCCAACCCCGAAATGTTCCGTGGCGGTGGGGATGTCAAGTACCACATGGGCTACAGCAGCGATTGGACAACCCGTACGGGGAAAAAACTCCACCTGCACGTCGTGATCAACAACCAAGTCGGATTTACCACCGAGCCCGACCAAGGAAGATCGTGCACCTACGCGACCGACATCGCAAAAATGCTAGAAATCCCGATCTTTCACGTCAACGGCGAGGACCCCGAAGCCGTCGCACAAGTCGTCGCGATCGCCATGGACTTCCGCAAACAGTTCGAGAAAGATGTCGTCATCGACATGTATGCCTACCGTAAACTCGGACATAACGAGTCGGATGAACCACGATTCACCCAACCTTTGATGTACTCGGCCATCGATGCGAAAAAAGGGGTGCGAGAATCCTATCTCGATCACCTTCTGAGCATGAACGGGATGAGCCGTCTGGAAGCCGATGCAATCTCCGAGGATCGGCACCAACAACTGACCCGCGAATTCGAATTGGCAAAGAGCCAACCCTTTGTCCATGACCTGCAATCCTTGACAGGAATCTGGGAAGGTTACTTCGGCGGCCCCGAACCGACCGAC
Source organism: Pirellula sp. (assembly GCA_021300015.1). GTDB lineage: Bacteria > Planctomycetota > Planctomycetia > Pirellulales > Pirellulaceae > JBKCUI01. The sequence goes on along the minus strand of JAJTFB010000019.1, from coordinate 4,062 downwards.
TTGAATGCCAAAACCAACATCACCCCGGATTTGGCCACAGAAGTCCTCGAGAAAATCAGCAAAGTCCCAACGGGATTTCACGTCAACAAAAAAATTGCTCGAGTTCTCGAAGACCGCAGCGAAATGGCGATCGGCAAAACAAGACTCGACTGGGCCGCTGGCGAAGCCCTCGCATTTGGCTCTCTTAGCATCGAAGGCCACCCTCTGCGGCTCTCCGGTCAGGACGTCGAGCGAGGTACCTTCTCCCACCGGCACGCTGTGCTCCATGATGTCGACAACAATGCCAAGTACATGGGCCTAGGACAACTTCGAGCAGACCAAGCCAGAGTCGAAATCGTCAACAGCCCCCTCTCGGAAGCCGCAGTCCTCGGATTCGAATACGGTTACAGCCTCGATTGCCCTGAAGGACTCGTGATGTGGGAAGCCCAATTCGGGGACTTCTGGAACGTCGCCCAGTGCATCGTCGATCAGTTCATCGTCAGCGCCGAAGACAAATGGAACCGACTAAGCCGACTCGTGATGCTCCTGCCTCACGGGTTCGAAGGCCAAGGCCCCGAGCACTGCAGCGCCAGGCTCGAACGCCTGCTGCTCCTGACGGCCGAACACAACATCATCGTCGCTCAACCATCGACCCCAGCTCAGTACTTCCATCTGCTCCGCAGACAGGTCAAGTCCAAGTGGAGTAAGCCACTGATCGTACTGACCCCCAAGAGCCTCTTGCGGCACCCAGGTTGCACCTCGGTCCTAGACGATATCCAAAACGGATCCTTCCAAAAGATCCTTCCCGATGACCGACCAGCCAACGTTTCGACCCGCCGTGTTTTGATCAGCTCTGGAAAAGCCTACTACGATCTGTTCGAAGAACGAAAGAAGCTCAATCGAACTGATGTCGCACTAGTCAGGATCGAACAGTTCTACCCCATGGACCCAGCGCAAGTCGTCGAAGCCCTTTCGAAGTACCCAGCCGGGACACCTGTGTACTGGTACCAAGATGAACCGAGCAACATGGGAGCTTGGCAATTCATCAAGATGCGATGGGGTGATGACATCATGAAATCCTACCCGCTATCGCTGATTTCTCGTCCAGAATCCGCCAGCCCAGCGACAGGCTCCCTTCGCTCGCATAAACTAGAAGAAAGAGATTTGCTCACACAAGCCTTCGCAGGACTCTAGTTTCTCATACCAACCAATACCCAATCAACAGGGATCTGAAATGTCGACCCGTTCCAGCCATCGTCCGGTGGATGTCCAGTTCGACTGCTTACCCTTAAGGAGCGTCACTCGGCTCGATCCACCCCTGGACGCATCCCCCGCTTTGATCGGCAAATGGAAACGAATCAAAAGTGCCATCCAAAACCATGGCACCCACAATTCGTATTACCTGCACAATGCGACCTGCCGTTTCTTCGTCACCAACAATCCCAACGCAGGCATGATCGCCTTTAAATTCGAAGGGGTCTTGTTCACCGACACAGCCGATTCCAAAGCGATCCGCTGTTGCTTGTCGGTTAACCTCGATCAAGAAAATGTGCCTTGGCTCGAACAGCATGTGGTCGATTGGTTCACAGAAACAGTATCCAACGCTGTCATCGAGGAATTCAACCAATTCATCCAAGCCGGAGATTCTCAGAAAACAAAACAACGCATCGAACAACTCGAAAAAACACTCGCCGATTCCGGCGGATTCCTCGGGATGGGACTCTAACGTATGAGCCAAGCAGTTGCCGGGTCCGGATCCAACCGTAGCGACAAATCCGCCAACGCAGATCCCATCCAGGATTTCATCAAAACCGCAGCGATCCATATCCGCAAAACCGAGCTCTTTTACGGTTGGATGATCCTCCTTAGCACTCTGCTGTTTTCAATATTCCTCTTTGTACTGATCGATCATTGGATCTGGGAATTCAACCAGCCAATTCGACTAGCACTCTGGATCGGATTGGTCCTTTGGTCCATCGGCTGGTTCATCCGACGTATCCTGCCACCGATGCGATTCAAAATACACCCCGAATACGCCGCTCGCCAATTTGAACTCCAAGACCCACGCTCCAAAGATAGCCTTATCAGTTGGATCCAACTCAACGACCCAACCCATCCAGCACCCAAAAGCGTTTTGAATTTTGTCGGTCGCTATGCGTTCGGATTTCTGAGAAACTCCGATGCAACCCAAGTCGCAGATACCGGGAACCTAGTAAGACTAACCGCTGCGTTCTTCGGTTGCTTGCTGTGCACGCTGATCTATTTTTTCGCAAGCCCCAAAAGCGGTTTGACCAGCACAGCACGCATGCTTCTGCCCTGGGCCAACATCGCACCAGCCACACGCGTGCAGTTCACCCAGGTCACACCCGCCTCGACGACGATCATGCAAGGAAGCTTCATACCGATCGATGTGACCATCAAAGGTCTCCACAAAAACGAGAAAGCCTACCTCAAATACGATCTTTCCGACGGACAACTCCGAGGCCAGACCGTCCCGATGAAAGAAGAAATTCAAGGCATTAATTACAAACTCGACTTCGGTAAAGACTCCGGCGGATTGCACCAACCCCTGACCTATTGGATCCATGCAGGTGACGCTGTAGCAGGACCTTTCGACGTCCAAATTCAAATCGTTCCACTCGTAGCTATCGATCGAATCGAACTGGTCTTCCCTCCCTACACCAACCTCAAACCCCGCTCAATCCAACAACAAGGACACTTCGAAGCCCCCGAAGGTACCATCGCGCATTTCCACGCTGTCGCAAACCAGGAAATGCAATCCGCAAAAATCGAATTCGATCCAGTCCTTCAAAACAAGCTCTTCCTAGGTGCCAGAGAAACTCTCGACATGAAGGTCGATAAAACCCAACTCGATGCAAGTTGGGTAGCCATCATCGATCGAAAAAACTCTATCGAAAGAAAAATCACCAACTACCGAATCCATGCGATCAACCCGCTCAAAGAATCCAATCACGATCCGATCATCCACCAAATCAAAATTATCCCAGATATCCCGCCAGAAATCGAATTCTCAGCCAATTCCAATGTCGCAGTCGATGTCCCGGTCGACCAAGGTATCCTGCTGGAAATGACCGCCCGAGATCCCGACTACGGCCTGACCTCCATCGAAATTCAAGGCTTAACCGAAAACAAACTCAATCCCAAAGAGCCGAAGATTCGATTCCAAACCTCGCTTTTTGATTCGAACGAAGAATTCCCAAGAACGAAAATATCGCAATACACTTTCTTACCTAGCGAACACCAACTCAAACCCGGAGATGAAATCGACCTGATCGCTACGGCCGCCGATAATCACCACAACCCAACCAGTCAAAAACTCGCCCCCCAACGCGCCTCCTCCCAACCCATACGCATACGTATCGTGGAGCCCGAATCGAAATCCGATACTCCCCAAACACAAAAAGATCCCGAACCCACAGCCCAAGATCCCTCAATTGCCAGTGCGGAAAACCCTGTTCCGAAAAGCCGTATCGATTGGGACAGGTTTCGATCTAAATCGCAACAGAATGCCTCGAAATCCCCCCCGCAAACCAAAGCGAATTCTCCCGACAACCAAAACCCATCTGAGCGTAATGGCAATGCCCCCCCACCACCAGGCATTGGGGCATCCTCCGACAGCAACCAAAAGTCTCAACCCGCGGACAAACCATCCAATTCCCAACCCTCTCCCTCCAACTCCAACCCCAATGCAACGCCCAATCCCGATCAGGAACGCAACGGGAATTTAGACCCAGCCCCAAACGGCTCTTCAACGCAAGACCAAAACGCTTTTGAGAAAATTCAGCAGTTCATGAAGGAACAGCAAAAGAGCGATTCCAACGGCAGCAACAACTCTCAGTCCCCTCAGTCCTCAAACCCGTCCTCAAACACTCCTCCTAACACCCAAGAAACGCAATCCGATCCGTCTGGTTCCGACAAGGCTGGCTCCGATAAGACTGGTTCCGACAAGACTGGTTCCGACAAGACTGGTTCCGACAAGACTGGTTCCGACAAGACTGGTTCCGACAAGACTGGTTCCGACAAGACTGGTTCCGATAAGACTGGTTCCGACAAGACTGGTTC
>JAJTFB010000118.1 GCA_021300015.1 Pirellula sp. | reverse complement strand
TTGCTCGAATCCTTGTTCGAGCTAACCCCAAACCACGATTTACTGCTTTCTAGACCGCCGCGGACTTGAAGAAAGATCGGCTCTCGTTGGAGCATTTCGCGATGACCATCGATTCCAATCGTAAAAAAAGCTTGGATCCTCTGCATCGGGCTCAGGGGCTCACTGGTCGTCGGGATGGCTTTTTTGGCTTTGGCCTGCTGCGCGTCGGCTTGGGACGTCCGCTCGCGGTTGATTGTAGAGGCGTTGTCCGGGGTTGGTTGGCCGATCGCAGGGCGGCTTGCTAGGAGCGGTGAAACAAAACCCGCGGCGGTCAATTCGAAGCCCAGGTCATGGAGCATCTCGCGACCATCGCGCTAACGGTTTGTTGGATTTTTGGCCAAGCTCTTTCCGATCACGTGGGCTAGGCCCTCGGGGAGCATCGATAGATCCGGGTCGGCTGTGAGGTGTTTGAGCAAGATCTCTTGGGTGCTTTGGCCATCGAATGGGACCGTACCGGTGAGCATTTCGTAGAGGATGATCCCTAGCGAGTAGATGTCGATTTCCTTGCCATATTCCCCTTTGCCGATTTCGGGAGCCATGTAATGGAAGGTCCCGACGCTCTCGGTCTGGCCGGCTCGTCGCGAGGTGCTGATGTACTTCGAGAGGCCATAGTCGCCGATTTTGGCTAGGCCCTTGTCGAGGAAGATGTTTGCTGGCTTCAAATCCCGATGGACGATTCCCTGATCGTGCAGGTAGGTCATTCCGGCGATGATCTGGGCGAAGACTGGGAGGATCCGTTCAGGTTTGCCTTGTTCGTAGGAGTGGATAGGGCCGGCCAAGGGATCGGTGCTTCGGTCGAGGTGTTCGCGAAGCGACTCGCCTTCGATGAACTCCATGACGATCCAGCCTTGTTGCTCTTGATCGTATCTGATGTCATAGATGGCTACCAAGTTGGGGTGCCGGAGGTTTAGGCAGTGGCGGACACCTCGTATTTCGACGTCTAGGTTTTTCTGGATGCGTTTGAGCGCGACCTCTTTGCCTGAGTCGCTTTCGGCGAAGTAAACTTCGCCGAAGCCGCCGATGCCGATGCCGCGACGGATCACGTAGCCTTCGAGGGGGCACTGACCGTTGCCGTATTGGAATTTCATCGCAGCGCCTTGGCGTTCCATGATCGGCTTTATTGGAAAAGGGCTGGGCGGGCGAAAAAGTTTTGAGGTGAACATCATTTTGGTCTATTAGGCCGGGGTGTCGAGTGGCACGGGCGCACTTAAATCCCCTTTGGAGGTCAAAACGGCGTTAGGACTAAGGGGGTTTAACCCTCAGTCAGGGTCCAACTGGCCACGTCGGATTGGACTCTTAGGCCAGTCTCGAGCGTAAATGGGGCGCTAATAGGGGTCTGGCCCGCGATCAAACCCGGGCAAGAGATCCCTTTGCAGATCCAACCGTCGGCTTGCCGAAACCACACAAATCGTCCAGCCCAGTCGATTCCCCGAGGGGGGAGGCATACGACATGCGCATCGGGTGTCGGGCCGATGATGCACGAATCCCCCAAGAGAATCGCAGCGGTTAGGACCGGTTGCCAGCGATGCTTCGAGACCAGTTCCAGTCGGGCCGTACCGCTTAGGACCGTGGGCCTTGTGTAGAGCAGTTCGATCCGATCGGCGATCCTCAGGATGCACCCGGATCGCAAGATCGCCGGTCGCTCCAAAGGCTGGCCATCGAGGGTCATGGACTGGTAGGCTTGGACCAAGTGGTCTTCCCCCTTGCGGCCGATGATGCAGGCTCTTCGGCTCAGATCCCCTCGGATCGCCAAATCGACATCGTTTCCCGGGAATGCTTGTCCAATCGAGACTTCGTCCGAGTCGCACATCGCATAGCTGCCGACGCCGTCGATCCAGAGTATCTTGGGTTTGGGCATCGGTGGAGCTATCGAGGGTGCTTGGAACAAAAAACCTAGGTTCATGATGGAATGAAAGGGTCGATCCGTCTAGGGTGCCAAGGGGTCGTCAATCGCCGATTGCAGTGGCCGATTGCAGTGGCCGATTAGAGTGGTCGATCGGCGAGTTGATCGATTTGGGAGTCGGATTTCGAGCTGGGGGAATCCTCGAGGAAGTACGCTGAGATCCTTTCGGCAAGATCCTCATGGTGCTCCTGAGCTTCGACCGGTACCGAACCGATTTCATCGACACCGCTGGCGAGTTTCTCGGCCACATCGATCCTCGTGGCGATTTCGTCGAGGGCTTGGCGAACTTGACTGATCGCTCCGTCATCGACTGCAAATTGGTTGCCGGCCTGTGCGACCTGGACCATCGTCAATCGCGCTTGCAAGTTCTCGACTTGGACTTCCAATTCCCGCTTTGCAGCGAGCATTTCGTCGAGTTTGCGCCTCGCTGCGATCAGATTGCGTTCGCGAGCATCGAGTATTTTGACAAGCTTTTCGGAGGTCGCTTCGAGCGATTGGTGGTGCTTGAACCGGTCGCCCAAATCCTGTCGGACCTGTTCGATGCTGTATTTCTTGCCCTGGTAGGTCACATAGCGGACACCGCTTTGCAAGTCCTCTTTGAGCTTCAAAATCGAGTCCTTGGATTTCGCCAGGGAGGTTTGTTTGACGTTCACCTCACGCTGCAATTTTGCAACCTCGACCTCTTCGCGAGCGATGAGTTTCAAGTTGCTTGCGATCTCAGGCTTCAAATCGCTGATCAATTCCCGGGCGCGTTTGATCTCGACCTCGACGGGAATCTGATCCTTGACCGAATCCCGCAGGGAATGGATCCCTGTTTTGACATAGCTGTAGGCCGAGGTGCCCAACAAGAGTCCTCCAGCGGAAGCTGTCAACGCCGAACCGAGCAAAATTTTCTTGAGCATTTTCTCTATCCCCTTTTTGGTGGAAAACCGGACCAATCGCCGCGTTGAAAAACGCAGGCCTAGAGGACATTTCGCATGGGATTTCAAAATATTGTCCCCTCGGGACGATTTTCTTGCTTTCCGGATTGAACCCTCAAGGGCTATCGGCAGTTGACAGGCAAGCGACTTATCGCCAACTTACTACTTCCAAGGCCTTTACCGAAGCGACAGCGCGCCCAAATCGCTGCTATTTTGCCTACTACTGATTGACCAAACTCCATTCAACCAAAGCCCCCATGAACCAGATGCTTGACCTCGGAGAAACGGATTCGCTTGCCAAGGATGTGGCTGGATTGGAGGATTGGTTCGAGGCCGCTGTGCAAAACTCGGTCCCGGAAATTTTGCCCAAACGCACTCCGATCCGCAGTTCCTGGGGCGACGATGACGAAGAGGCCGAAGACGATGATCTTCCAGAGGAAGCCACCCCCGAACAGGAAGACGACGAACCCGACCCCTTCGATGACTTCGACGAAGAGGACTTCGACGACGATTTCGATGACGATTTCGAGGAAGAACTCGAAGACGAATACCAAATCGAACCGGTCGACGATGGGATGCTCGAAGGCCACCCGGATGCCGAAGCCCTCGATGAAGAGTTGGACGAGAACGGCAACCCTATCGTATTTCCGGATGACGAGTGATCGATGTTTCGAGCTGTAAAGACCGACGTTAAGTTTCCCAAACAAGAAGAAGCGATCCTCAAGTTCTGGAAAGACAACGACATCTACAAAAAGTCGTTGTTGCTGAGGCAAGGATCGAAACCGTTTGTCTTTTTCGAAGGCCCTCCGACGGCCAACGGCTTGCCCCACCCGGGCCACTGCCTGACCCGGGCGATCAAAGATCTCTTTCCTCGCTACCGAACCATGCGAGGGTATTGGTGCAATCGCAAAGCCGGTTGGGATACCCACGGTTTGCCCGTCGAGGTCGAGGTCTGCAAAGAACTCGGCATCCATTCGAAAGATGAAATCGAAAACTACGGAGTCGAGCCATTCATCGCCAAGTGCCAGCAGAGCGTTTGGCGCTACATGCAGGAATGGGAACGTGTCACCGAACGCTTAGGGTTTTGGATCGATCTTTCGGAAGCTTACGTTACCTACCATCAAAGCTATGTCGAAAGCGTTTGGTGGTCCCTCAAGAATCTCTTCGACCGAGGCTTGCTCTACCGAGGACACAAGATCGTCTGGTGGTGGGCCCAAGGAGGTACGGCCCTGAGCAGCGGAGAGGTCGGACAAGGGTACCGTGAGGTGGCCGATCCGAGCGTCTACGTTCGCTTTCCTCTGGTCGATCAACCCAATACTTCGCTGGTCGTCTGGACGACCACCCCCTGGACCCTCCCGTCGAACCAATTCGCTGCCGTTCACCAAGGGATCCAATACGCTTACTGCACCGATCCGGAGTCCAAAGATACCCTGATCGTCGCGGCCGATCTGGTGAAGACGCTCGGGGAAAAGATCAAACGGGAATTGACCGTCGAAAAGACCGTTCCGGGAAGTCAGTTGGTCGGACTGAGGTATGTCCCGCCGTTTGATTATTACTACAAAACGATGGGCTCGCTGACGTCTGAACTCCTAGGCGGTGGCCAACAGCACACCCAATGGCGCGTCGTTCACGCCGACTTTGTCACCATCGATTCTGGAACTGGAATCGTCCACCTTGCACCCGCCTTCGGTGAAGTCGACTACGAAGTCCTCATCGAGCAAAGAGAACGGTTTGTTCAGGACCAAGGCCCAGAGTTGATCTGCGCCGTCGGCCCCGACGGGAAATTCAACGCCGATGCGGCCGACTACCAAGGAGTCTGGGTCAAAGACGCCGATAGACCCATCAGCCGAGCCCTCCGCGAGCGTGGGTTGCTCTGGCACCAGGAACAATATGTTCACGATTACCCATTTTGCTGGCGAGCAAGCCAAGACCCACTGATCCAGTACCCACGAGAAAGCTGGTTCATCCGCACGACCGCATTCCGCGATGCAATGCTCGAAAACAACTCGAAAATCGGTTGGTTACCCGAGCACATCGGTCCGGGCCGCTTCGGCAACTTCCTGGAATCCAACGTCGATTGGGCGCTGTCCCGCGAACGCTACTGGGGAACCCCACTGCCGGTCTGGGTCTGTCAGTCCACCGGGAAAATGGAGTCGATCGGATCCTACCAAGAACTCTTGTCAAAACCCGGCATCGATGGAACCGAAGTGTGGACCAAGGCCAAGGCGGCCAATCCCGAACTGGCCGATGATCTCAAGGTCCACAAACCCTACATCGACGCGGTGACCTACGATTCTCCCTATGCACCAGGTGCCCGCATGGTGCGAGTCACCGAAGTGATCGATTGCTGGTACGACAGCGGTGCGATGCCCTTTGCGCAGTGGGGATACCCCCATACGGGCAAAACGGAGTTCGAGTCGCAATTTCCAGCCGATTTCATCAGCGAAGCGATCGACCAAACCCGGGGCTGGTTCTACTCGCAACTGGCTATCTCCACGATGCTCTTCGGCCGACAACCGGGTCAATCATCGCCGGGTCAATCATCGCCGGGGCAATCATCGCTGGGTCAATCTGCAACGGACTACCCTCATCCGTTTCGAAACTGCATCGTCCTGGGGTTGATGCTGGCCGAATGGTACGAGAGCAAGGATGGCAAGCAGCGGTTCTTGACCGAAGAGGATGCTCGGGCCTCGCTCGGTGCGGACTTCGTCCAAAAAACAGGCAAGATGAGCAAGCAACTGCGAAACTACCGCAGCCCCCAAGAAATCTTCGATCGCTACGGTGCCGATGCCTTGCGCTGGTACCTCTTTGCCAACCAAGCCCCCTGGAACTCCATTCTGTACTCCGAGCGAGCGATTCGAGATAGCATCTCGGAATTCATCCTGCGGCTTTGGAACGTGTTTAGCTTCTTCACGATTTATGCAGAGATCGATGGGTTCGAGGGGCCCTCAGAGATCGAAGGCGATTTCGATCAACTCGACGCATGCGAGCTGGGACGCTCAAAGTCGTATCGCCCAGTGGCTCAAAGGAACGAGTTGGATCGATGGATCCTGAGCGAACTTGGGACCACCTGCCGCGATTGCGTCGAGCGCATGGACCGGTACGATAGTTATGGAACCTGCCAGTCGCTCCACGCGTTTGTCGATGCCTTGAGCAATTGGTACGTAAGGCGAAGTCGATCGAGATATTGGTCCTCCGAGAAACACTCCCAGGACAAACTCGACGCCTACTGGACCCTCTACGAGTGTTTGTTGGTCACCGCAAAGCTCATCGCCCCGTTTACCCCGTTCCTAGCCGAAACGCTCTGGGGGCACTTGTCCGAGGGGCTTCCAGGGGTTCGCCAAAGCGTCCATCTTTGCGATTACCCGACCGGTGCATCGGAAGCGAACGATCCGGTTCTGAACGAACGCATGGGATTGCTCCGCCAGATCGCCTCGTTGGGGCGCTCGGCTCGCATGGAATCGAAGCTTAAGGTTAGACAGCCTTTGTCGAGAGTCGAGGTGACTCTTGCCAACGATGTGCACATCGATTGGCTACGAAGCCATGACGATATCGTCCGCGAAGAACTCAACGTCAAAGAAATCCATTACACCAGCGGTTCGAGTCCATTCGTCACTTATTCGGTCCAGCCTAATTTTCGCAAGTTAGGTCCAAGGGTCGGTCCTCTGCTGCCGAAACTCAAAACCATACTCGCAGCCGCAAGTGGGGCGGATCTGATGGATCAAATGAGCCGCCTAGGAAAGATCCTTCTGACAATCGACGGCAAAGAGTTGGAACTCGATGACCAGGACATCCAAGTCCGCTTGAGCGCCAAAGAAGGTTGGGCTGCTGCCCAAGGTAAATCGTGCGTCGTGGCTCTGAATACCGAACTGACCCCGGAACTGATCCGCGACGGGATCGCCAAAGATGCCATTCGCCTCATTCAGGACCTGCGCAAACGTCGGCAGTGCAACTACACCGATCGGATCTCCGTCCAGATCCTCGTGACGGCCCAGGCCCTGGCCGATGCGTTGATGGGACATCAGGAACTTATCGCCGGTGAGACGCTCTCCAAAGAAGTGCAAGTTCAGGTCGTAGCGGCCCAATCACTCGATTCATTGGAATCATCCTACGAGATTTCTGAACTTGCCGATGAGAGGATTGCGATCGGTTTGCAAGTCCTCTCCAACGATTGATCCCAATCCGCTAGCTCTTTAAAGACGGAGTCGAAGGCATCATGCCAAGCGTCCTTGCGCTCTTTGCACATCCCGATGACATCGAGTTTGTCGCCGCTGGGACTTTGGCGTTGCTCAAACAACAGGGTTGGGACATCCACCTGATGAACCTTGCCGACGGTTGCTGCGGGTCGACTACCACCTCAAGGCAAGAGACGGCAAGGATTAGGCTCGAAGAGGCAAAGCGGGCTGCAGCCCATTTGCAAGCGACCCACTACGATCCCATCTTCCACGATCTAGAGGTTCAGTACACCCAAGACGCGTTAATCCACCTGGTCGGGATTGTTCGAAGGGTCAAACCCAGGATCGTACTGACACACGCCCCGGTCGACTATATGGAAGACCACATGCAAACATGCAGACTGGCCGTGACGGCCGCGTTTGCCAAAGGAGTCCCCAACTACCCCGAACCGAGCGACCCTCGATTTGAACCCGCTTTTTTCAACGATGTCACCGTTTATCACGCCCAACCCCACGGAAATAGAACACCACTTGGAAAAACCGTACGACCCAGTCTCGGTGTGTTTGTCGATGGGGTGATGGATACCAAACAAGCCATGTTGGCCGAACATCGCTCGCAGCAAGCTTGGCTCAAGGAATCCCAAGGGATGAACTCGTACATTCAGACGATGCTCGATTTGGGATCTCAAGTCGCCGGATTGCTGCGTTCGAGAATCTCGCGCGAGCGCCGTGGAGCTTATGCGGAAGGCTGGACCAAGCACCTGCACTTGGGGTTCAGCGATACAGATTGCGATCCGCTCCGAGACGTTCTGGGCCCCTTGGCCGTCGAGTTGCCTTTGAATTAAAGGTCCTCGGCGTCGATCGAAAGGGGCTCCATGATCTTGGTGTTACGCTCGACGGCGATGACAACCGTTCGCTCATCGACTCCGTCGCGACTCCTTGCCGTCGCCGGTAGGACTTGGCGACGATCCGGGAAGGGTAATCGGGCCGAAAACGTCCCGTCGACCTGAACCTTCACCGGTTCCGATCCGATCGCGACATGGGCGTCAGGGTGCGTTGTACCAAAGACGAGCAACTCGGCTTCGACGTCAAAGTGGAACTGCCGAGGCTTTCTTAGACTGCCTTCAGCCCCGCTCCCGAACTGGGATAGCACGTCGAGTTCCATGGTTCGTTTAAGCCGATCCTCGAAGACTTCCGCAAGTTCACCTTTGTTGGTCTCGTCGCTGTAGCCACCGCTCATCGCATAGATTTTTTCGGCATCCTTCGCGATGTCAGCCCAGTGGTCATCGAACGAATCCTTGCTGCCAGGCATAGGGGTCGTCACAACGTTACTGCGAACAAGTTCATAGAATCGACGATTGTTACCCGTGGTGTAGCCCATGATGATCTGGAATCTCGCGGGTGGATCACTCACGTCGATGTACCAGTTGCGCACCCCGCCGTGGATCTCGATCTCACGATATACCGTTTCAGAACTTTCGGTCGTTCCCGAATCGTCGAACTTGAGCAACCTCAAAACAGGTTTGACCGAATGCCAGTGATCGATAAGGGCCGCTTTGGCACGCTCGACCGTCGCTCGGGCGATGTCCCAATGGGCATGGAGCCAGTAGGGGTCTCGGACCATCAGAACGATCCGGTCTTCCCCTTTGACCACCGGAGGGACGATTGTGTTTTGAGTGAGCTTTCGGTTCGGTGGCTCTTGCGCAAGATCCTTGCGGCGTTCTTTCTCAAGATGCGCCATGCGGATCTTTTCAACGATCTTCGGATCGGTGTTGGTCTTGGGTGGGATCGGAAGAGGCTGTTTTTTGGTGACGATGATGTCATCGGGATCGACCCTCGTTGGCTTGCTCGGACTCGGCTGCTGAAGCGGCTCGATCTTCCTGGCCATCGTCTTGGCGTCAAAAGTCGAATCCGGAATGGACTTCGCTAGAGCAGGCTTAATAGCAGCGGTCTTGGCTGGAGCGGTCTTGGCTGGAGCA
>JAJTFB010000117.1 GCA_021300015.1 Pirellula sp. | reverse complement strand
TTTGAAACCTACTCGCCCGACGGACAAACCGTACTCCACACGGCCCGCGAGCACGCCCTGCGACTGATGATCCTGCCCGACGGATCGATGCTCTGGTTTCGCTGGCAGGACAACGCATGGCGATCGATCCGGTAAATGTCCCAGTTGCCAATGCTCTCAAGCACTTCAATAGTGGTTTTCGATGCTTGCCGATTCAAGCCATCGAGTACGAGTAGGAGTACGAGTACCGTCCGCCGCGGCGGACTGAGTACGAAAAAGAAGGAAACCAATACGTTTTGGTTATATCAAGCCGTCGAGCTGCTCGACCAAAGAGCTAAAGCGTTTCAGGGCCGTTTCGACCGGCTCTGGACGGGTCATATCGACCCCCGCATCGCGCAGCAGATCCAGCGGATCTTTCGAACACCCCGATCGAAGGAACCCGAGATACTCCTCAAGCTCCCGTGCCCCACCCTCGAGAACCCTCTGCGACAGAGCGATCGCGGCCGATAATCCGGTGGCATACTTGTACACATAGAACGCTCGGTAGAAATGCGGAATCCGGAAGCATTCCAAATGCAACGCTTCGTCGATTTCAAAGCCCGGTCCAAAATAGTCTCGCAACAACCCTCCATAGGTCGACTTGAGCGTCTCGACGGTCAACGGCTCGCCAGCCTCGGCCATCGCATGGATCTTTTTCTCGAACTCGGCAAACATCGTCTGCCGCACAATCGTCGCGCGGATGCTGTCGATCTCATGATTGATGATCGATGCTTTCTCCTGAGGACTCGAGGCTCGCTCGATAAGTGTACGAGCTAAAAGCTGCTCGTTGAATGTTGACGCGACTTCGGCGACGAAGATCGTGTAGTTGTAGTACTGAAACGGCTGGCTTGCTGCCGAGTAGTAACTGTGCATCGAATGCCCTGCTTCGTGCGTCAAGGTAAACACGTCGTTGAGCACGTCGGTCTTGTAATTCATCAAAATATAAGGGTCCGCGCTGAACGATCCGCAACTGAACGCGCCACTCTGCTTGCCCGCATTGGGATACCGATCGCACCAACGTCCGCGCAAGCCCCCCTCGAGGACCCGGCAGTACTCGTGCCCAAGCGGCCTCAAGGACTCCATAACAATCTCTACGGCTTGATCCCACGTGCGATGGGTCTTGGACTCCGAGAGGATCGGAACATACGTATCGTAATGATGGATGGTATCGAGCTTCATCTTCCGCCGCCGCATGTCGAAATATGCGTGGACGGCCGGCAAATGGTTTCGGACCGCTGCGATCAAATTGTCATAGACGGCTACGGGCACGTTGTCGGCAAACAGGGACGACTCCAGTGCGCTCGGATAGTTCCGTGCCCTGGAATAATACACATCGGTATGCACGCTGCCTGCGAGAGTCGACGCTAGCGTATTTTCGTGTGCTGTGAACTGAGAATAGTATTGATGAAAGGCCTTGGAGCGAACCTCGCGATCCGGAGATTGAAGAAACCCTGAAAACGATGCATTGGTCAGCTCGATGACGTTCCCTTCCTCGTCCGAAAGAGAACCGAACTTCAAATCCGCATCGTTGAGCTGTCGAAAGGTCTTGCTGGCCGTCTGCGCCATCTCGCTTTGCATCGCCAAAAGCCGCTCTTGGCTCTGATCCAACGTGTGGGCTCGGTACCGATGGATCCGTTGGATGACCAAACGATAAGGAGCCAGCGCCGGATGCTCCAGCCACTTGGACATCGTCTCGTCGGGGATCGCTAGAATTTCCGGACGGATAAAACTCGCCGCCTGCGCAACCCTCGAAGCCAAACTCTGGTAGCGAGCGGCAAAACCCTGATACTGACTGTTCCCCTGATCCTCGGCCGTCTTGAGGAATGCGTACGTGCCGATCCGCTCTGCGATCAGGTCGGTCTTTACATCGTGATCCAGGCAGGCCGCGAGCTGCTCCGGGGATCGGCCCAAAGTCCCTGCAAACCCCTGAAAAACCTCGATGCAGGCCTCGAACTGCGGCAAGGCTGCAGCCCAAGCGTCATCGTTGGCAAAGAGACTCGTCAGGTCCCATGTATCTGTGGCTGCGACTTCCGAACGCTTTGGATTGCTCATGTGAAATACTTATCTAAGGGGTTCTTCAGGAATTTTAGTGGCTACGTCAAATGGTTTTAGCCACTCTATTTTCCGAATGGCCTCACTCCAGCACCCTGACAGTGCCCGAGAGGATTGTATGCCGAATCGCTTGGCTGTCTATCAACCGCAACGATCCGTCCGAACCGATCCCGTCGGCCCGGCCATGCCAAGTCTTCGTAGGTTGCTGGACCTGAATTTCTCGATCGGCGAGCCAATCCCAAGCCGGCCAATTGCGTTCGATCCAATCGGGCTCCGAAGCACAGATTTCTTGCAGATCGAACCAGCTTCTTAGAAACCCCAACAACACCGATTCGCAGCTAGCTTGTTCCTGATCTCGATTCGCAAGCACCTGATGCAAACTGACCGCATGGCGTCGTACTTCCTCGGGGGCTTGGTCGAACTCCACCGTGCAGTTGATCCCGATGCCGATGATCGCATAGCCCATCGAGCCGACCGTCTGGGAACCGACCGTCTGGGAACCGACCGTTTGTGAACCGACCGTCTGGGACTCGATCAAAATCCCGCTGATCTTTCGATCCTCGACAACCACATCGTTAGGCCACTTGACCTTCGGCTGCGATCGGACCAAGGGTTCGAGACTTTGGGCCAGGGCCAGTCCGACTCGCAGCGGGAGCATCGCCAAGCGGTCAGGGGTGTTGGCCGGATCGAGCATGGTGTGCTCGATGGCCATCGAAAACATCAAGCATCCTTGGGGGGAAAACCATCGGTTTGCTCCTCGGCCTACCCCTGCGGATTGCTCGTCGGCCACGGCGATGCAGGGCAACAGGACCTGACCTGCTTTGATCTGCCGATCGAGGTGCCGATTGGTCGAGTCGACTTGATCGAGCCACTGGACGCTTCTAAAAAATTCGAATTGCTCGATAGATTCCAGAGCCAACCGACGCCTTAATTCCGGGATCATCGCGGGGCTCTAAACCCTTTGTCCCAATCGCTCTGCAAGCCGCTTGAGGGTGCTGCTCGCGTCGTTTTCGATCAACTTCGCATGGATCAGATGCAGGCAACTGCGGTCGTTCCAAGCAGCATCGATCGCCGCATCGAATTCGGCTTCGTCGGTGACCAAGTACCCTTTGCCACCACCATAGACCTCGGGCAATTTCGAATAGTGCCAAACGGCGATTTCGTTGTACTTCCAGGTCCCCTCCTGGAGGAAGCGTTCGGTACCATAGCCATGGTTGTCCAAGACGATGATGATCGGAGAGAACTTGCAACGGATCAGCGTCGACATTTCTTGGCCGGTCATTTGAAAGGCCCCATCGCCGACGATGACCAGGACGCGATCGTTGGGCTTGGCAACGCAGGCTCCAAGAGCCGCCGGGACGGAGAAGCCCATCGAGGTGTAATAAGCAGGCGAGAGATAATCGGTTCGCTCGTGGATGACCAGTTCCGAGGATGCGAACAACGCATCGCCGATGTCAGCGATGACAATCGTATCGGCATCGAGCTGGGTATTGATCCGCTCGACGATCCGCGTGACGCTTAAGCCCTGTCCAGGCTGAACGACAAAGGCATGCGGTTTCTTCAAGTGCAGTTGGTCCGGGATGTGCCTTCGCGCTGGGCTCGGATTTGCATCGATGAGCTTCCCGATGAAATCGCCCAACGGAACATTCGGGTACTGATGGTACGAGATTTGAAGATGTTCGCTGGTGGCGTAAATGACGTTTCGCACTTCGAGCTTGGCCGTGTAGATCCCCAAATTGATATCGGTCATGAACGCACCGAGCATCAGCACGCAATCGCTATCCTCGACATACTGCGTGACCTCTTGACGCCCCATCGCCCCTTCGTAGAGACCCACGAACAGAGGATGGGTTTCATCGACGACACTCTTGCCCAAAATCGTCGTCGCAATCGGTATCCCCGCTTGCTCTGCGAGCCGGATGACTTGGTCCTGCAGCCCGAATCGGTGGATCTCTACCCCGGCGATGATCAGCGGTTTTTTGGCGGACTTCAAACGCTCGATCGCCTCGCGGACCGCTTCGTCCAAGGCTTGGATATCGAAGGGGTTGGCCGGCGATCGGTAGGATTTGGCCACCGTGGGGACCTCGTCGACCATGTCCCGAGGCAAATCGATATAGACAGGCCGCTTGTAGCGGTAGCAAGCATCGAGCACGCGATCGATCTCGCTAAAGGCCGTCGAGGGATCGTTCAGCTCGGTGGCTGCGATACAGAGCTTCTCGAAAACTTCGAGTTGCGTGCTGAAGTCGCGGACCTTGTGGTGAAGCAACGGATTGTTGATCCGCTCCTTGAGACCTGGCGAGCCGGTCAACATCACCACCGGCGATTTTTCGGCAAAGGCGCCCGCGATGCTGTTGGCCACGGATAAACCACCGACGCAGTACGTCACGCACAAAGCACCCATTCCATGGATGCGAGCATAAGCATCTGCGGCAAACCCCGCACAATCCTCTCGGGTGCAACCAACGACGTTGATCTCGCTCTCCTCGAGCAAACTATAGAATCGCAAGACATAGTCGCCAGGGATTCCAAAGCAATCGTCAATTCCGTAATCCCGCAGCCGATCGATCAAATACTGACCGATCGACTTGTCGGTATGCCCTCGTTTGACGGACTTCGAAGGTGACTTGGCCAAGCTGCGGTCGATCGAACTCAACGGGTTTGACATCGTAAACTTCCATCCATCAAAAACAAACGGGCTAGAAAAAACTAACTCTTAAGCTCTACCAAGGTCGGCGCGATGTCCGCCTTGGGCAAGGAATCCTCGCTGGCCATCTTGCGGATGTCCTCGGTGATGCGCATCGAACAGTACTTCGGTCCGCACATGCTGCAAAAATGGGCGCTCTTGAAGGTGTCCTGAGGAAGCGTCTCATCGTGGTAAGCTTGAGCCGTTTGCGGATCGAGCGATAGCCGGAACTGCTCCTTCCAATCGAAGGCAAAGCGAGCTCGCGACAAGGCATCATCGCGATCCTGAGAACCAGGTCGCTTACGAGCCACATCGGCCGAATGCGCGGCGATCTTATAAGCGATCACCCCCTGCTTGACGTCCTCGCGATTGGGTAACCCAAGATGCTCCTTGGGGGTCACATAGCAAAGCATCGCCGCTCCGCTCCAACCGGCCAAAGCCGCACCGATCGCGCTGGTGATATGGTCGTACCCAGGAGCGATGTCGGTCACCAAAGGCCCAAGCACGTAGAACGGCGCTCCGTGGCAAACCTCAATCTGCTTCTTGATATTCATCTCGATCTGATCCATCGGGATATGTCCAGGTCCCTCGACCATCACCTGCGTTCCCTTGGCCCAACTCCGCGTGCAGAGCTTGCCCAGTACATCGAGTTCGGCAAACTGAGCCGCATCCGATGCGTCGGCAATCGATCCGGGACGCAAGCCATCCCCAAGACTCCACGTCACGTCGTACTGACGCATGATGTCGCACAAATCGTCAAACGATTCGTACAGCGGGTTCTGCTTGCGATGGACCATCATCCATTTGGCAATCAAGGATCCACCTCGCGAGACAATCCCCGTGACTCGCTGGGTCGTCAAATGGAGATGCTCCAAAAGCAACCCGCAATGGATCGTCATGTAGTCGACCCCCTGCTTGGCCTGATGCTCGACCATGTCCAAGAAATGCTGCGGTCGCATGTCCTCGATGTTGCCGCCGAGCTCCTCGAGCATCTGATAGATCGGCACCGTTCCAATCGGTACGGGCGAAGCTGCAATGATCTGCTTGCGAATGTTGTCGATGTCCTTACCCGTCGACAAATCCATCACCGTGTCGGCACCGTAATGGACCGCTACGTGCAACTTCTCAAGCTCCTCTTGCACATCGCTCGTGACGGCCGAATTGCCAATGTTCGCGTTGATCTTGCACTTGGCCGCGATCCCGATGGCCATCGGCTCCAAAGCTCCAGTCAAGTGAACTCGGTTCGCAGGAATCACCATCCGACCGGCTGCCACCTCGTCGCGAATCAGCTCCGCGGTGAGCCCCTCTCGCTTGGCGACAAACTCCATCTCAGGGGTGATCTGGCCAGATTTGGCCGCTAAATATTGAGTCGTCACGTTGCTTGAACTCCAGGGTAAACGAAAGCTGTATTAGTTATGGTATTAGTTTGGATTTTTCCAAGTCCCCAACAGTGTATCCATCCGGGGATAGCTGGGAAACGCTCAGGGCATGGCAGAGCCGACGATTTCCGACCAAATTCGGGCGGTAAATGGACCTAATCGCTATGTTAGAACAGACACCACGGGCAAAAACGGTCCGAACCAAGGTCAGGAGAAGGGAGTGTGAGGCTATGAGCGCCGTGCGGTTGGAGAAGCTCCGAGGAGCAGTCCGTTCGATCCGAGAAGAAAAAGTCTTCAGCGTGGATTGGGCCAAAACCCAGTGCCGCGATCTAGCTCCGGCCTACGTCACGAAGATCCTCAAGCAGTTGGCCAAAGACGGGCACTTGGAGGCGTGCAAGGAAAACAAACAAACCTACTACAAATGGCTCGTCGAGGATCCCCGTGAAGTCGACCATTGGATTGAAAAACAAGTCTATCGCCAACAGGTCAAATCCGTACCCCTTGCCGACCGCCCCCGAGAGCAACTGCTCGAACTGGGGGTTGAAAAATTGACCGACGCGCAACTGCTGGCAATCCTGATTCGCGTCGGAGTCCCAGGCGAGTCGGCAGTCCAAGCTGGATTGGCACTCGCGTCGCGCTTCGAAGAACGGGGATTGGCGAGGCTGATCGATGCGAGCCTCCAAGAACTCAAACCGATCACCAAAGCGATGCGGAGCGACAGCTACTGCCAAATCATGGCGGGAATCGAACTGGGCCGCCGAATCGCTTCGATGCGCGATATCGAACCGGTTCTCCCCGAACGCATCCGCGGCAGCGATGACGCGATCGCTTACTGCTCCCGACGATTCTCTCGCTTGGCTGCCGATGGCGTGCAAGAGGAATTTCATATCGTTTCGCTCGACACCCAGCACGGCCCGATCGCAAGCCATCGGATCACCGTCGGGACCCTCGATGCGAGCTTGGTCCACCCCCGCGAAGTCTTCCGTGCAGCGATCCGCGACAGCGCCTCGGCGGTCCTGCTCGTGCACAACCACCCCTCTGGGGACCCGACCCCGAGTCGCGAGGACATCGCCGTGACGGACCGACTGAGCAAAGTCGGCGAGCTTGTCGGCATCCGTGTACTCGATCACATCGTCGTCGCCAAAGGGGGAGGCCGCAGCGTCATGGCGCAGAGATAACCACTGCGATACACTCCCCGAGCAACTAGCTAAGAGCAGAACCACGGAACACACCGAACACACGGAAAAACAGCCCTTCTTTTTCCGTGTGTTCCGTGTATTCCGTGGTAGCCCCTTCTTTATCCGTGTGTCCTGCGTGTTCCGCGGTAATGACGACCATGCGCTCGTCATGTGCCTAGCACGGTTCGCCAATCGAGCCCCACCAAATCGTCGTATAACTCGAGGGCGATTTGCCAAAGCCCAGCGAATATGCCCAGTTGCACCTATTCCTGGAAATAGGCGTGAGCCGTACTGCCTGGAGCAAGACTCTTGGGAATCGCTTTCCATTGGCAACCCGTACGTAGTCGGTAGAAAATTGCGTCCGCGACGGATCGTAAATCTCTCCGTGGTCTGCCTCCGAGCAGACAGGTCTCGTAATCAGGCAGAAGCAGACGGATTTTTTCCCACATCGCATCTGGCATTCGGTACGCATCGAAGCTACTCTGTGACTCCATGGTGAGCCCTCCTTGGCTGGTGAAAGTGTGACAACCCTCATATCCAAGGTTGGCTCGCTTTTTTCAATACCAATTAGGTTTTCGGATAGGCTCTTAGAGTTCCAAGACCAAGCTCGCTTGCGACTGCGACTTGATGCCAACCTCGATCCTTGATGTCTGCCCCAATATCTAAAACAGCAGGAGTCAGACCCCAGTTCATTGCTTCCAAATGTCATTGACCCGCAATGAGCCTTGAAACCTAGCTAGGTACATTGCCCTTGGACGTCGAGCGACCACGACGTCGACGTACGTACATCAGCACGCTGCCTCCGATGCCGAAGATCGCCATCGAAGCGGGCTCAGGCGTTACCGTGGCGACTTGTCGAAGTCCGAACTGTCCTGCACCTGTATTCGCGAACGAAAAAAGCTCCATCCTCAAAGTGTAGATTCCGGTAACCCCCACTTCATGCAGCTCTCCAGAGTTTAGAAAGCTAAACAAAGAGCCAACATTCGGATTGATAGACAAACCGGTGAATTGGTCCGAAACAAGTGGCAGTATAAAGTTTGGAGAATTCGGGAATGCCCAAGGTGCTTGCTCCCGTACGGTGAAACTTGTGTTCCAAATTTCAAAGTGATAATCACTCCAGTTGTAAGGTGTCGAGTTGGTGATCTGAAACGTCATCAAGCCGATCTCGTTCGAGGTAAACCCGCTGAAATTGACGATCTTATCGAAGTAGGTTTGTCCTGGCGTTACGATCGCTAGATGACCAGCATCAGGTTGGATCGGAACTAAGGAGTTGTAAGGAATGAGTGTCGATTCCGCGTACGTCTCGGCTACGGTGACTCCGCTAGCCATGCCGGTCTGGGATGTGATGCTCATCGCATCCGTGATGTTTACATCCGTAAGGGTGATCACGCCCGCCGAAGCATCCGACTGGACACCGATGATTGGCAAGCAAATCATGGCAAATAGGCTCAAGCGTTGCAAATGACTTCTAAAAAATGTGGTCTTCATGTTTTGACTGTTCTTCAAGTGGTGTTAGAAAATGGTCGCACGGTGGCTCTCTGCGTCTCCTGTCGAGATGTCCGAATCGCAAAAACCGATCGTGCAGAACAAGGAACTTTTCAAGAGTTAGCGATGATCCTAAGGAACCGCAAACCGGAAGAGAAAAAGCAGAAAGAGAACAAGGGATCGAATTCGCAAATCAGGGAGATGATTCAGTTTCGATGGCGAGCAACGCTTGCTCTACAGAAGTGGGTTCCTTGGGCCCACAGCACCT
>JAJTFB010000116.1 GCA_021300015.1 Pirellula sp. | reverse complement strand
AGCCATTTTATACCCCACAAGTCTGATCTTGCTATCGAACCGATAAAGTGCGATTGATAGCTTTTTTGGCGATCGCATGGATGGTGGCTCAAATGGTGACGGATTGGGTTGAAGATGAGTTCCAAGAGGTTGAGTTCGGTGACAAACGGTTGTCTTATCGGTTAAAACTATGTGTTTCACAAGCAGCTCGTATGGGTGAATCGACGCCCGATCGAGCCAGATCGAAAGCCGATCTCAAGGCCACCTACCGATTGGTCGATAACCCGAAGGTTAGCATGGACGAAATCCTCTCCCAACACAATCAATCCACCCGGCAAAGATGCTTGGCATATAAGCGGATCTATCTGGTTCAAGACACCACAGAGGTCGATTTGACCAAGCCCAGGCAACGCGTCGAAGGTGCTGGTCCGTTAGGTTCAGATAAGCGGCAGGGCTTTTTTTATCATCCGCTTTTCGCAATCACCCAGGATGGTTTGCCACTGGGGGCCGTCGACCAAGTGATTTGGACGCGTAACGAGAAATCATTGCAAGTTTCCTCCAAAAATCGCGTTGCTGAAAGAAGACGGGCTTGCTTTGAGGAGAAGGAAAGCTGCCGTTGGTTAGAGATGATGCAAAGTGGTGAACAACTGGCCCGAAGTATTCCTGAAACAAGCTTCGTGATCGTCTCTGACAGTGAGTCGGACATCGGGGAATTGCTTTGCGAGGCTAATGATTTGCCAGATAATTATGATTTCATCATTCGGCAATGCCACTCGCATTCGCTCGTTTCTGCAACCGATTCAAGTACTGGTCAGAGCCTCCAGGGTGCAGCCGTCGATGAAGCATTATCCCAAGCCCAATGGCGAAGCGTACGATCTGTCAACGTGGTCGAACGTGAAGTTCCGGTGTTACCCGACGATAAAAAGCGTGCACGCCGACAGGCCCGAACCTCTCGCCAAGCGGTACTACAGATAAGAGCTATCCGTGTGACGATCAAAGGAACTCGTCGCGCTGGTGGAGGGAGTCTCGATGAGGTAACCATCAACGCAGTCGAAACATTGGAGGAAAACCCACCTGAGGGCGAAGCTCCAATTCGCTGGGTTCTCTTGACCACACTTCCGATCCAAACAGTCGAAGATATCGAATCGGTACTTGATGGTTACTGCAAGCGATGGGAAGTGGAGTTGTATTTCAAAACACTCAAGAGCGGGCTGAAGATTGAGGACATGAAGTATGAAACACTAGATCGCTATTTAGTCGCTTTCTCGATCCTTTCGGTCGTCGCTTGGCGGATAGAGTATCTCAAAGGGGCAACTCGAAGCGATCCGGAGAGTTCGTGTGAGAAATACTTCACGCCCGGCGAGTGGATGGCCATCATGATTTTTTTAACTCGTCGTCGGGTCGATCCGAAGAAGCCGCCAACGATGAAGGAATTCATGAACTCGATCGCGCAAATCGGGGGTTACATCGACAAAAAATCGCAAGGCCCGCCCGGTTCAAGAACGATTTGGCGAGGGATGAGCCGTTTCGAAACGATCGTCGAAGCGTATGCTGCCTTTAATCAAATGACTTGTGGGGTATAAAATGGCTGGAAGCCTATCCCACGGGTGTTTTCAGACAAAGATTCGGCGGTTGAATACCATCCACTCGAACATCAAAAAACCGATCGCTAAGAGCAGTAGCCAACGCCATGTCTCTTGCCGGGCTCGGATCGTGTTGGACGTCGCCGCGATCGATTCGGCCCCGGTCTTGAGCTCCAATCCGACTTGCAAGTCGCTTTCGCGATTGGAGAATAAATTGACGCAGAATCGCTCGACAGGTTCCTCCAATCCCTCAGCTCGGACCTCGTAGACCCCCAATTGGTCGGTTTTGGTGTACAGGAATCTCCCATCGCCGCTGCGCTGGATCGTCTCGATCTTACCTTTCGGGTCGACGATCTGATACTTCTCAAAACGATTCGATAAAATCAGTTGGACCGGTAAGCCCGGTTGGACACTCGCCGCACTGGCTTCGGTGATCCCTCCTGCCAAATTCTCGACTGCCGACAGCACAAAAACAGGAAACGATCGCTTGATCCCCCAGTCGCTGTTGATCTCGAAGCCTTCGGCACTAGGCCGGACAATGTCGAACCCCAACACCGCGTCTTGATAGGGCCCACGCGGTGCAATGGCAAAGAGCGGTCCGCTGTCGGCGATCATCAGGACCGCACCCGAGGAAGGGGGACGCACGGTTCGGGCCTCTACGATCCCAACCGATGCCATTTCCAAGTATTGGCTGATCGGATGCGATCGGTTGACATCCAAGACGATCACAGGACCGGATAATTCGCCAAAAGCCCACTTGGGGTTTTCCTCCGGTTCGATGGCACTTGTGGGTGAATCGGTCTTTTCGGGCGCATTCGAGGGTGTGTTGGTTGTGAGCGTGGCTGAGTTCCCAAGCGGTACCGTTGGTTGGATATCGGCAGGAGGAACACTGCCGAGAAACAGGGTGCTGGCAGCAGGCATCTTCTCCGGCGAGCACGAGTCGTAGAGGATCAAATCGTACTTCGATTCGCTCGCGTTGGTTTGGTAGTCTTGGCTCGATAGGTAGCTGATCGGTTCGATCTGCACCTTGGCGATCTGCGTGATACGTTGAGTGCGCAGTGCGGTCTCCAGCGCGGTATTGCCGGCGGTGACCAGGAGAATACTGACTTGGCGATCGGGCCGAATGGCAGCATACGCGACATTGTCTAAAGGGAGAGCGTCGGGGTGATCGAGTTGGAGTTTGAGAGTTCCGCTTTCGATTCCTTCGAGTTCGAACTGGATCCCGGTTTCTTGTTCGGGTTGAAGTTGGACTTTTTGGGCATCGACGAGCGCATCGTTCCAGTAGAGCGAAGCGGTGCATTCGATGGCTTGCGAACCGTGCTGGATCATCCGAGCAAAGGCCGAGATGGATCCTGGGTTGGTTTGGGCTTCTTGTGTCTCGGAACGTTGGATTGCGAAGCTCAAGATCCCTGCGTGGGGGGTGTCGGGTTGTCCGATGGATCCCTACGTTGGGGGTGTCGGGTTGACCGATGGGGACATACTCGATTTTGAGTTGACCGAATTCGGATTCGTCGAGTTCCCCGACGGCACCATCGCTCAGGAAGTAGACGGTTGCTGGGACGGCGTCGGCGACCTGAATATCGACGTTGTCTTCAAAGCTCATTCGTCCGGGGTTGGCCAAGCCGGCAGCGACGCGGAACGCTTCGCTCACGTCGGTCAACTGGGCGGTAGGCTCGATGCGTTCGACGGCTTTTTCGAGCAAGCTACGGTTGTTGGTGAATCCTTGTTCGACGCTTGCGCGGTCCGACGTGGCGATGACCATGGCGGAATCGTTGCTAGCTGCATCTTGGATGAGCTTCATCGCTTTTTCGCGTGCGACATCCAAGCGACTCGGTTTGCTGTCGCTTGCCTGCATGCTTGCCGAATGATCGATGATGTAGATCCGACGTTCCCCGACGCGATTCATCCCGCTCCAGCCGGGCCGGATGCAGGCCAGGATCAGTAGGCCTACGAACAAGAGTTGCAGGTACAAAAGCAGGTTCTGGCGGAGTTTTTGCCAAAGGCTATTGACGTGTAGATCCTCGATCGCGCGTTTCCAGAGCATCGTGCTCGGGACGACCGACTCGTGCCGTTTGAGCTTTAAGAAATACAAACCCAGGATTGCAGGTGGGATAGCCAGAAGCAGCATCCATTGCAGCGGGGAGAGCATATTGATCCAGGTCATTGCAATGCTCCTTAGCGAACCAAGCCGCGTGAACGCAGGTAGTCATTGATCAACGGATCGATCGCTTGATCGCTCCGGACCGAGACATATCCGATCGACCGCCGATTGCAGAAACTTCGTGCCGAGTCGATAAACGCATTGAGCGTCAAACGGTAGCGCTGAAGCAACGATGCGGAAATCGAGACCTCCCGCATGTCGAAGTCCTCTGCGTCCATGAGTTTCAAATCGCCGGTCAAATTCGGTTCGAGCTCCTCAGGACTGAGCACATGGATCAGGTAGATGTCCATCTCGCGGGCTACGAGCATCTTCAATGCAGTTTCGTAGCCGGTCTTGTTCATCAAATCGGTAATCAAGATGACAATGCCTTTACCAGTATTTCTCAAGCAGAAATGTCGAACTGATTCCTCCATCGATGGGGCGGGGTTCTGACACTGTGCCGACTGAAGTTGACCGATAAGCCGGTGGGAACTCGATCGGCCACGGAGCACCAGCGGCGCGGAGGCTTTGCTGAACGTCGATACCGAGACGCGATCCCCGCGACACAGTCCGATGTATCCCAATGCGGCCGCGATCCGCTTGGCCGTCAAGAACTTTGACGGTGTTCCGAAATCCATCGACAGCGAATCGTCGACCAACGTGTAAACATGCAGATCCTCTTCCTCGAGGAAGATCTTCAGGTAGAGCCTATCGAGCCGAGCAAATAGATTCCAATCGATGAAACGAAGGTCGTCTCCTGCGACGTAATTTCGGAAGTCTGCGAACTCGACACTCTGACCTTTTCGCTTGCTGCGGCGTTCCCCTTTCATCCTACCTCTGAAAATCTTTCGGCTCACAAGCTCCATCCGCTCGAGCTTGGCCATCATCTCAGGAGAAAGAAGCGTTTGGTCCGATGAACCCGATCCCTCCAAGGAAGCTTGCTCTGGCATGGCTGGGCGTTTCCTTCCATTCTCTAATCTCTAAAGAGGCTAAAAAGGGGTTCCAAGGGGCAAGGAAAAAAGGGACGTTGCAAGGAGCACATTCGGTCCGATGTTTTTTCTCGTCCGTTTTCTTCTCGTACCCGTACTCAGTCCGCCGCGGCGGACGGTACTCGTACTCGTACTCGACTGTTTTCTCCGATATCGAATCGGTTCGCTGGATCGATCGCCTCGAACGTTAGCAGTATATCGTGAATCGAAGCGCATTCCAAAGCGGAACGACGAGCGATCTGGAAAAACCGACTGCGCCGCTTGCAGCCATGGAAATCCGAACTCAAGAGCGAGCAAAATGTTTCCATTGCTCCGAGCCCGATAGTATACTGATCGCTTGCCATTAGGTCGCGGATCCCGACTTTATAAGCTCCCAGGGTCCGATGCGGCTGCCTTAATCCAGATGGACGAGCTTTCTCAACCGCTCCCTTACCCAACCGACTGCCATGCCAAAGCCAGTATCGATCCCCCGCCGTGCCTTTCTCCAAGCTTCATCGGCTGCGGCTTGGACCATCGCCGCGGCTCCGAGTGTTCTGCGTGCTTGCACGGCCGAACAAGAGCTCCACGTGGCAGTCGTCGGCGTCAACGGGATGGGCTGGTCCGATCTATCCCAAGTCGGCAGTCATGCCAAAGTCAAATTCGTAGGCTTTTGCGATATCGACACCCAACGCTTCGATCTGGTCGACAAGGCCTTTCCCGGAGTCAAGCACTTTGCAGACTACCGCCTGATGCTCAGCGAACTGGCCGACAAAGTCGATGCGGTCATCGTCTCGACCCCCGACCATATGCACGCGCCTGCGGCTATGATGGCCATGGGGATGGGCAAGCATATCTACTGCCAAAAGCCATTGACCCACACGGTTTGGGAAGCTCGCCAAATGCGGCTCTTGGCACAAAAGAAAAACCTTACGACCCAAATGGGAAACCAAATCCACTCGGCCAAAGAATATCGGCTCGGCGTGAAGCTCATTCAAGACGGAGCGATAGGCAAAATCAAGGAAGTTCACTCATGGATCGGAGTCCAAGGCCGGCAGTACTGCAAGCGTACGGATCGGCCCGAATCGGCCCCCGTGCCTAACCATGTCCAATGGGATCTGTGGCTCGGTGCGGCCCCCGAAAGACCCTTCGCTCCCGATATCTACCACCCGTTTAAATGGCGCGATTGGCAAGACTTCGGCTCGGGTGCACTCGGGGACTTCGGCTGCCATATCCTCGACCCCGTCTTCAGCGCCTTGCTGCTGACGGCCCCAACAAGCCTTGTGGCCCAAAACGACGGAACCACCAACGAAGTATGGCCAGGTCCAGAGACCATCACCTACCTTTTCCCACCGACGAAATACACCATCGACTCGCCGATCCAAGTCGTCTGGCGCGACGGTGGACTCAAACCGCCTCGCGAGCTTGCCCAGCTCCCCGAGGGGGTTGAGCTGCCCGGTGGCGGTTCGCTCTTTATCGGTGAAACGGGAACCATGGTCCTTCCCCACGTAGGAATGCCATCGCTTTACGAAGCCAACAAAGCCAAAAATGTTCCTCTCCCCCAGATCGCAGGGACCAATCACTGGCACGATTGGGTCGATGCGGTGATCGCCGGCAAGAAAACGACCGACGGATTCGAATACGCAGGTCCCTTGACCGAAACGGTTCAACTCGGAAACATCGCCGCTAGGCTCCCGGGCAAGACCCTGCAATGGGATGCAGCCAAGCTCGCACTTGCCGGCGACCCGGCCGCCGCGGCGCTCTTGAGCAAATCCTACCGCAAGGGGTTCGACGTCCCGGCCGTCGTTTGATCCAACCTCACCCGGTGCCCCTCAAGACCAGTTTTCCTCATGCACTTACCCGGCGGCTTCCGAATACCCAGGAAGCTCAGTCGACACCAACCTAGATACACACTGTAATCAAATCGACCACACAGATTCGGCGCGCCGTCGGAGTCAAACTTTTGGAAAACCGCGAAATTGCTGGGAAATCTGTCCGATCGAATCCAAAATATCGCTCGGAACGGTATTTGCTCTTCAATCGATTGCTTTTCCAAGGCCCAAGAAACTCGGCCACGATTGAACTATCCTCTTGTCTATCCACTGGCTGCACGGAACGTCAAGCAGCAAGCCGACCGCGGAACGGTCGTGGAGTTCAGGAGGGGCGGGCTCGATCCGAGAAGGCTACTTTTCTAGTAGGAACGACGACCAGAGGAAACTATGAAGATACTTAAGGTGAACAAGCTTCGAGGTCCAAACATTTGGGCGAACTACCCGGTTCTGGAAGCTTGGGTCGACCTCGAAGAGATGAAGGACACCTCCTCGGAGATGATCCCTGGGTTCAACGAGCGTCTCATGGGATGGCTTCCGACGATGGTCGAACATCGCTGCAGCATCGGTGAGCGGGGAGGTTTCTTTGTGCGGCTTCGACGAGGGACCTACATGGCCCACATTCTCGAGCACGTGACGCTCGAGCTGCAATCCCTTGCAGGTACCCCGGTTGGATTCGGTCGCGCCCGGGAAACCAACACCGATGGGATCTATAAAGTCGCCATCGCCTACAAAGAAGAGAAGCTCGCTCTGGCTTGCTTGGACCGAGCCTTTGAACTGATCCAAGCGGCCATCAACGACACCCCTTACGATGTGGCGAAAGTAACCGCGGAGCTCAGAGAGTTCGCTTATGACGTTTGCCTCGGACCTAGCACCCGATCGATCGTCGATGCGGCCAAGGCCAGGAGCATCCCCTGGCGTCGTTTGAACGAAGGAAGTCTGGTACAGCTCGGTTATGGAATCCATCAGCGGCGTATTTGTACGGCCGAAACCGACTCGACGAGCGCCATCGCCGAATCGATCGCACAAGACAAAGAGTTGACCCGATCCTTACTCCGCTCCATCGGCATCCCGACGCCCGAAGGCCGAGCGGTCGAGAGCGCCGAGGATGCTTGGGAAGCTGCCGAAGACATCGGTTTGCCCGTGGTCGTCAAACCCCAATACGGCAACCACGGACGAGGCGTCGCGACCAACCTTCAATCCCAAGAGCAAGTCATCGCCGCTTACAATGCCGCCCGCGAGGAAGGCCGAGCGATTGTCGTCGAAAGGCACGCACCGGGCGATGACTACCGAATGCTCGTCGTCGGTGGAAAACTCGTTGCTGCCGCCCGACGCGAACCAGCCCACGTCATCGGCGATGGCCAATCGACGGTCCAGAAACTGATCGATAAAGTCAACGAAGATCCACGTCGCAGCGACGGGCACTCGACCTCCCTGAGCCTGATCAAAATTGATGCTGTCGCCCTCGGGGTGCTGATGGCCCAAGGCATGACGCCCGATACGATCCCTCCGGTCGGGAAGAAAGTCCTCATCCGCCGCAACGCCAACCTGAGCACCGGCGGAACGGCCGCCGATGTGACCGACGAAGTCCATCCCGATGTCGCTCGGCATGCGATCGAAGCGGCTCGCGTCGTCGGTTTGGATATCGCCGGAGTCGATATAGTCGCCCAAGACATCTCGCAACCGCTCCAGGGCCAACGAGGAGTGATCGTCGAAGTCAACGCAGGGCCAGGATTGCGCATGCACATCGAACCCTCTTCAGGCAAGCCACGGCCCGTCGGCGAATCGATCATCGATATGATGTTCCCTGGGACCAGCAACGGCCGTATTCCGATCGTCAGCGTCACAGGGGTCAACGGCAAGACCACTACGACACGACTGATCGCCCACCTCGTGGCCAGCACCGGCAAGAAAGTCGGGATGACCTGTACCGACGGAATCTACGTCGGAGGACGGCGCATCGATTCGGGTGACTGCAGCGGTCCACAGAGCGCTCGATCGGTTCTGATGAATCCTTTTGTCGAAGCCGCAGTGCTCGAGACAGCACGCGGAGGTATCCTCCGCGAAGGCCTCGGGTTCGATTTTTGCGATGTTGGGATCGTTACCAATATCGGCGAAGGAGACCATCTTGGACTCTCCGATATCGAAACAATCGAACAGCTCTCCAAGGTCAAGCGATGCATCATCGAGGCCGTGCACAAAAACGGATTCGGAGTCCTCAAAGCCAACGATCCCCTCACCGCCGAAATGGCCGAGAAATGCAAAGGCCGGGTGATCTTCTTTGCAATCGATGAAAACGATCCGGTCCTGACCAATCATCGCGTCAAAGGAGAGCGCGTCGTCTTTGTTCGCAATGGGCGAATTTTCACTGCCGAAGGTGCCGAGGAAACGCCGTTGACGACCCTCGATCAGATCCCATTGACCCACCAGGGTCGGATCCAATTCCAAGTCGAGAACGTTCTTGCGAGCGTCGCGGCTTGCTGGGGCGTCGGAATGTCCGTCGAGCAGATCGTCGCTGGCCTCGAATCGTTCAGCGCTCATATGGACAAAGTCCCCGGTCGCTTCAATCTCCTGGAGGTTCACGGCGCGACGGTCGTCGCCGATTATGGACACAACAGTTCGAGCCTCCTGGCGATCATCGAAGCCCTTGGACAGTTCCCCCATAGTCACCGTACGGTCGTCTACTCCGCGGCAGGCGATCGACGCGATATCGACATGATCCGCCAAGGTGAAATCCTTGCCGATCACTTCGATCGTGTCATCCTCTACGAAGACCAATACCTTCGAGGCCGAAAACCAGGCGAGATCTCCTCGATCTTCAAACGAGGTATGGATTCGGGCAAACGGGTCAAAGAAGTCTACGACTTTGTCGGATGGGAAAAAGCGGTCGAACACGCCCTGAACCTTATCAAGGCAGGCGAGCTGATGCTCCTCCAAGCCGACACCATCGACGAGACGGTCCAGTACCTTCAACGCGCCATCGAACACAACCAACTCGGACGCGAAATCGACTTGAACTCCGCCTTGGATGCCAACCCAACGGCCCAATCCTCCGACCACGGGGCTTCTGCGTCGGCTCCGGCGGCGAACCCATCGTCCTCCAAAAGGTCCGTGAATTGACCCATGCAGGGCGTCTTCGGGTTGCACGGCTTTGGGGCACGCGGCTTCAGGGGCCAATGCGCGATCGCAATGCTATCGATGGGCTGGTTCTGGGTGTGCCAATCCATCGGATCGGCACAGCGATGGGAATGGACCAGGCTTGCGGAGTTCCCAAACACCGCAGGCGTCGCTAGCCCCTTTGCTGGCGTCGCTGGCCACACGCTGCTGGTCGCCGGAGGTGCCAATTTCCCCAACAAAAAACCTTGGGAAGGTGGCCTCAAGGTCTGGCATGACGATGTCTATGCCCTGGAGTCTCCGACGAGCCAATGGAGGAAAATCGGAGTTCTCAAGCGGCCGGTCGCCTACGGGGTTAGCGCCACTTGGGAACAGGGCATCCTGTGCGCAGGGGGGAGCGATGATCGAGGGCATCTCGATGAGGTCTTCCGAATCCGAATCGACAATTCCGAACTGCGCATCGACGCGCTCCCAAGCCTTCCTGTCCGGCTCGCGAATGCCTGCGGGGCGATTGTCGATGACCTGCTGATCCTCTCAGGAGGGCTTCAACAACCCGATGCACCCGAGTGCGAAAACCGGACCTGGGCCCTCGACCTCGCGGCACTTGATGCGTCGAACGATGCAAAGGTTCTAGCCTGGAGGGAACTCGCGGTCATGCCAGGTCGACCCAGGATGCTGGCAACGGCCGCGAGCCACCAGGGGTGTTTGTGGGTCCTCGGAGGTGTGTCGTTGGTCCGAGGACCGGACGGAAAACCGATGCGGCAATACCTCAAGGACTGTTGGAAGTTCCAACCCGATCGAGAAACGCGCATTGGACGCTGGACACGCCAAGCCGACTTGCCCCAAGCCCTCGCGGCGAGTCCTGGCCCTGCGCTGGTCGTTGACGATTCGTTGTGGGTCTTTGGCGGCGACGACGGATCGCAAGTCGGAGTCGCACCGAGCGAGCATCGGGGGTTTTCCAAAAAGCTCTTCGAATTCGATACCGTCGCCGGGCGATGGAAAATCGAAACCGCCCAAGCGTCCGAAGCGCAAGCGTCGCGAGTTACGGTCCCCTTGGTTCCCTGGTCCGACGGTTGGGTGATCCCTAGCGGCGAGTTCAAGCCGGGGATTCGATCGGCCGACGTTTGGTTCATCCGCAAGTAACGCGCAAGGTTACTTAGCCAATGATCGGCAGAGCCCTTCGATGCTCGACGCATACTTGGGCGCGACCGAGTGCGAGATCCGATTGGCCGATGCAGGATCGAGCAAACCGACACGGTTCCAGGGCTCGATCCACCGTCGGACCTGGATGGGAAACTGGGATAAAGTCGACTTGTTGCGAACTTGCGTTTGGCCCGAACGCACAAGGAATTCGTAGGCTTGGTTGACCACGGGTACCCAGCGGCGGTCATGACTTTGCATAAAGCCGTTGGGCCAGCGCCCGGGATCTACAGCAAGTTGCTTTTCGAACTCGATGGCGCTGACGAAGTACAAGCAGGCGTAGGCGATAAAACTCTCGAACGAGGGTTGGGCAGCATAACAACCCGCGACGAGCAAATCTAACCATTGGATTTCGCGTCGAAGGTCTGCCCCGTAAGTCCGAATCGATTCGTAGCAATCGTTCCGGTCGGAAACGAGCGCTTCGGCGAGCCTCACCACACCGC
Organism: Pirellula sp.; assembly: GCA_021300015.1. Classification (GTDB taxonomy): domain Bacteria; phylum Planctomycetota; class Planctomycetia; order Pirellulales; family Pirellulaceae; genus JBKCUI01. The sequence goes on along the minus strand of JAJTFB010000116.1, from coordinate 858 downwards.
TTAGCGAATGGGCGATGCCCGAGCTATGAAGCGGATCGACGAATCCGTATGAGACCGGCAAGCATACCCAGCCTGGCCCCGAGGCTCTGGCCCGGCAACGGCTCATTCGATCGACCAAGCCCATCGTTGGCCTAGCTGTATCAAATCCCAGAGGCGCAACGAGCTTGGCATTTTGCATCAACTCTGCGAGGCTCGGGTGCCGCTCGAGAACCTCCCAGAACGTCCTTTCGCTGCGCTGCGTCGAGGAGGGTTGCACAAGGCCGACGCTGGTAACTCCGTGGTCGAATCTAAGCATCCAGATCCAGCCTTCATCGAGCAGATGATGCTGGGCTGCGTCGTCTCCACAGAATGGATCTTCGGGGCTTGATGCAGCGACAAACGGGGCGACCCCCTCAAAGTGTCCAAAGACCGCGCCGGTGCGCGTGTGCATGAAACTCGAATCGTCGGGATTGTCGATCGATGGGGATTGGAGTCCTTGGTGGCCGGTCGCATCGACGATCCAAGTCGCCTCGATGGATGCCTCAGAGTCTTCGGTCGACGCACAAGCGGTCTTCGCACAATCCGTCTTCAGGGTGCACGTCCAGCGGTGCTCAAGGGGATCGAAGCGGGCCGATAGGAGTTGGGTGGATTCCAGAAGTGTTGCGCCAGCCGAGCGAGCTTGGTCGGCCAGGAAGGCATCGACGGAGCTTCGGACCCAGTGGGTATCGCTCCAGGCATCGCGGGCGCTTGCGGCCACGAGCATCGATTCGGCGTGGAGATTTTCGCGATTGAGGGGTTGCCCGGGGTGGTGGCGGTAGTAGGAGAACCCTCGTTTTTTCCCGCAGAGAATTTCTGGGTAGTGTTCTTTCCATTGCCCCC
>JAJTFB010000115.1 GCA_021300015.1 Pirellula sp. | reverse complement strand
CCCAGGCCGACCCCAGCGATAAGCCCACACTGGAGATCTCCGAACCGCTAAGCTACCAACCGCTAAGCCCGCTAAGCTACCAGTCGGAAGCAACTCAAGGCCCAATCCAACAGGCCCAGTTCCAGTCCGAAGCATTGCCTCTAGACCCGCTGCCTGTTGCCTCTTTGCCAAACGGATCGGCTCTCGGATCGGCTCTCGGGCCGGGGGCGGCCCCCAAAACGGCTAGCTCGCAGACTGGCCCACCGGCAGCCTTCACCCCTAGCGTCCAAAACGCGATCCCGGCCGCTTCTCTCAACACCAGGGATATGATCCGATTGCGACAAGGCAAACCGGTCGAAATGACCAACCGAGAACCCGGCTCTCCCTCATCGGTTCAACTCAGCGGAGAGACCTATCCTCCCGTTCGCCAAAAATACCAACCCCTGAGCTTGCCTCAGCCCCAAACGCTTCCAACCAACAGCTACAACGGCGAGTTTCTCCCGCGCAGTCCGACCTCGATGGAGATCCCCCCTCCACCCACACCCTACCAACCCATCGGCACTGAGCCGACGCAATGACAACCCTCGTTGATCGATCCCCCGTCTATCCATGTTCCTTGGACTACCACAGGAAGAGTCACTATGAGTCAAACACCGGTCTCGTTTCTTGGCACCTGGGACAGCGAAACCGCATTGCCGACCCAAAGCGTCCGAAAGCGGCTTGAACAATCCACTGCGCCGATTGAACCTTGGGATTCCCCCGATCCGATCTGCCCGTGCTGGGAAGTCGACGCGTTCTGCTGGCCCGAGGTCGTTTTGAAACTCCAAGAAGTCAACTCCGAGTCGATGCGACGGGTGAGCCAACACTTGGCAACCTCCAATCGCGCAGGTCTAAAAACACTCGCTGTGACCAGCGGCGAACGTGGCGTCGGTCGATCGACCGTCTCGATGCATCTGGCAAGAGCCGCTTCCCAAGCCGGTTTGAAGGTCGCGTTGGTCGATGCCGATCTGCAGCACCCAAGCTTGATCGACCAACTCCAAATCGATGCCCCCAACTCCTGGCACCTATGCATCACCGAAAAGCTTTCGATAGACGAAGCGGCGGTCTGCTCGATCGAAGAGAAAATAACGATCTTTCCTCTGACCGAACCGCAACCGCTGAGCCTCCTGAAGTCCGAGGGACATCGGATGGCCAAGTTCGTTCAGCGGCTGGCCAAAGACTTCGACCTAGTGATTCTCGACTCCTGCGTCCTGACGAAAGAATCTCAATCGCTCGTCGGTTACCAAACCCCCGAATCGCTCCACGCAGCGATCGTTGTCGTCGACGCCGAACTCAGCGCCAACGACCTTCTAGAAAATGCTTGCTCTGCCCTCAGAGCTTTGGGGATCCACTCGGTGGGCGTCGTGGAGAACTTCCGACCCTAGTGGATCGATCCGGACTTAGAAATCAGGACGACGTGGACGCTCAGGGGCGGGACCTTCAGGCCCCTGACGCTCAGGTTGTCTCCCTGGAGCTCGCCCAGGACCACCAAAGCCAGGACCACCAAAGCCGCCAGGAGGCATGCCTCCACCGAAACGGCCAGGAGGCATCCCGCCACCGAAGCCGGGGCCACCGGGGCCTGGCATGCTTCGAGCAAATTCCATCAACTCGTCGCGATTGAGCTTGCCATCGCCATCACGATCGAATTCCATGGCCCGCTCGACGAGTCGTTCGGGATTCGGACCCCGCATTCCTTCTCTGCCTGGTCCTTCTCTACCTGGGCCTTCTCTACCTGGGCCTTCGGCGCGAGGTCCTCCTGGAGGGCCGTCCGGGGGACCGCCTTCAGGTCTGCGTCCCTCGCCGCGTGGGCCTTCGCCTGGAGGGCCACCTTCAGGACTGCGTCCTTCTCTGCGTGGACCTTCACCCGGAGGACCGCCTTCAGGTCTGCGTCCTTCGCCCCGTGGTCTTTCGCCCGGAGGACCGCCTTCAGGTCTGCGTCCTTCGCCCCGTGGTCCTTCACCCGGCGGACCGCCTTCAGGTCTGCGTCCTTCGCCGCGTGGTCCTTCAGCGCGAGGGCCTCCTGGAGGGCCGTCCGGCGGACCGCCTTCAGGTCTGCGTTCTTCGCCGCGTGGTCCTTCAGCGCGAGGGCCTCCTGGAGGGCCGCCCTCAGGCCTTCTGGCCTCTCGCGGGCCACCTGGTTCACCTGGGCCACCTGGGCCACCTGGGCCTCCTGGACCTTGGACTCGAAAGCGTGGTGATTCCTGAGCAAACGCCATCAACTCCTCGCGATCGAGCTTGCCATCGGAGTCCTTATCAAACCGCATCACCATGTTCACAAAGTCCTCGGGACTTGGACGATTCCCACCACCAAACCCAGGACCCGGCCTGTCGGGAGGCTGTGCAAGCCCCGAACTAGTCGCTGCGCCGAAGAGGGCAGCTACCAACAAAAATTTTCTCATGATGCAGTTTTTCCTTTGAAAAGAGAATCTATCAACCTTAGCGTTATCTTCGAACGTTATCTTCTGGCGTTATTTTGCAGAACGTACACAGTAGAGCTTCGAGTCGGACCTAAGATACAACTCGCCCCGATCGACCGCCGGGGTCGCATTGAACATGCTCTTGTCACTCTCAAATCGATTCTGACTGACCACCGTCAACTCGGCGCTTTGCGATGCGACGATCAATCCGTCAAAACGCGTTTGCATATACAAATGATCACCGATCGATAAGGCCGATGCGTACACGGGTCGGTCCCTCGAGGTGATGTTCGAGACCCGAGTCCGCTGAATCAACTCGCCACTCTTGGCCGAACTGGCATAAAAAGTCCCCTTATCGTCGATCCAGTAGAGTTTACCCTCGACCAATACCGGCGTGGAGACATAGGACGAATTTCGACTCGTCCAGACCGTATGCGTTTTGGTCACATCTCCCGTACCCCCAACCCGCACGGCCATCGAACCACTGGATCGATAACCACCAAAGGCAATGACCGTGTCTCCATCAAGCAATAAGCTCGGAGAAACATTCCCCGTCAAGGATGTCTCTGCAAACCACAAGAGTTTGCCCGTCGTTGGGCTAAGACCCCAAATCTCACCGGGTACCGCGATGACCAAATCGGTTCGCTGCTCGTCGATCTTGGCCAAAATCGGGGTCCCATACGCCAGCTCAAGGGCCGATCCGCTGGCCTTCCAAACCTCCTGACCATCGGATGCTCTGAGCGCTCGGATGGTCTGGCTCTCCTCCGAGGCGTTGACGATCACAAGGTCCCGATACAGGATCAGACTCGATGCAGTGCCCCAACCTCGATTCCCAGATTCGGTTCCAACACCTGTCTGCCAAAGCTTGTTCCCCTCAAGGTCGAATCCGAAGACCCCCGATTTGCCCAGAAAGGCAAAGACCTGTTTTCCATCCGTCACCGGAGTGTTGGTCGCATACCCGTGCTCGGGTACTCCCATCCCTTGATAGCGATCCTCGGGTTGAACCCCGTCTTCGGTGTGCTTCCATACGATGCTCCCATCCTGGCGACGGATGCACACCAAAAGCCGCTTGAGCTTGCTCGCATCGACCTGACGCGACTCGGGCTCGATGCCGACATAACAAGTCACAAAAACATATTCATCGGTCAAGACCGGACTCGACGAACCAGGTCCAGGCAGGTCCGTCGACCATAGAAGATTCTCCGATTCGGACCAAACCGTCGGAATGGTCTTCTCGGTGCTGACCCCAGATCCATTAGGACCTCGGAAACGGGGCCAAGCCAACGCGTCGGGCTCGATCCAATCGACCTCGGCATCCACGCTGGGACTCGCCGCCGAATCGCGCTGCTCGGGCCCAGGAGCCGATGCAACCTCCATGGATGCTGTGGTCAATTCGGGGCGAATGGACCCAAGTGCACGCCGAGCACGTACCCCCGAAGCTTGGAATAACATCCCCAAAAGCCCCACCCCAAAAACAACCAGCGAGAAGATAAGCCACCATCGTCGCCTGTGTCGGCGAACTTCCCGAATCGGATTGGCAAGGCTCTTGGAGTCGATCGTCGATGAGGGAATCATGCCGCTTGGTTTCCTAAGGTTTCTTATGTCCGTACTAAGAACCAACACGCCTGGGGGTACAAAGTTTCAGTCTTGCCCCAGAAAAGTCGATAATCTACCTAAGTCCAAAGATTCAGGAAAACAGGACGGTTCGAAAGTCAAGGATCCAGATTCATGTATACCGATCAAACCACCTTTGGACCTCGATACAAAAATTTCTCCAAAGTGACGCTTTGGCTAGCATTGGCATTTCCAATCCACAGCTCGATCGCCTCAGCACAGGAAAACACCCGAAACGGAGCCGTCCTGGGCGGACTTGCCGGAGCCGTCGTCGGCGGAGTCGTCGGCCATAACCACAAAGACCAAACCGCCGAAGGAGCCTTGATCGGCGGTGCCGTCGGTGCCGTCGCCGGCGGATTGGTCGGAAACCAACGCGACCGTTACGAACGACAACGGGAGGCCTACGAGCGACAACGCCAAGCGTACGAACGACAACGCCAACAGTTCTATCAGCAACAGACCTACTCCCATCCCTATGGATACGTCGGACAACCGACGGTCATCGTCGGAACCCCGGCCGTCGCACCTCGCGGTGTCCCCCAACGCCTCGCTCCGGTGCGTCGACCCGTTAGCACCGACGAAGTCGTCCACATGGTCCGCAGCGGCGTGAGCGAAAATGTCATCGTCGCCCAACTCCAAACCAACGGAGTCGTCACGCGACCCGATGTCAACGAAGTGATCCGACTGAGCCAAGAAGGGGTCAGCGAGTATGTCATCACCGCCATGCAAACCGTCGATGTGGTACCCATCACAGGCCCCTACAACAGCACCCCATCGCGATCGGCGATTCCAGCCTCCTCCCGAATGACCACCCACCGAGTACCCACAAGCTCCGGCGGACATATCCCGAGCAGCTCGAGCCGCAACGTTCCCTACAACTCACCAACCTACAGCACTCCAACCTACACCACTCCAACCTACAGCAATCCCCCCAGCAGCGGTGCCTGGAATACCACCCCTAGATTCGCACCCCCACCTCTTCTAGAACGCCGGGGCTACTGAGAAACGCGAGGCGCGATCAAATTGCCTATCGACTCGCATTGACCGAGTGCGAGGAGGAAAAGTCACACGGCAACACCCTCGATCGAGCACTTCGATTCAATGCTTTGTTCGTGCGTCTTTTCGTACTCGTACTCAGCAACGCGGTACTCGTACTCGTACTCGATTCGATCTAGTATCGCTATCCGGCCCATTGGTCCATAGGGAACCCCAAACCGCCTCGATCAACGATCGGGATTGCCACAGTTCGAACAGCCATCGAGTACGAGTACCGTTTCACTGAGTACCGCTTCGCTGAGTACGAGTACGACGAAATCCGACCCGAGGCAAGATCAAGCGCCCTTGAGGACTTCGCGTACCACGTTTCCGTGCACATCGGTCAAACGGAACTGGCGACCCTGATAACGGTACGTCAGCCGCTCGTGATCGATCCCGCAAAGATGCATGATGGTCGCTTGGATGTCGTGCACATGCACCGGCCTGTCGGTGATGTTCCAACCGAAATCGTCGGTCGAACCGACGACATGGCCACCGCGCACTCCGCCGCCGGCCATCCACCAAGTGAACGCTTTTCCGAAATGGTCTCGGCCATTGGGCTTGTTGGGATCTCCTTGACCAAACGGCGTTCGTCCGAATTCCGCAGCCCAGACCACCAGCGTATCGTCGAGCAGACCTCGTTCCTTGAGGTCTTGAACCAGAGCCGCTGCGGGTCCTTCGGTGTCCTTGCACTGATCGGCCAATTGCGTGTAGAGATTGTTGTGCTGATCCCAACCCGCATGCATGAGTTGAACAAATCGGGTCCCTCGTTCGAGGAGCCTGCGGGCGATCAAGCAGTTGTTCGCAAAAGTCCCCTTGTTCAACGCATCGGTTCCGTAGCGTTCGATCGTCGCGGCCGATTCGTTGGAAAAGTCCAAGAGTTCCGGCACGCTCGATTGCATCCTGTAGGCCATTTCGTACTGAGCGATCCGGGTATCGATTTCCGGATCGCCGTAATCCTCAAGATGCATCGTGTTGAGTTCCGAGAGATCATCGAGCATCGCGCGGCGAGCTTCCCGAGAAAGACCCGACGGATTGGTCAGGTAAGGGACCGGGTCTCCGGTGTTTCGGAACCGGACCCCCTGGTAGCGACTAGGCAGGAATCCACTTCCCCAGTAGTAGTCGAAGAACAACTGACCGCAGGTCTTGGCCCGGTCGCTCGAGGTCATTACGACGAATGTCGGCAGGTTATCCGTTTCGCTCCCGAGTCCGTAGGAGAGCCAGGCCCCCATGCTGGGTCTTCCAGGCACCTGGGCACCGGTCATAAAGTAGGTCACCCCCGGAGCGTGGTTGACCGCTTCGGTGTACATCGAGCGAATCAAGGTGATATCGTCGGCGATTCCACCGATCTTCGGCAGCATACTGCTCAGTCGCATGCCGCACTTGCCGTAGGTCTCAAAGGGCTTGATGGCTGGCAAACAAGGCCACTTGGCATATCCGCTGGACATCGTCGAGAGCCGCGTGGTCCCTCGCACGCTCTCAGGAATGTCTTTGCCCGCATACTCGATCATCGCGGGTTTTTCATCGAACAGATCGACGTGCGATGGCCCACCACCTTGCCAAAGCACCACCACCCGTTTTGCCGTCGGTGCATGATGCGGAAGCCCCGGCAAGGGGGCTTGGCCCGCTGGACCCGAACCGCTTTGGGGCGCCCCTAGGAGCGTTTGACGCCCCAAAAGCGAGGCCAAAGCAGCCGTGCCGAGCCCCGTGGCACTTTTCCCAAAAAGTTGCCTGCGCGTGACTCGAGCTTGATGGATTTGCCAGGGATTCATGATCGAAACAAGGGGTTGGCGGAGGGGACTCTCAGGTTTGACCTATCCTTAAGACCAGCGTTTATCATACTCAAATCGCGAACTCGAGGCACGACGAATTGTCCCTTCCCAAAAGGATTCCCCGCCGGCGATGCAGCCAAGCATTGGACTACCCGGAAAACGCCAAGGGAATAAACTTATCCCAACACCATCCTTGCCCTTACCCCCTGCCCTCCCTAGCCCAAGAGTGCTCCTAAGCGGGCCGAGGCACAGGCAACTCCACAGCAGAACTTCATGAGCGATCCAAAAAACAACGGCAAGAAACTCCTGGTCACCGCCGCCTTGCCCTATGCCAACGGCCACATCCATATAGGCCATCTGGTCGAGTACATCCAAACCGATATTTGGGTCCGTTTCCAAAAGCTTACCGGTCGACGCTGCATCTTCATCTGTGCCGATGATACCCACGGAACGGCGATCATGATCCGGGCGAGGCAAGAAGGTCGATCGGAACTCGAACTCATCGCCCAGATGCAAGCCGCCCACGAAAAGGACTTCGCCGGCTTCGGTATCCAATTCGATCACTACGGCTCGACGAACTCCGATGAGAATTATCAGTTGTGCTGCCAGATATGGGCAAAACTCCAATCCGAAGGCCTGATACGCCAAGCCGATGTCGAGCAGTTGTTCGATCCGCAAGCCGGTACCTTCCTGGCCGACCGTTTCGTCAAAGGTACTTGTCCGGTCTGTAAGTCCCCCGACGAGTATGGAGACAACTGCAGCAAGTGCAGCGCAACGTACTCGCCCAGCGATCTGATCGATCCGGTCAGCACCCTCTCGGGCGCAACACCGATCAAGAAAACCGCCAAGCATCTGTTTGTGCAAATCGAACAGCTACGGGGTTTTCTGACCGAGTGGATCCAATCGGGCCAACACCTCCAACCCGAGATCGCGAACTACCTCAAAGGCCACTTCCTGGGCAAACCCCTTCGCGATTGGGATGTTTCACGCCCCGAACCCTATTTCGGATTCGCTATTCCCGATAGCCCAGGGAATTATTGGTACGTCTGGTTCGATGCACCCATCGGATACATCGCTTCGACCTGGCAGTGGTGCAAACTGCATCAAGAGAACTTGGAGGATTGGTGGAAAAGCGATCAGACCGAAATCCATCATTTCATCGGCAAAGACATCACCTACTTCCATACGCTGTTTTGGCCCGGGGTCCTCAAGTCCGCCGGTTACTCCTTGCCTTCGTTTGTCCATATCCACGGATTCTTGACCGTCGACAAAGAGAAGATGGCCAAGACCAAAGGGACCATGATCCGAGCCAGCAAGTACCTCGAACTGCTCGATCCGTCTTACTTGCGCTACTACTACGCCAGCAAACTCGGATCGCGACCCGAAGACATCGACTTGAACCTCCAAGAATTCATCGCCAAAGTCGATTCAGACCTCGTCGGTAAAGTCGTCAATTTGGCCAGCCGTACCGCAAGGTTTGTCGAAGCCACCGGCCTGAGTGTCGAGTACCCCCACGATGGCGGCTTGTTCGCAGCCGGGGTCCTGGCCGGTGAAAAAATCGCTGAAGCCTACGAACAAGGCGATTACTCGCGAGCGATGCGATTGATCATGGAACTGGCCGACGCGGCCAACGCCTTTGTCGAAAATACCGCTCCATGGACCCTGAAAAAAGATCCCGGGCAACACGTCCGCTTGCAAGAAGTCTGCACCATCGTCCTGAACCTATTCAGGCAATTGTGCGTCTACCTCACTCCGGTCTTGCCGCAACTATCGGCCCAGTGCGGTAAATTGATGCAACGGGAAATTGTAGCTTGGAACGATAGCCAACAGCCACTCGTCGGGACGCAGATCTCGAAGTTCGAACACCTCATGCAACGCGTAGACCCCAAGAAAGTTCAGCAAATGATCGACGAAAGCAAAGAAGCATCCAAGTCCGAAACCCCAGCGGCAACCCCAGCAGGCTCAGCGGCCCCAGCGGCAACGGCAGCAGTCAGCACAAGCAACCCTGCCCAAGCCGCAGGAACCGAACCACAGGTCGCCGAGCCCCTGGTCGCCGAGCCGCTAGCTCCGACTTGCACCATCGAAGATTTCGCCAAGGTCGATCTGCGGGTCGCCCGAGTGATCAAGGCCGAGGAAGTTCCAGAGGCCAAGAAGTTGGTCAAGTTGACCGTCAGTCTAGGAGGCGATGAGACTCGTACGGTTTTCGCAGGGACCAAAGCCGCCTATTCGTGCGAGCAACTCCAAGACCGCTTGATCGTCATCGTAGCGAACCTAC
>JAJTFB010000114.1 GCA_021300015.1 Pirellula sp. | reverse complement strand
ATCGCGAAATACTACGGCTCGACCATGCAGATCGGGTGTGTGATTACCCTCGTGCTGATCTCGGCATTGATCTGGGCAATCATCCTATCGGTCGGCTTTGGCGTCTTCGGACTGCTCACCGTCCTTGTCGCGGTTTTGATCGCCATGTGGTACATCACGGTACGCTATGTGGGCAAGAACTATGCCAATCGACTGTGCAAACGTCGGCCATGGTTGGAGGGACCTGTCCACGGGGTTGTAACAAGCGGCCGCTTGACCGTCTGGCACAACGACCTGTGCCTTCAAACCAACCTAAGGTCCTACTTATCGAACACCCACAAGGGAATGCTCGTCTATCCAAGTCCAGAAACGGTGCACCCCTTGGTGATGATTCCGAGCACATGTTTTTTCGAGGATCAGTGGTTCGATCTGCTCGAGAGCAATAGACACTATCGAATCCTCGAACCGCTTATTTCGCAAACTCCTCCCCCCGATGCGCATTGGTGCATCCTGAGTCCCGAAAGGAGTATGAAGCTCAAGGCGCGTACCCGAGCCCTGAGCTTCCGGCCTAACGGGGGCTTTCTCGTCGGCTTTGGGATCCTAGGTTTTTGGCTCGGTCTCTCACCCGAGATCGCAGGAACAACCCGCTCCATGGTCACCTATCCTGTTCTGACTGTGGTCCTTTTAGGTTGGTTCGCTTCGGAGGCGATCCGGTATTCCTGGGCGAGATTTCAAGCCTTACGCGATTTCTCAGACGCCGAGCAAGGAGCTTACCGTAAGTTCAATGCAACAAGCCGAAGGCGCTATAACCCGGTGGATCCATCTGCCGATACACTCCAGAGCCAATGGTTCAATCGCCAAAGCGTGATGATCTCCGACCTGGGGCACTGGGTACTGGTCCCAGTTCATTACCTTCAACGCGTCAGAGTCCTAGGCACCTGGATCGAATTCCGTTTCGCCGACGAAACGGTACTCATGCACCGCGAGGGCTTCGAAAATCAAAACGCTTGGACCAACGCTTGCCAGGATGCTCTTGCCATCCGACGAGAGCTTACGACAAATCCAAGACCCCGGCCGAGAGACATTGGTCGAGGAGTAACCGAGGCTACTTAGAGGTCCGCACCAAAAGGATCAAGTAGGTGTCCTTTTGCATAGCATTGGTGAGCTTACGTGGCTTGGAAGCCTTTCGGCTTTCGATGTCCGAAGGCACTCCTGGGTTTTCCAGCTCGAACGAGCCGAATGCCTGAGCGTCAGAAGACTCTTGATAGAACAATCGCTTGGCCACGTTGGGCGCATCCGTCACGGCAGCAAGGTGTTCCATCATCTCAAAAACCTCCGGGTCAGCCGACAGATTCAGGCGGTAGCTCGGAAAGTCTACGTATTGCTTTTCCACGTCCATCAAAAAGGAATCGAGACGTTTGGGGTTCGATTTGACCAAATAGCAAACCGTCGAACCATCGTCTTTCAAAGCAGGATCGAGGACGGGATTTTTGATCACTTTGGATGCGACCAACGTGTCGAAATCGATCTTGCTCAACGGGGCATCGACGCTAAAGACGATCTCGTATTTCTCGAGCAACTGCGAGAGCATCCCATCTTGCTCTGCTTGTGGATCGACCTCGATCTCGGCGATCAAAGTGAATTTTGGATCAGCGACAGACTTATCCTTCTGCACCGCAGGGGCACCGGCCACCGCAGGGGATTTCGATCCTGCATTCAATCCATTCTCGGTAGGTTCCGTTGTAGGCAATTGCGTCTTGGGCGGCTCGGTACCGGGGAGTTGGGCAAGCGATCGGTCCGGAACACTCTCTTGAGACGTCGGATCGTTGGGCACATTCAAGGGCATCGGCGAGACGACCGATTCGGTTCGGCTCGGGTCGGTCGGTCCGCTGCGAGGCAACGCCAAAAACAATACGCACAGTCCCGCGACAACGGCAAGCGATGGTAGCCAGACTCGAACCAATCGGCCTCGAATCGTTTCAGGCTCCCGCTGGGGTTCCTCGTGCGAGCCCATCAGCCCCCTGACAATCGCCTTTTGACGGCGTCCGACCGGGTGGATGTCCAATGCCTCTGGCACCGGTCTTTGGACTTTAGAATAGGACTCGCTCCATTGAGATTCTGAATCCTCCAGAGGCTCCTGACCCTCCGGTGCCCTGGCGTTGGGAGCCCCGGGCAAGACCCAAGCTGGTGGAGCGTCCAATTGGGCGGCCTGTCGTTGGGCAGCCTGAACGACTCGCTTGGAAAAATCTGGGCCGAGGCGGCCGACACTTCGGCCTCGCAAAAGCGAGCGGCGAAGTTCCGCCATTTGCTCGAGTGACTCAGCGATCGACGGATCGTTTTGCATGGCGAGATCGAGCTGACGCTGCTCCTGTTCGCTCAGGGCACCGTCGAGCATTCCGCTCAGCCATTCTTCAATTTGTTGGGGATCTGGAGGCATCATGATTGTGGGTGACGAAGTTTCCTATCACCTCTCGGAGAACCGAGCAGCCCAATAAGTTCCGGTGGTCTACCGTAGAATATCGATGCGGAGAGCTCAGAGAAACGCAATTCCATGGGATTCTAAGCCTTTTTGAAGTTTTTTTCTTCCCAAATCCCGTGCCCAACCAACGTTTTTTCCACAGACTCCGACCACCCCCGGTTGGCCGCCGGAGAGGCTGGACTCGGGTGCAGAATTCTAAGGATTCTAGCGGTTGTGCCGGCCCGTTTGGCCACCCGGACAAAACATTGCTCTGCAAATTGACCGACTCCCACCAACGTTTCGGGCCGCAGAATCCGCAACAATCGCTCCAAATGCTCGTCGCAAAACCCCGACATCCGCTCGGTCTGACCCGCGGGCAACTTGTCAGGCGTCAAATTCCTAGCCCCCGAGTCCATAAAGACCAAAGGACAGTAATTGACAACGAAATGCTCGGCAAAAAAAGACTCCGGACTCCCGAATCGCTCCTGAAACAGTCCCCACATCCTTCTGCCAGATACCTCCGACCGGGTGCATGCAAAACCCTGAATCGGTCGCTTCGGATGCTCCAGAGGTGGCTTGCCTATCATTCCCTTGATCTTCAAAAAACCGCGCACCGCCTCGATCTCCCCAAACGGGACCCCCGTTTGAGCCATCCCCCATGGGCCGGGATTCATCCCCAAAAACAAGACTTTTTTACGACCCCGGGCATACATCTGCAAATAGGACCGATGCGCCTCCCATGCATACTCCAGCGGATTGTAAACCGTGTGCACCGGTTCGCTAAACTCCAGCCCGCCGAGCCGTTGCGTTAAATTCTCCGCCGCTTCGATCACCGCATCCGATGTTTTGGTCAATCCATGCTCCTTGAACCCAATGCTCCCTGAACCTCTTGAACCTCTTGCGTCCCGCAGGACGCTCCGACACGGCTCCCAACAAGTACGCTTGCAGGCAAAACCCCTTTTCGCCTAATAACTCAGGCTAGCTTTAGCTCAACGTGCATCCAGATGGAACACTCAGCCCATGCTAGCAAATAAATTGCACCGCTGGCAACCGGCACACCGGGTTTCCCTTTCCCAACACCGAATCCTATATTGTTTCCCGGAATGGCTCGCTCCAGGCGAGCCTTCCACCAGCCTTTTCCCCTCGTGACGAGATTCCTTTTATGGTTTGGACGATCCTTCAAGTCAGCTTTCGACGATTGAAAAACAATCGCTCGGAATTGCTACTGACTTTCCTCGTCCCGATCCTTTTTTTCAGCATCTTCGCGCTGATCTTCGGGTCCCGAGGCACCTCGGGGACCTCGATTCCAAAGATCAAGATCGCTCTTTCGGACCAAAATCCCTCGGAGGTCTCGCGACGCGCGATCGAGCTGCTGCGAGAACAAACCTCGCTGCGGATCACCGATGCCCACACGGCCCTTCTCCATGCCGACTCGGTCGAACACGAATTGGCTCAACTCGTCGAACCGAGCCTAGCCGAGGACCTGGTCCGACGCGGCTCGGTCTCGGCTGCCGTCGTCTTCTCCGCGCCGACGGCCCAAAGCGCCTTCCCGACAATCCAACTGCTCTCGGATTCCTACGATCAAGTCTCCGGGCAGGTCCTCTCGGCATTGGTCCAGAAATCGGTCATGACTGCCTTTGCAGAAGAGCAGCGCAAGCAAGTCCCTGCCGCACCCATTCGGTCGGTAGCCTACGCACCCTCAAGCAATCCCTTTCCATCGACCGAACTTCCGACGATCCAGAGTGTCGATATTCTTGGGAGCAAAAAAACCAACCCGGTCATCGCGATGTATGCGGCCGGGATTGCGGTGATGTTCCTGCTTTTCTCGGCCACGACTGCCAGCGGCTCATTGCTCGAGGAACGCGAAAACTCCACCCTCGATCGATTGCTCTGCAGTCGACTGAGCATGGACCAATTGTTGCTCGGAAAATGGGCGTATTTGACCATCGTTGGAATTGTCCAAATGGTCTTCATGTTCTCCTGGGGTGCCTTGGTCTTCGGTATCGATCTTTTCAACCACCTCGAAGGATTCTTTGCGATGACTCTCGTAACGGCAGGCGCCTCGTCGAGCTTCGCGCTGCTCTTGGCCTCGATGTGCAAATCCCGAACGCAATTGAGTTGGATTTCGACGATCGTGATCCTGAGCATGTCGGCCCTGGGCGGGAGTATGGTCCCTCGCTACTTGATGAGCGAGTCGATGCAACGCGCCGGGATGCTGACCTTCAACGCCTGGGCCTTGGAAGGTTACAACAAGATCTTCTGGCGCGATTTGCAACTCCATGACATCGAACTCGAGCTCGGTGTCCTGACCCTGTGCGGCTTTTGCTTTATCGTCGGCGCTAGGCTCTTTGCTATCCGCTGGGAACGCTCATGAGCTTGATGTCCCAGGCTCCCTTGGACCCCGACCGCCTTCTTCGCCACGATGCGACCCGACTGGCTCGCCAATGGGCTAGGCTCCAACGCGTCGATCCTAACCGCTTGCCTCTCGATACGCAGCGATGGCAATCGGCGCTCGATGCGGCCTACAACCGATTCGAAAAACGAATCCAAACAACCTATTCGATCGACTACGATCCGGACCTGCCGATCTACAACCATCGCGAGGAAATTCTCGAACTCCTTGCCAACCGCCAAACCCTCATCGTCTGCGGCGAAACCGGATCGGGCAAAAGCACCCAACTGCCAAAACTCTGCCTTCAAGCCGGATTGTTTCGCCACGGTTGGATCGGTCACACCCAACCGCGACGCTTGGCCGCAAGGTCCATCGCCAATCGCCTAGCCGAAGAACTCGATACCCAACTCGGACAAGTCGTCGGCTTTAAAATCCGCTTCCAAGACCGAACCGAAGAGTCCTCGCTGGTCAAGCTCATGACCGACGGAATCCTGCTGGCCGAGATCCAACGCGACCCGCTCCTGGAAGCTTATGATTGCATCATCGTCGACGAAGCCCACGAGCGATCGATCCAAATCGATATGCTCATGGCCTACCTCGCCGACCTTGTCCACCGACGCCCCGAACTGCGCCTGATCATCACCAGCGCGACGATCGATGCTGAAAGGTTCTCCGAACACTTCCACGACTCGCTCGGACCGGCTCCAATCCTTTCGATCCAAGGACGTAGCTATCCGGTCGAGGTCCGCTACCGCGGTATCCAAAGCCTTTCGGATACCCCTATGGTCGAATCGGACCACTCGCTCCTAGAACGACTCTGCAGTGCCGTCGATGAACTCTTCAGCGAAGGACGCGGAGATATCCTCGCCTTTTTTCCCACCGAACGGGATATACGCGATGCGAGCAAACGACTCCGCGGCCATTTGACCCAACGCGGCCTGCATGACTCGGTCGAGGTGCTCCCACTCTACGCTCGACTCACCGAAGCCGAACAGCAACGGATCTTCCAACCCCATCGCCAAACCCGAATCGTACTTGCGACCAACGTCGCGGAATCCTCGCTGACCGTCCCGGGCATCCGCTATGTGATCGATACCGGTACTGCAAGAGTCTCTCGCTATGCTCCGCGAAGCCGAGTCCAACGCTTGCCCATCGAACCGATCTGCCAAGCATCAGCCAACCAACGCAGCGGTCGATGCGGTCGATTGGGACCCGGCATCGCAATCCGTTTGTTCGACGAACAAGACTACCTTGCGCGCAGCGGTTTCGCACAACCCGAAATCATGCGATGCGATCTGGCCGCAACCATCCTGCACGCCAAGTCCCTGAAAATCGATGACATCGAATCGCTCGCCTGGCTCGACCCACCACGCCCCGATAGCACCCGAGAAGGCCTTCAAACCCTCCGCGAAATCGAAGCCATCGATCAAGACGGAAGCCTCACGCAGATCGGTCGAACCCTAGCCAACTGGCCCGTCTCGCCTCGCACCGGTCGGATGCTCCTGGCTGCCCACGACAACGGTTGCCTCCACGAAATGCTCATCATCGCCTCGGCCCTTGAAACCCAAGACCCCCGCGTTCGCCCACCCGAATTCCAACAAGCCGCAGATGCCGCCCATCTGCGATTCCGCGACCCCCAAAGCGATTTCCTGACGCTCCTGCGGATCTGGGATTTCTACCAAAATCTCCGCGAAAAACTCGGTCGAAGCCGACTGGAAAAAGCCTGCCGCGATGCCTTCCTTTCCATGGCCCGCCTCCGCGAATGGGGGGACATCCATCGACAACTCATGGAACAGTGTCGAGAAGCCGGGCTGTCGATCCAATCCCGACGCATCCCCATCCGCGATCCAGATGCGACTCCCACGAACGCCTCCCAAAACCCCTCGGCTCCCCGCGATCGATTCGCCGACGGATACGCAGAGCTCCATCAAGCCATCCTCGCAGGTCTCCCCTCCGGTGTGGCCATGCTCGACGACAAAGGGAAATACCGAGGGGGCTCGAACATGGAACTGCTCCTGTGGCCAGGATCGTGCCTCAAAGGCTCCAACGCCAAATGGATCGTCTGCTCGGAAATCGTCGAAACCCACGACCGCTTCGCGCGGACCAACGCTCGGATCGATCCGGTCTGGATCGAAAAAGTCCTCGGACACTGCCTGAAGTACTCCTACGATGAACCCCACTTCAGCCGCAAACAAGGCTCGGCAATGGTCATGCGACGCGGCTCGCTGCTCGGACTCCCTGCCATCAATCGACACCCCGTACCCCTGGCTCCCCTTGACCCTAAACTCGCTCGCGATCTGCTCATCGAACACGGTCTAGCAGAAGTGCAACTCGAATCGCGCGCCAAATTCTGGAGCCATAACCAGTCGTTCCTCGATCAAATCCAACGCATTGGCGATAAAACCCGACGCAGAGATTGCGTCGTGGATTCCTTCGCACTGCTGAACTTCTACCGCAATTGCATCCCCGATCACGTCGTCGATCGAGTCTCCCTGGAACAATGGGACAAAACGCTCAAAGATACCAAGTCCCCGCCGTTCCTCTCGCTCGATTCTCTCGACCTGCAACTCGATCCAAGGTCGATGGCCAAGGACTTCCCCGACCAACTCGAAGTAGGTCCCACAAGCCGACTGCAACTCTCCTACCGCTTCGAACCCGGCTCCGAACTCGACGGTGTGACCCTCGAAGTCCCCGAGTCGTTCGTCGAACAACTCCACCAAGAAAAACTCGAATGGCTCGTCCCAGGACTCCTCGAGGAAAAACTCGCTGCTCTCCTGAAATCACTCCCCAAACCCCTGCGACGCCAATTCGTCCCCATCCCCGATACCGTCAAATCCCTCCTCCCTAAAATGCTCGATGCGGCTTCCCGCTCCGAACCGTTCTGGAGAAGCTTGTGCGATATCTGCTCGAAACACATCGGACAACCCGTTCAACGCGCCGACTTCAACCCCTCCTCGCTCCCTGAACATCTGCGGTTTCGTATCGAACTCAAAGACACCAAAGGCAACAACTTGGCCGTCGCTCGCGAATGGTCAACCATCCAACAAACCGCCCAAGTGCAACTCGATTCAAAACCCAAAACCGATCGGCCTGCAAACGCCCCCGCAACGAACTACCCCTGGCAACGCTCCCAGATGCAAGCTTGGGATATCCCCGAACTCCCCAGAAAAATCATCGAACTCAACGGCGGTGTTCGCATGGAACGCTACCCGAGTCTCCTTTGGAACGATGCGAAAGTCTCAACGACCATCTACGATCTTCCCCACCTTGCCGAACAACAACTTCGCGAAACCATGGTCCGATCGCTGGCTATCCAAGAACGACGCGAACTCAAAAGCCAAATCCAATTCCTACCCAAATGGACCCAATGCACCCTCTGGCTCTCGGATCGCTTCGATGCGAATAAACTCACCGACTTCGTCGCCCAACTGATGGTTCGCTTGGCTCTAGTCGAAACGAATTGGACCAAAGACTCCGGTAGATTCGAATCCTGCCCACGCACGCTGCTCGACTGGGAATCTCGCCGGGTCGGAAAGGTACAAAAGATCGGAGCCGCGACGGTCGAACTTTCTCGCTGGTTGCCAAAATTCGCAGAAGCCTACCAACAAATTCGACGCCTCAAAGAAAGCTTACCCAAACCCCTCTGGGAACAATCCTCCTCCCTTCGCGCACAACTCGATGGACTCATGGACCCTGCCCACGCCATGCACACTCCATGGCTGTTCGTCAAAGATATCCCGCGCTTCCTCAACGCCTTGGCCCTGCGCATCGAAAAACTCCGCACCTCGGGCACCCCCAAGGACCAGCAATCCGATCTGGCTCCGGCCGAAGCCTCCAAAGATTACTCAAAACGAATCGCGGAACTCGAAAGCCAACTGGCCGTCGCCAAGCACAAACTCCGTTGGTACCCCGATGGCACCCTCCTGGATTACCGCTGGATGATCGAAGAATTTCGCGTCTCGATCCATGCCCAAAAACTCGGCACCCGCATGAGCGTCTCTCCCAAACGCATCGAAAAACTCCAAGAACAACTCCGCACCGAATCGATATAGATTTTCACGCCCAAGGTCCGTACAGTCGGAGTCCTCTATATCAAGGTGTCCCCCGAACGGAATGCAAAAGGACCCACCATGAACCCAAGACAACCCACCAAAATACCCAGAAACCTGCGGCGGCACGATACTCCATCGAGCCTCCCCCCGGTCCTTTTTTCACTCCCGAATCTCTCCGAACCCACCACCGCGACTCCCGTTGCGCCAAAACCTGAACCCATCGCGACCGTCTCGACGCGATTGCCCCTGGTCTCGCCACCAAACGATTCGTCCCAAGCGCGCCGAGACGAACGCCAAAAAGAAAAGTCGGCCAGCTTGCTCAACGCCGCCATCGGATTCCTAGCGTTAGCAATGATGCTCATCGGTGCGAAAATCTACTCGGATCGAGCTTCCGAATCCTCGCGTGCTGCCCAACGCACAAACCGAACCAACAACGCGGATAACTCGGTCTCCCCTCCCCCCCAAACGGCTTCCACATTCCAGGCCAATCCCGACCGAGGCATCCCCGAACGAGGCATCATCACCAACGCGGGCCCACAACGCGCCTCCTACCAAGTCCCCCTAATCCCCCAACCGAACCCCTCGGTCTACGAATCCGACCCCTCCAAGA
>JAJTFB010000113.1 GCA_021300015.1 Pirellula sp. | reverse complement strand
CCATCGCGTTACAGCCTCACTTCGCCCATCTGAATACTTAGCCACAACGGTCAGTTGATCTCGATCGGCAGTCCGCAGTGTTACAGCTTGCGGCAATACCTCGACCGACTCGAGCCTGCTATCTTCCTGGCCGATCCCTCTCGCCCCGGAACGTATCCAGTCGAGCATGATGCGATAGTCGACCGAATCGACCGGCAATCGGACCCCACCTTTGTGCGATACGACCCCAGAGGCCTTGAGCAATACCAAGGAACTTTCTGGTTGCGCAAGCTCGACTCGCCGCGCGTTGTCCTGCTTGACGAGGTTAAAATGATCGCTCGGCGGGTCATAGCCCCGGAGCGATAAACGAAAACCACCCTTGCCCGCAAGCGCTCCGTGACAAGCCCCCATGTTGCATCCGTTTCGAGCGAGAATCGGCTCGATGTGATTAGCAAACTCCCAATCGATTGGCCCCTCGGGCAACCGCACCTCAAGGATCGCTTGCGATTGGACCTCGACCCCCTGGGGTGTTTTGCGACTGGCGATCAATCGGGTCGTCCCCGTCTGCTTGCCCTTAACAAGCCACATGCCATCGGACTGCTCGAGCAACTCGGCAACCTGGGGGTCCTGGACGCTGAGCGTCAATCCATCCTGGGCTCCGAGCGGCTTGGACTGCCCGCCGCGGTCGATCCCCTCGCGGACACTCACGAGGTGTTCAAGTTGGAATCCATGCAAGTCGATCTTCGACGGAACGATCTGCAAAGGTGCTTGGGCCTCGGCACAATGCATCCAAAGCATCGAGCCAATCGCACAAACCAGCCACGCACTGAGAGTACACAAGCGTTGCATAGGTGGGGTGATATTTAGGAGGGGAAGGTGGGGAAGAAATCCTGCACAAATCGGCCCTTCATTGTACCATTGGCCGAACGCTCAGTCGCTAATTCCGTAGCGATTTATCCTCGATGTATACATCGACTTGCTGGCCGACGATCGCTCGAAGCGAGGCTGGACTGATCGAATAAATGACCTGCATGACTCTTGTGTCGACCCGCTCGGAGACCGTGCCGGTCAAGTTCCGTTTCGGGACGACCAACGGTTCGGTCCGAACATACTGCATTTTGACTCCGGGGGTGCTGCTGCCTCGGAGCGTCGCGGTGGCGACCGCGTCGGCACGGAATCTTGGAATCTCTGACTCGTCGATGTCGACCCGAATATGCAGCGGATCGATCTTGCCCATCGTGATCAGAGGATTGGCCAAGACCGACGCCGGGATGAACTCACCCTCGCGAATCTTCACACTCAGGATGGTCCCTGACTTGGGCGCTCTGATCGTGCGCAGCTCAACATTGGTCTGCGCTCGGACTCGGTTGGCTTGGGCCTGAGCCACCGCAGCGCGTTGGACTTCCAGACTCGCTGCAACCGGCTTGGCGTCGAACATGTTCAAGCTCGCCTGTGCCTCACGCACCCTGGCCTGCGCTTCGCGGGACCTTGCCTTTGCCGTCTCCCAGTTCATGCGCCTCGTATCGATCTCCTCCTGGGACAACGCATTGGAAGCTCCGATCGCATTGGCGCGCTCGAGTTCCCGTTGCGCGTTGGTCTGTGACGCTTGGGCTTGGTCCTGAATCGATTCGGCTGCTTCCACTCTGGCTCGCAACGCTTCGACCTGCGCTTGCAGCTCTAGGAGTTTGGACTCCTGCGATACCAACTCGGCCTGCGCGACGGCCAAATCGGCCATGGCACTTCGAGAGTCCAACTGCAAAAGTTCCTGTCCCTGCTGGACGATCGCCCCGGGCTCTACGAACACCTTCTCAACCACACCTGGAAGTTGAGAACCGATCACCGTCGACTCTCCCTCGGGCTCGACGATACCGACCCCACCGATGTAAGCGTTTTGGGTTTGGGGATCCCCATCGCGACTGGCAATCGGTGCCGTCGGTGGCAATGTCTTGACCAGTACCGGTTTCTGACTGGGCGTGTTTTTTCCGATCAAGCGAACAGCTTGGAATAACAGCAATGCAGCTCCAAGAATGGACACGATTGCAAAAAGCGTTTTCAAGTAGCGTTGCATGAGCTGGCTTCCGACTAGGCACTGTTTTTTCGAAAGGATTCAATACGACCATCGGACATCGTCGCGATGTAGTCAGCGAACGGAAAGATGCGATTGTCATGCGTCACAACGATCACGGCGCGATCGGCTCCGGAAGCTACCTGACCGAGCAGCTCCATGACCTCATGACCCGTCTCGGCATCGAGTGAAGCTGTCGGCTCATCGCTGATGACGATCTTTGGATTATGCACCAGCGCTCGAGCGATCGCTACACGTTGCTGCTGTCCCCCCGAAAGCTGATTCGGATACTTTAGCTTATTGCTCTCCATCCCCAAGCGATCGAGCAAAACCGACGCTTGACGCTTGGCGGTCGCAAGCGTGACGCCTTGGACCACCAGCGAGACGGCCGCATTTTCAACGGCCGTTAGACTCGGTAGCAAATTGAATTGCTGGAAGATATACCCCAAGTGATCCGCGCGAAACCTTACCACTCGACTGCGGCGCATCTTGGTGATCTCCTGATCCAAGATCCGCACATACCCCTCCGTGGCACTCAAGAGTCCTGCGATGATCGAAATCAAAGTCGTTTTGCCACAACCGCTCGGACCCACCAAGAACGTGGTAGCTCCAATAGGAACCTGCCAATCGATCCCGTGCAAAACCCGCTGCCGGACACTCCCTGTGCCAAAATCCTTGATCACCCCTTTGCATTCGACAGCAAACTCCATCGGCATGACTACCTCCTAAGTTTGCATTTAACCACGAAAGACGATCGCTGGGTCAACAAACAAAACCCGTCGCATCGCGATCATCGCTGCCAAGATAATGATCGCTGCAGCCACTCCACCCGATGCCGCAGCGACATACCATGGCAAGTAGAAACCTTGAAAGGTCGGACTCTTGCCCGCCGTTTCGAAAAACATCGTCGCTCCGAAAAGACCCAAACTAAAACCCACAAAGCCGACCACGGCGGCTTGCAAAAACACCATGCCGATCAATCGGATGTTGGTCGTCCCTATCGCCTTAAGTACCGCGAACTGCTTGAGATTCTCCAGCACAAATAGATTGAACATCAAGCCTACGACTGCGATCCCCACAAGCACTCCCAACGCGACGACGGTTCCAATACTGATCGGGATGCCTGTATTTTGCACGACATACATGATCGCCTTCCATCGAAAGTCTTCGGCGCTCATGGCCTGCAATCCTGTCCTGGCCACGATGTTCTGTGCCACCTCAGCCGGAGTCGAGTCCTCAGCGCTGCGTGCAACAATAAACGACATCTGGTTGCGGCCATTGTTGGTGTACTGCAACGCTTGGGAATACCGAGTGAAAAAAGTGATCGATGAGGTGAACTTCGGCGAGTCTTTTACGATCGCGACAACCACGGCTCGACGGTCGTTTAGCTCGGCGATATTGCCTAGCTTCAACGGCTCGTTCCGCCATATCTTGCGATAACCATCCATGCTCACGGCAACCGCATCCGGACGTCGCAAATCGTCGATGTTCCCCAAAACCACCTCTGGCGGCAATCCGATGAGCGTGCTGTCGTCGACACCCATAAGCAACGAAGATTCCAGCTCTCCATTTCCAGTCCGTATCGTCACGTTGGATTTGTAAAGAGGTACCGCCCAAGCCACACCGGGGACCCCGCGTACGCGTCCAAGCTCGGTGTCTCTAAGCGGGAAAATCGTGTCGAGATTCTTCACCCCAGGATCCATCACCCAAACGTCTGCCTGAGGGACGTCCACAATCACCGCCCCTGCGCGTGTGATCAGACCGATAAAAATCCCCAATTGTTGGTTGATCAAGAGCGTCGAAAACGCAACTCCTAAGACCAAACCCATGTACTTGGCCCGGTCGTGAAACAACATCTTTAATGCGATGGAGAACATTCAGGCCACCATTGGTCGATCGCAACTGCTAACTCCTGGGCAACCCCCGGTTGGATCGTGGCAAGATTCTTTTCTTCTCTCGGGTCCGCGTCCAAGTCATACAATTCAACCACCCCATCTTTTTCAATCGATGGATTCGGAACAATCAACTTCCAATTATCCCGAATCGCCCAACGCCAACGCAGATTTTCTTGAGGGACATCGAGATTGTTGGCGTTGTGGGTGAAGCATTCGCCAAACACGATTTTTCGCGAAGCTCTTGCCTCGGAATCCAACAAGTCAATTCCCGGAAGGTCCTTGGCGGCTTGTATTCCAATAGCCTTCAAGACCGTAGGCATCAAATCGATGCTGTGCGCAAAGTCACTTGAATCTTGAGCTGAAATCTTACCCGGCCAACGCAGCAATATCGGAGTTCGGACTCCACCCTCATAAGGCGATTGCTTGGACTTGGCCGCATACTTCGATTGAACCGGATCTTGAATCCAACCGTTGTCGGTGACGTAGACTACCAAGGTGTCTTTCGCAAGTCCCTTGGAATCTAGCATGCCTAATAGATCTCCGACCGTTTGATCGAACCACTCGACGTTCGCCCAATACTTAGCGATCGTCTCGCTTGAGGTCAGCGGCTTGGTGCGATCTAGATACTTCTTCGGAGGATTGTGCGGATCATGCGGCAACATCGGTGCATACCAAACCATCCAAGGGTTCTTTTGCTCAGCGGCCATGTCGATGAACTCTTCGATAGGCTGGAGCGTTTTGCGTCCGATTTGCAAGCCGTCGTCGCCGTGGCGATCCCCTCGCGTCATCCCATGGGTAAACCCACCATGCGAATAATGCCCCTGCCAAAATTTGCCCGTCTGCAACGTCAAATAGCCGTGGTCCTTGAGCACTCCGGGCAAAGTCGCAACAGCTTTCATGTGCTGATTCATGCGATCTCGGCCCGATCTAAAAGCTTCCGATTCCTGGAAACCTTTACCCGAAAGTCCCGGTACCATCGGGGGGTCGTTGCTGGTGATCTTGTGGTCGTGCGGATAGCGTCCTGTCAGAATGGTCGCCAAACTAGGGCAACACAAACTCGACGGAACATAGCCTCGACGGAAGGTCAAACTCTCGGCAGCAAGTCGATCTAAATGCGGAGTCTTCAGATGCGGATGACCCATGAATCCATAGTCGGTCCAAGCTTGATCGTCCGAGACAATCAGAACGATGTTGGGTCTCGTTGCGACGGATTCCTCGGACCAAGCCGTCTGCTGTGCCGAGCAGACGAATAGACCTACGAACAATCCGACGAGAAACCCAACGGTGCGATACAGGTTTCGCAAGGATTGTTGGTATTGCATTAGACTTGCTTTCGCATGCAGCAGTTTTTGAATTTCTTACCCGAGCCGCACGGGCATGGGTCGTTGCGCGAGGCCTTCTCGCCCCGATTGCGGATCGTGACAGGATCGGCGGGAGGTGCCCCAGCTTGGTCGGCCGCTTTGATGTCTTCGATCTGCTCTTGGGACATGTATTGCGAATCGTCGAATGCATCGTGCCGTGCACTGGTCTCGACAAAGGAGCTTTCGACCATCCCTTCCTCGATGGCCTCCATGCGGAAGATCACATCGGTGATCTGCTCGCCGATCGAGAGCCACATTTGGTCGAACAATCGCATCCCTTCGCGTTTGAACTCAACCTTCGGATCCATCTGCCCCATGCTGCGGAACCCGACGCTCGATCGGACATGGTCCATCGCCAGCAAGTGATCCTTCCAGCTTGAGTCCAAGGTCTGCAATAAGACGGTGCGTTCCATCCGACGGATCTCTGGATGGTAGCGATCGTCGAAGGCCTGGCTGAGTTTGCCGCGGCATTCATCGCGGGTCATCTTGCCGAGCTCCGCTGCGCTTCCCTTCCATCCCAATTCGGTTTGCATCCACTGGGCCAACGACTCAGCGGAGTTTGAACCCGTGGCGAACTCAGACATTCGCTTCGATTCGTTGCGGCCAAAGACCCCGTCGAGCTTCGATAGGGCTGTCTCCCAAACCGAGTGCGATTTGATCGCTTGAGCCTTGCTGATTTCCATCAAAACATCGAACGGATGTTCGGGATCGACCCGCAGCTTATCCAAAACATTAGGGTCCTGGAAGCGAGCCGAGGCCCATTGCGCTAGGGCTTCGCCGTCGACGGTGAAACTGTTCGGACCGGTTTGCGTGCGAAAGCGATGAAAACCGACCAATACCGGGAATTGAACCTCCCGGTCGAAATAAGCTTTTTCGGCAGCATCGAGCATGATCTTTTTAATCGACTCGGGTTCAGCTCCCTTGAGCTCAACAGGATCGACCGTGATCCCGAACTTGCTTTTCATCCAAGACGACAACATGTTATTGCCGTACTCGGGATCCAGGAAGCTATCTCCTTCGCTCAAGTCGATTCCATCGATGAAGGAATTCGCTTTGCCGATGAACTCTTCGTCCATGCGATCCCGCTCGAACTTCTTGAGCATTCCAACGGTGTAATTGGTATTGAAGCGATTGTTGACCCACTTGGCCATCGCATCCCAATTCCACTCGGATTGCTCCTCTTCGCTGGGCAGATTCTCATCGATCGCATCGAGGATCTGAGTCTGGGCAACTCGCTCGGCTTGATCCTTGGCATACACAACAGCCACCGAGGGCTCAATGCCACGGAAGTCTTTGGCTTCGAGTTGCACACCGAGTCTTGGGCTAGCCCAACGAGCATAAGACTCCGGGCCGAACATCGGGTCGCTGAATTGATCGACGTTCGATTCGATTTGCTCACTGAGTTGTTGCATCACCAACTCGCGGCAACTTTTTCCTTCAAGGACCTGCTGGCGATAGGTGTAGACCCGTTTACGCTGAAAGTCCATGACTTCATCGTACTCCAAGAGATTTTTGCGGGCTTCAAAATGCCGCTCTTCGACCTTCTTTTGAGCACCCGAAATCCGCTTCGACACATAAGGGCTCTCGATCGCCTCGCCATTGCCCATGCCCATGCGTTGCATCATGTTTCGAACCCAGTCCCCAGCGAAGATTCGCATGAGGTCGTCTTCGAGAGACAGGAAAAAGCGGCTCGAGCCCGGATCTCCCTGGCGACCGCAACGACCGCGAAGCTGAAGATCGATCCGACGCGATTCGTGACGCTCCGTTCCGATGACATACAAGCCACCCAGGTCGCGCACGAAGTCCCCTTCCTGCTCCATGTTTTCGGTTTCTTGGATCTGCTTGACCAACCCCTCCCACTCCTCCTTGGGGACATCCAGACGCGTCTGGTACTTGTTCTGGAGTTGTGCCCACGCCTTCGTTTCGGCGTTGCCTCCAAGGATGATGTCCGTACCACGGCCTGCCATATTCGTGGCGATCGTCACCGAATGGACTCGCCCCGCCTGCGCGATAATATCGGCCTCGCGCTTGTGCGCCTTGGCATTGAGCACCTGGTGCTTGACCCCTCGGCGTTCGAGCAACTCGGATAGTTTCTCGCTTTTCTCGATCGAAACCGTGCCGATCAAAATCGGCCGACCCGCTCGCTCGATGCTCTGAATATCCGACTTGGCAACCTCCACAACTTCCTGTGAGTCCGCTTTCTTGAACGTCAAGCTCGTGTCGGTCTCGCGGCTGATATTGCCAATCAAAGAACCCTTCTTGCGGTCCTTAAACTCGATCGTGTCGTGCTTGTTGACCCGATCGATCTCCTCGGCTACCGCTTCGTACTTCTCCTTCTCGGACAGATAGATCGCATCGGGAAACTCGATCCGTTGCAAACGTCGGTTCGAAGGGATCTCAACGACCCCGAGATTGTAGATCTTGCTGAACTCCTGCGCTTCGGTCATCGCAGTTCCAGTCATCCCCGAGAGCTTCTTGTAAAGCTTGAAAAAATTCTGAAGGGTGATCGTCGCTAAGGTTTGCGTTTCCTCTTTGATTTTGACTCCTTCTTTGGCCTCCACCGATTGGTGCAAGCCGTCGGACCACTGGCGTCCCTCCATGAGTCGACCCGTAAACTCGTCGACAATGATGATCTCACCGTCTCGGTTGACATAGTTCACATCCCGACGATACAGGTGGTGGGCCTTGAGCGCATTGTCGATCAAGTGGGGCCATTCCATGTTGCCGACGGTGTAGAAACTTTCTACGCCAGCTAAGCGTTCCGCTTCGCGAACCCCGGCGTCGGTCAAGTTGACCGTATGGTCTTTTTCGTTGACGATGAAGTGCTCTTCGCGAACAAGTCCCTTGGCGACTCGATCCGCCTCAGTGTATTTGGCCAAGTCTCGCATCGCTGGGCCCGAAATGATCAACGGAGTACGAGCTTCGTCGATCAAGATATTGTCGACCTCGTCGATGATCGAATAATGCAACGGGCCTTGGACCTGCTGCATGTAACTCGGGAAGCGATCGTCCCCTCGGGATGCCATACGCATGTTGTCACGCAGGTAATCGAAACCCAATTCGTTGTTCGTCGCGTAAGTGATATCCGAGGCGTAGGCCTTTTGACGCTGATCATTATCCATCCCGCTCTGGATGTTCCCGACGGTCAATCCCAAGCCCATGTACAGCGGAGCCATCCACTCCATGTCCCGACGTGCCAAGTAATCATTGACCGTCACGACATGCACACCTTTGCCTTCCAAGGCGTTTAGGTAGGCAGGAAGAGTCGCCACGAGCGTCTTGCCTTCGCCCGTGATCATTTCGGCGATATTTCCGCCGTTGAGGACCATCCCGCCGACGAGTTGGACATCGTAGTGACGCATTTTAAGGAACCGGCGGCCACCCTCGCGACAAACGGCGAAGGCCTCGACCAGGATGTCCTCGAGAGTTTGCCCGTCGACTAACCGTTGGCGGAAACGAGCGGTTTGTTCTCGAAGTTCCTCGTCGGAGAGGGCCGTCATACGCGGTTCGAGTTCCCCAACGCGCCGGGCCAATTCGCCGTAACGTTTGAGCTGGCGGGAGTTTGCAGATCCGAAGAGGACCGTGATGCCACGGTCAAACCCGGTCAGAACCCCATTGACAGCATTGGTGGTACCTTCCCAGATTTTCTCGATAAATTCCATGTTTCAAATGCCGAATGAAAGGACGAACCAAGGATCCAGTGACGTGGGGACCTTGAGGATTGTAAGCAATATCTGTATTTTTCCGAGACCTAAGCGTCGAGGTTAGCGATTCGCACCGAGTGCGTCAATTGAAGCCCCGGGCGATAGCCACCTGTCCGGGGGTAGCCACCTGTCGGGGGTAGCCACCTGTCGGGGGTAGCCACCTGTCGCCAGACGGTGGAGGCGTTTCTCGCGCCGCTGTCCACGACGCCTCTACAGGTGCCAGGCTGGACCGCCCCGCCGCAACAAGTGCCAGGCACCGGGCCAGCCGCCGATCAATGCTGGCAAACCAGGCTGGACCGCCCCACCTCAACAGGTGCCAGGCACCGGGCAGACCAGACGGACCAGACGGACCAGACGGATCGGACGGATCAGACGGATCAGACGGATCAGACGGATCGGACGGATCGGACGGATCGGACGGATCGGACAGAGGGGTGCGGGCGAATTTCGGGGCTTTGTCGGCCATCGGCCGATGGCTTCGTTGTATCATGTACTGAGTG
>JAJTFB010000018.1 GCA_021300015.1 Pirellula sp. | reverse complement strand
GCTAGCTCCGATAAGGCTGGCTCCGATAAGGCTGGCTCCGATAAGGCTGGCTCCGATAAGGCTGGCTCCGATAAGGCTGGTGATTCAGGGAAGAACGGGAAGGGGCCAGAGTCCAATGGCAATCCGGAGCAGGGCCCTGAATCGATGCCTAATCAAGAGCAAGGAGATGGGCAAGGATCTGGCGACGAGCAGGGGGACAAGGAGGGTCCACCGAAGTCCAGTGCTCCGAGCAGCGCAGGATCTGGGATGAACACGAGCGGCAAAACCCCTCAAGCCGGTGGATCGAGTGCTACCAAGGGAAGTCAATCGGATACGTTCGGGGCGGACCGGGCAAACGAGGCCTATTCGAGCAAGGCAGCCGACATGCTTTTGGAGTACATCGATCGACAGAAAGACCAGCCCGATCCGGAGTTGCTCAAAAAATTGGATTGGAATGCGGAGGACTTTCGAAAATTCGCGGACCGATGGCAAGAGGCCAAGGAGCAAGCGAAATCGGATCCAGCCAAGCGAGCTGAGCTTGAAGAAACTCTCCGGAACCTTGGGCTTGGGGGAACAGGACGCAAGATCAATCGTCTTAAGGACCGCAACGATGGGATACGAGGGATGCAGGAAGAAGGGGGTAGGTTGCGACCACCTGAATCTCTGAGAGAGCAGTTCGAGGCGTTCCGTAAGGCTGCTGGAAAACTCGGAAAATAGCACTGGCGGTCGACTCTTCGACTTGCTATTCCCTAGATTGAAATGAGTCCTGCGCCATGGAAATCGGCGCAGGAATGGATGTTATTTCGAAGCAAGGACGTCTGCGATGACACACAAACCCTTCTCTGATTTTCTCAGGCGCTGGATAGCTTTAGTGATCATTGCATTGGTATGCACTCAGGAAGCATCCGCGCAGTCGGCACTTGGCAATCCTTTCAAAAGGGCAGTTAAGGAAGTCCAGGAGGTTCCGATTCTCAAGGCCGAGCATGGTCCTTGGATGATCTTTGCTTACTCCTTCGAGGGTGAAAAATCCAAAGTCGAAGCGACGAGTCTTGCCAAAGAGATACAGCGGGACCTTGGATTACCGACGTTCATCATGGAGAAGAAATTCGATTACTCAACGAAAGTGTTGGGTTCGGGATATCGGGAGGATGGCAGTCAAAAGGTGATGAAGTACCGCGATTCGAGGGTCGTCAGCGGCTATGCGGTTTTAGCGGGCGAATTCGATTCGATCGATCATCCGTCGGTTGCTGGAGCGTTGGAGAAGATCAAGACGTATCAGTCTCGAAGCCTGGAACCTGAGGGAGCGGACAAAACTGGCGGGTCCAACGAACAGCCGAATCAAGACAGCGTTCGGAGTGCCAAGAAGTGGCTGAGTGGATTATCGAAGGACAAGCCAAAAGGACCGTTGGAACATGCCTTCATGACCCGTAACCCGTTGTTACCAGCGGATTTTTTTCAGTCGCCGGATTTGGAGAAGTTCGTATACGACATGAATCGGCAACCGGGTTACAACGAACATTCGTTGATCGACTGCAAGCGAAAGTACACCGTGAGGGTCTTAACCTTTCGTGGGGACAGCGCATTTGTATCTTGGGGTAAGTCATCAGCCGACCAAGAGGGACAGGGTGCAAGTGCCTTGGAGCAGGCAGCCGAGCGGGCTTACATTGCCATGAAGGCGCTGCGAACGGCAGGTTACGAGGCTTATCAGTACCACGATCGCGAGCAGAGCATTGTGACGGTTGGTGGTTTTGAGCAATTGGGAACAACCGATGCGAACAATCTTTTCGAATATGCTCCGGATATTCGGGCGGTTATGGAGCGATTTTCCACCGATGGCCAGATCGCCGACACATCGAAATTCGATTTGAATTTCGGTAAGGTTCCGCAGCCTCGTTTGCTCTTGGACTTGGTCGATCAGCGTAAAATCCCGGAGTTGTACCAAGGGACTCGGCAGGAGCAGTTGGCTTACTACAGCAAGCTATCGATTGGCTTTGATTTACGTCCGAGTCCAATGGCGGTTCCTCGCTACAACGCATCGCGGATCTATGCTGGGTCGCGGCTTGGGGGCAAGTAGCCTTTACTTTGCCATAACTACCTTATCGACTTAGGGATTCGGATCCTAGAGCCTTGTTTTTCGGTCCGATGGAGCTGACGGATGATTGCGACGTATTCGCGCATGGAGTGGTCGCAAAGGTAGTCGATCTTTCCTCGGCGCAGTCCGTTGAGGAAGCCTCGGACTCGATCGTGGAAACGCAGCCATTGGTGGATTCGACTGATTTTGCCTTTTCGGTTGACGTAGATCTCGCGTCCCATATGGTGGTATCCCATGAATCTGGGGGGAAACCTCGGGACAATATCGTTGTTGTTGACCCATCGATAGTGTCGGATCTTGAGAAAGGACGCGTATTGTCGATTTCCGACGCGTGGAGCTCCGAAGGAAAAGATCGCTTGGGGGTTGGATGGAATGGGGGAGAGTTTGCAGCGAACGGCGCAGACTGCGGCCATAGCTCCGCCTAGGGAGTGCCCACCGAACCAAACTGGACGTTGATTTTCGCGGAGTCGGTTTTCGATATCGGGCCAAAGCAATTGCATGTGGCTATCGAAACCGCTGTGGACTCGACCGATATCGCAAGCGACGGTCCAAGCTTTGGCATCGGCGGCGATATCCTCTAGTTTGGTCGGTTCGGTTCCACGCGATACGATCATGCAATCGTATTTGGTCCCGAAAACATAGGCTTCGGAACCGGCTTGTTGTACAAAATCGCATTGGTCGATGCCTGCTTCATAGACCACTTTAGAGATCAGTTCGGGTGGACCGTAGGCGAGCCGGGATAGCTCAGCCATGACCAGGGACTTATCTAACCAAGAGAGTTGATTTAAAGCGCGATCCAAGCGAATGCTGAGCGGCTCGGCTGGAAAGCAAGCAATTGGCGAGGGTTCTTGAGTCATGGATCCAATGATTTCTGGGGGGGATTCAAGGATCAAGCAATAGCGGTTTTAGCGATCAACTCGCTGTTTGACGTTCGGGATACTTGATCCGCCCATGGTGGATTGCATTGAGGTTCTTGATCAACGATTGCTTGATCGTTGCGATTTCGACCAAGGTCAGTTCGCAGTCATCGAATTGACCGTCGAGCAATTTCTTCATAGTGATTTGATCGACTAGGTGCTGGATGCGCGACGAGGTGGGTTCTCGGAGGGCTCGCGTAGCGCTTTCGACTGCATCTGCGATCATCAAAATAGCCGCTTCTTTGGTTTGCGGTTTTGGGCCGGGGTAGCGGAAGGTGACTTCGGAAACCTCTTCGAGGTCCTCGTTTCCTTCATTCTCTTTGATGGCTTGTTGGTAGAAGTACTCGACGAGTGTCGTGCCGTGGTGCTGTTCGATAAAGTCGATAATTCGCTGGGGAATTTTGTGCTGCCGAGCCAAGTCAGCGCCGTCTTTGACGTGTGCGATGATGACTAAGGTGCTCAGTTCGGGTTGGAGTGCATCGTGCCGATTGGCTCCGGGCATCTGGTTCTCAACGAAGTAATTGGGTTTGAACATTTTCCCGATGTCGTGAAAGCAAGCCCCGACTCGGACCAAAAGGCCATGGGCACCGATGCTCTCGGCGGCCGACTCGGCAAGAGAAGCGACCGAGATGCTGTGGTTGTAGGTTCCGGGTGCACGCTGAGCTAGTTGTCTCAAGAGCACGTGGCTCATGTCTCCGAGTTCCAGGAGACTCAGATCGGTCTCGATATCGAAGAGCTTTTCGATGAAGGGTAAGATTCCCACCATGAGAGGCCCGCACAGGGCCACGAACGCAAACTGCTTGAAGGCCTCGATGATCAAACGGCTTGCGTAGAGGGGAACCGAGGTCGACTGCCCGTTCCCAAAAGGATCGCTTGAAAACTCCAGGGATTGGCCTGTCAGAACACCGAGCCCCAAGCAGGTCGCAAGTACGATCAGGGCCACCCCAAAACCTACGTACACCAGTCGAGTTCGATTTCGAATCCGACCGCTCAGCAGAATTGCTCCTGCCGCGGCGCTGAACGTGAGGATAAATTCGGCGAGATCTCCTCCGGTGCTAAAGGCGATGACCAACGAGATTGCCGCTAGGAGCATCAGTGCCGTCGGTCTGCCGTAGACCAACGCTGCGGTGATCGCACAGAGGGTCACCGGGATGATTTCCACATGAAAAGGGTCGCGCGAGGCGAGCACCGAGGCGGCGATCGCAACGATGGCCAGTCCCACCAAACGGATCATTTTCGAGGTGTTGGTAATTGGCGAGCGATCGCGGGACTGATGGATAAAGAATCCGCATAAAAGAGTAACGGCCGCAAGGAGTCCCCAGGTGGCCGCAAGGCGTTGGATTTTCTGAGCGATGCTCATCTGCTCAACGAACGCCTCGTGCTCGGTCCTCAGGAGCCGAATCTCTTTAGGGCCGAGCAATTTCCCCATCGGGACCAATGCCCCGTAGGTCGTCTCGTAGGACACCATCGCCGGCTTGACGGCGTTGACCGCTTCGATGCGAGCGACGTTGCTAAGGTCTTCTCGGAAAGTCAGGGTGGTCGGGAGTTTCGCTGAGATAAAGCGATGGACCATTTGCGCAAGCAATTCGGAAGAGCCTTCTCCGAATTGGTTTTTGAATTCCCGTTCGAGCGAGCCTCGAAGAGTCACGAGGACTTCGGCGGTTCGAACTCGAGAAACGTCGACATCGAGTTTGTGCTGGTCATCCCCTAGGGGAAAGACTTTAATAAATCGCTGGTTGCCCTTTTGCGGATCATGGCGAAGCGAGTGTAGGATTCCAAACTCCTCCCATGGATCAAAGATCTTGCGTATCGCTGAATCGAACTTTGAAAGATCCGCATCGGTTGCAAGTGTCTTTTTGATGCAATCGATCAGTTCGGATTTTTCCAAAGCGATGGTGTTGGAACCTTCGGGTTGGGATCCGAAGATATCCAAGCTAGCCAGTTGCAGTTCGGAGAAGTCGTCTTGGTTTTGGTGATCACGAAGTGCAAAAAGAGCATCTTGGAGTGAACCTCGCAATTGAACCAAGGGTTCTTTACGATTCTCATAAACACAAAGAACTTCACGGGCCGCTTGGAGTCGAAGCCCATTGGTCTGAACTTCATCCTCGATCTGGAAAGGGATACGAGCTGGGATAGCGCGTTGGGGAACGTAGCCGATTCGGTAGGGGAATGGGGGTTCCCAGCCTCGCAGGACCAGCGACAAAAGCACACCAGCGGCCAAGAGCACCGATGCTTTGGTCAGGAGGTCCAGGCTTGTTGCTTGGTCGATCCAGCGTTGCCAGTCAAACCGACTGGTTTTCATGGAAGCAGCCCGTTCGCTGCGGCTTTTACTAGGGGAGTTTTGCATAGGAATACGTTCCAAACCTATCAGGTCCGATCGAGCCTTTTCACAGGGCGGGGCGCTGCGGCAATCGGCTGATCATAGGCCGCGACGATACGCTGGACCAACGGATGCCGGACAATATCGTTGGCTTGAAGTTGCACGATGGATACCCCATCGATGCCGCTCAGTCGCTGAATCGCATCCCGAAGCCCGCTGGTGACCCCCGAGGGCAAATCGACTTGGGAGGTATCCCCGGAGACAACCACTTTGGAGCCCTCACCCATGCGGGTAAGGAACATCTTCATTTGAGCGACAGTTGCATTCTGAGCCTCATCCAAAATGATGAATGCTTGGTTGAGCGTCCTGCCTCGCATGTAAGCCAACGGGATGACCTCGATGACCTCTTGCTCCATGAGGAATTTGACTTGATCGAAATCCACCATCTCATTGATCGCATCGAGCAGTGGGCGCAGATAAGGATTGAGTTTTTCCTTGAGGTCCCCTGGAAGGTAGCCAAGACTCTCTCCTGCTTCGACCGCCGGGCGTACCAATACGATTTTACGAATGGCTTTGGCGCGATACGCTTCGACGGCCGTGGCGACTGCAAGGTAGGTTTTTCCGCAGCCTGCCGGGCCCGAGCAGAGTGTCAGGTCATGCGTGCGAATCGCTTCGATGTAGTAGGCTTGTCCCTGAGTCCGTGGCTTGACCCTTCTGGCGGTATTTCCGATCGCCACTTCCTTGGACTCGCCTCGTAGTTCGATCGCGATGTTTTTGGTCGCAGGCACCATGGCATGATGGAGCAGCGCGTCGATCTCTTCGGGTAGGACACCTCCGCCGCGTATAAGCTTTTCCTTTAGCTTTTCAAGAATTCCCGTAGCGATGTCGACCGAATGGCTCGGACCGGCCACCTTGACCGTTCCGTTGCGATGGGTGATTGCGACCCCGAGTTGATTGCGCACTTTGCGCAAGTGGGTATCTTGGGGTCCAAACAATTGGATCGCCAATTGCGGATCGCCCAGGGTTAGAGTTGATTCTGACATGGCGGCATTGTCTTTCATTGAGTCGCTGGTCTTCATGGAGTCGCTAGACGGTTCATGGGTTGGTACTTTTTTCGCCAAGGCTATTCTCGCACGAATCGTCTTAAATCCAACCTAGGACTACCGCAATTAATCCTACAACCCCCGCTGGAATCAAAGAATCCGTTACGTCCCAAATTCCTCCGAGCCCGGCCAAAGTCCCGCCGCTGTCTTTGACACGACCGGACCTTTTCATCATCGATTCGATCAAATCTCCGAGCAGTCCGAACCAAGTCAATGTGGTCCCTAGAAGCAATGCGCCGACGATTGGCCACCAAGAGGATTGCGACAGGTTGCTATTGCCGAGCCAACTGAAGTAGACCACGGCGGCCAAAGAGGCAACGATCCATCCTCCAAGGAGCCCCTCCCAGGTTTTCTTCGGGCTTAGGACCGGTGCAAGGGGCGTGCGACCGAGGTTCTTGCCTGCGAAGTACGCTCCTGAGTCTGCGATTTTGGTCACCATGGCGATACCGACCAAATTGAACATCGCTGCGTCGGGATCTCCGACTTGGCGCAAGATCCACCATAGGCTTGTCGCTACCGAGATGTACATCAACAACCCAAGACTCGTCAACCAACCGATAGCTTCTTGACGATCTTGGTAAACGGCAAGAGCACGCACCCCAAGGTAGCTTGCAAGTATCCAGTTGCCGATGCAGACGATGGCCAATCGGCCTTGGGCACCGGTCCAGGCTGGATCGAGCATGTCGGCCGCCCCGAGGGCTCTGAGAAGTTCCGGAACGGCAGGAAGTGCCGCCGAGAGCAGAACCACAGTCGGCGACCAAAAGACCGGCAATTGCCAAGCCGAGCGCACGATCGAGGTCGCTTCGCGAGCCGTTCCCAAGCATAGGACAAGGTAAATCGGAAGCATCCAGAGTCCTGGAACTCCTGCCAGCGGGGCCTTGACGTCGAGATAGATAAAGCCGAAGACGATCGCTAGCACGATCGCGGCGGTTCGCAAGCGACTGACTAACACATTCCTGCCCGAGTCTTTCTCATCAGATTCCCTGTAGACTTCCGTAAATCGGCCTTCCTTTGGTTTTCTGGTCAATCACCGACCGGGGCCGTCCCGACGGGCTTGGATTCAGCTCGGTAAAGATAGTCGACCGTTTCCCACTCGGCCCGTACCCTTGCGGGCAGAGCATCTCGGATCAGGCGTTGCTTTTCGGGGATCATGGTCGACATTTCTCGCATCGCGCGAGCATAGTTTTCGTTTCGGATTTCCTCACCAGAGGGTTGCCTTCGGCCGCGTTGCTGAATCCAGCCCAATTCGATTCTGGCAATGCACCGGAGCAGTTCATCGGAGTAAGGCGATTCGATCACGATCCGAAGATTCGGTTCTGCACCTAGAAGGTCATCACCTTCGATCCTCAAGCGAGCGATTTGGATTTGCGATTTGAGGTAATAGTTCCTGGTGAGAGCATCGGTCGGTGGGAAAAACTCCGAGACCGCATTCCAGTGTTTGAGATTGTTTTCCACCATAGCCAAAGCGAATTGTCGTTGAACCGATGTCTCCCGGACGACACCGGCTGTACTGGTGGATTGATGGGCAAAAGGATCGACACTCGCAAGAATAAACGTCAGAGCTGAGCTTAGCATCAATGGCAAGCCGAACCATAGGATCGCGTTTTGAATCCATGCGGAGCTTCTCGGCTTTTTCTTGGCAGAACCATCCTTGAGATTTGAGTGGCGCCCCATCATAAGGATCTGCAACTCCTCGGTCGCGACACTTGAGGTGACGGCTTGATGTTCTATGACCAAACCCGAAAAGGGGATCATCTTGTCCCCTCTTCCTTCGAGATGGAATTCGATGAAACTTCGCAACTCCCTAGCCAATTCCATGGCCGATCCGAATCGATCCTCAGGGCTCTTCTTGAGGAGTTGATGGATGATCCCGACGAGTTGCTCTGGAAGATCGGGACGCAACTGGTCCAATGGGACCGCTTCGGCTTGGATGTGTTGCATCGCAAGGGCCAGGGCTGTCTCACCGGAAAAAGGAGGCCGGCCCGAGAGCATGTGATAGGCCGTCGCCCCGAGCGAGTAAAGATCGCTACGAGAATCGACCGAGAGGCCCTGGACCTGCTCTGGACTCATGTACAAAGGAGTACCGAGCGCGACTCCTACGGCGGTCAAATTCTGATTCTTACCCCTAGCTCTTGCCAACCCGAAATCCGCGACCTTCACTTCGCCATCAGGGGTCAAGAGCAAGTTATCTGGCTTGATGTCTCGATGCACCAGACCGATCGAGGCGGCCTTTTGAAGGGCCGAGGTCGCTTGCCATAGAATCGAGACAGCCTCGTCCAGTGGCAATGCACCTCGGCGTTGAATGAAGGAATTCAAATTGCTTCCAGGAACGTACTCCTGGGCGATGTACAAAGTCGAATCGAATTTGCCTACGTCATAGACCTGGACGATATTCGGATGGATCAACGAAGCAACTGAACGCGCCTCTTGCAAGAATCGTTGCTCATGTTCCTCGGAACCCACAAAATCGGCCCGAAGCACCTTGAGCGCTACATGCCGATGGAGCGAGTTTTGGAATGCGAGATAAACCTCCGACATCCCCCCTACTCCCAGGCGATGTAGGACGCTGTAGCCCGCGATCACTTGGTTTGTCAGATCGTTGCCTTCGGTAGGCCGATTCATAAAGTCGATTCGTCGAAGGGTTTACAAAAACGGGATGTAAGGGACAAAGCCCCCGTGTTGGCTCATCAGGGTGCTCCGAAGACCACCGCGATCGCACATTTTTCCCATGCCGAGTAGGGCACGATCAAGGACTCGCCTTCGGTAGATAGTTTATCCAATAACTGACCGCAAAAGTCGACTTTCCACGCCTGACGGACCGATTTAGGCAAGCTAATTTTTGCCGTCGAGGCTTTTCCCATACCTTCGCAAACCCAAAGCAATGCATCGGCATGGACGACTTCCTGCCCGTTGGTGTAGACCCCTGAACCCCAGCCAGAGACCTTGCCTTGATCCGTGTTGCCCCCTGAGGAGGGGAGTTCTGGTGAAAAAACCTGCAAAAACGTGAATCGCAAATTTGAATGATTGCACTGGGCCAACCAACCGCTCTTGGGAGCTCCATGCCGAGTTTGGCCCCCTCGAGCCGTGAATCCTGACTCAATCTCCGGAAGCATCGTCCAAGCCTCCTGGAACAGGTCGATGGCCGTCTCCCAAGGTCGTTGCCAGTGGATTCCAAGATACAGCTTCGCACGGATCGAGCCGTCGGGATGGATCGGAAGCAGGCTCTGGATCTGATTGCTCGCCGGCTTGTGATGGTAGCTCAGACCTCCGGTCGCATAGTAAACCTTGTGCTGCGCATCGTCGATTTCGATCAACTCGACGCAACCCTGAAGCGGCCCGAGCCATTTGGTCCGATTGCCATGCGACCACATTCCCAAACTCGCCGCTTGACTCGGCCAGATCATTCGCCAAACCGGTGTATGCGAGAAACGATCGAAACCGCCTCCTGAAATAGCGACCTCGACCCACTTGCAGCCTCTGTCCAAGCGGACCGTTTGCTCGATCCAAGGCAGACTTTGACCAGTACCTCCTTGAGCGATACTCCTTGGGTTTGCCTGCGCTGATGCCAGGGTAGGATCGGTGCCAAAAACGCCTCGCGTAACGATCTGCGACGAGTGATCGCTGAGGTTCTGGTGCTCAAGACGGACTTGACTCAGTGCCATCGAGTCCGATTCTTTGGCTCGATGGTGCTCACCGGCTGGCTTCGGAACCAGACAGACCATACCGCTTAGGCGATTGCCTCTTTGGTCGCGGATGAACAGCGAGCGGAGATGACCTTTTTTCGGATCGATTTGGACTTCCATGAACTCGTTTGCCAACGATCCGTCGGATTGCGCAATGGAATCCGAGTGCCCGAGCAACTTCGAGAAGAACCCTTTTTTGCGGGTCGATGAAACCGACTTGTTATCCCCAGGACTAGCGACCCCAACGGCGCAGAATCCAAAAGGAGGAACATCCAGGATTACTTGGGATTTCGTTGGATCGAAGTCAAGTGGGCCATGGTGCAAGATACGCTCTGAGTCGGCTCCGCTTTGCGCAACGACAGAACCCTCCAAAAGAGCGCTCAGTCGTCTCGGATGGCTTGCTGGATGAAGGACCATCGGGGTCGATGGGTTTCCTAGCCATGGGCGGATCGAATCGGTGGCTCTGCGGCAAAGCGCAACGACTTTGGACTCGAGTTCTGCAGACCACTTCTCGGGAGACTCGATCCTAGAATCACCGTGGGTCGCAAGGCCATCGATTTGGCAAAGGAGATCCTGGATTTCGCTTCGGAGCGACTCGTCCTTGGTGTGATTCCCGGTCGATGACCAGCAAGCCAATGCATCCCCGAGTCGTTCTAATCGGTAGAGGTTTCTGTGGATCTGAAGCAAACTGATTTGGATCGAATGGATCTGATCGGGTTGCTTGGGAATGGAGAAAGGAAACTGATGGGTTCCAAACGTATCGGACCAATAGGGTTGCGAGGTGGATTCGAAGTAATCGTCGGCTAGAACCCATTTCCCAAGCGCGGGAGTTCGACGCATGCAACGCACAAGATCGTCGAATACCACCGAGGTTCGATCCGGCCAGTGGGCGATCAGAAGCGTCGGAACTTGATGGTAATCCAACTGCTTGGCCATGGACGTACCGAGCTCCAGCAGGGCCGCCGTGTCGGACGCGTCGAGCAAATGCCCGAGAATGGTATCGATCGCGGGCGTGTCGACCGACGCTTGCCATCTAAGCTTTGCGTGCTCTTTCTCGGGAACGATTCCATCGAGAAACTTAGCCAGGATCGCACCATGGAAACCGTGCAAGCGGGCAAGGGTCGGTAGGTGCCCTGGAATGCTTGAAAAAAACGGAAGAAGGACTTTTGGAAAAGCGATCCCCAATCGATCCGCTTGGGATCTGGTTTGATCAAAACTACGATGGAGCGATTTTTCGCTGAGATAGGTGTGCTTGAGCTCCTTGGGAAATCCACCGACCAACGAGATCGATTTTTCCGCTAGGCGTTCCCTCATGCGATGATAGGCTTCGGGGTTCGATTCGACTAGCTGCGATAGAGACTCGGTCGTCACCAGAAGACTCGTGGGGATCGCATTTTGTATTTCCTTCGAGAATCGCTTTCCCAAGGTGCTCCTAGCCGTCAGGACCAAATGCAACAAGTATCCTTGTTGCGAGCAGTATCGATCGCGTTCCTGGGACAAAGAATCATAGGCCGCATCGAGCCACCGTTGGGTTTCTTCCAAGTTGCCTTGGTGGAAGTGCTCGGAGGCTTGCAGCAATTGGTCCGAGACAATCATCCAGTCTAGGTTGAACGAATAACGGAGTTTCCTGGCCATTTGCTGGACTTGCATGACGGCATAGCCGAAGGCGAAAAAATCCTCCTCGATCCCGTCGGCTGTTGGGGACCTGGGGGGATCAACCCCCTGGGAATCCACAAGCCGACA
Organism: Pirellula sp.; assembly: GCA_021300015.1. Taxonomy (GTDB): domain Bacteria; phylum Planctomycetota; class Planctomycetia; order Pirellulales; family Pirellulaceae; genus JBKCUI01. The sequence continues at coordinate 25,867 of JAJTFB010000018.1, read as the reverse complement.
GATTTCATCGACGATGTCTTTCCGAGGGCGCGACAGACTGTAGAAGAGTCGATTGCCTGCCAACACCAGACGCTCTTCGAGGGGCTGGTCGATCTTGCCTTGGACCAACTCGGGGATCACCAACAGCGAGTTTTCAACATCGAGTCCCGAAGAGTCACACCTTCGAGATTCGGGGAGAAACCCGAGTCGCCGAAGGATCCGAGGCGACCACAGCGCCGTCGAGCAGATGTGGTAGTCTTGGAGTTGTTCGGCGGTATAGCCCGCGGGAACCTCTTCGAGCGAAGAGGTTCCCAAAGCGAATATCAAGCGATTTAACTTAGATTCGGATACCATAATTCGAAAGTATGAAGCATAATGCTCGTCCGAGAAGTCGAAATCGTCGGAGCTTGTGCAACATGAATCAAAAACCGCCAAAAAAAGACCAGGCCCTTGCTCGACTTCGCCGCTTGCCGATGCTCGGTATTTTTGTCGCCTTTTTGATGGTCGTTGGGGTCTGTGTCGCTGGTTTGTGGAACGACCTTCAGAGGCAGAAGCAACTGATTTTAGCCTCCGAAATCGCCAACTTACAATCCCACGTCGAACGGACGGTTGTACGGATTGAGAGCGATTTGCGGCAAGGAAAAAGCCTCGAGCAATTCTCCGCTCCGAACGTTACCGATTGGCTGGTCGATCACTGGACGCGAATGATCGCATCGAAACCCGATCGCCTCTACGCGGCGATCGAGGACTCGTCTGGCTCGGTTTTGGCGTTTTCTTCAAAAACCGACCTTAGCATCCTGACGAATGGAAGTTCGGTTTCCATCGATGGCTTTCCAAAATCCATTCGACGCATCTCCCTAGGGCAAGGTCGCAATTCAACGACAGCCGTTGAGGTCGGACTTCCAGTCGAACTGAATAATCACCGGATCGCAACCTACCGTACAGCGATCCCCGGTCAATGGCTAGAGGATCGAATCAGCGCATCGACGCGCAATCGATGGCTCGTTTGGCTTGCGATCCTTTCTGCCATGAGCTTGATCGTTGCGACCACCGCTCTTTTTCTTTTCCGACTCGGAACCCACACCCAGGAACTCGAACAAGCCCTCAAGACATCCGAGACCAGAAGATTAGCGGATCTGAGTAAACTGGTCGTCAGTATGGCCCATGAATTGAGAAATCCTCTGAACTCGATTCGGCTTAATTTGTTCACTTCTGAAAAAATCATCCGAGGAGATTCACCGATCGATCAGAAGGAAGCTCTGGTCATGATCCACGAATCGGTCTGTGAGATCGAACGTGTCAATGAGCTCATCGGACAACTGCTAGGATTTGTCAAAGCCGACGAAAACCAAGAAAACTGGCTGAATTTCGACACCGAAATCCAATCGATCCTTAGCTTCATGAAATCCACTCATGATCTGCACCAAATCCAGATCGACTACCAGTTTCCGGAGCAAAATGCGATAGGAAAGGTCTCCAGAAAGTACTTTCGGCAGATCCTGATCAATCTTCTACAAAATGCTAGACAAGCCATGCCAGAAGGTGGCTTGATCCATCTGCATCTTCACACCGATTCTCAATCGGTGATCCTGGCCATAGAAGACTCTGGGCCTGGGGTCACTTCGAACCTGTTCGAAAAGATTTTCGAACCCTTTTACAGCACGCACCAAGACGGCGCAGGGTTGGGCTTGGCCGTCGTCAAAAACCTGATTGAAGCCACCGGTGGGAGTATCTCATGCCAACGAAGCAGTCGTTTCGGAGGAATGCGATTTACCCTACGATTTCAATCCAAACTTCAGGAAGTCTCCATTCTTGAGGCCAAGAGTTAGACCAGTTTTTTACCCCAACCCATACCGACCGGTTTTATGCACTCAGCGCTTACAATTCTGGTGGTCGAAGACCAAGTTCGAGAAAGAGAAGCCCTTTCTCGTTTGCTCAAGACCGAAGGCTACAACACCATTCCAGCGAGCAACCGCCCCGAAGCCATCGACGCATTCAAAGCCCCCGTGGACTTGGTCGTTTGCGACTTGAGGCTCGGAGCCGATGACGGCATGGCGGTGCTCAAGGAATGGCGCCAGGCCAAACCATCGGTCCCCGTACTCATGATGACCGCCTACGGAGACATTCATTCGGCCGTCGAAGCCATGAAACTCGGTGCTTCAGATTATCTCACCAAACCGCTCAAGCCCGACGAACTGCTGCTTCTTTTAAATCGCTACTTGCCCATGAGGGCTCGAGCCCAACAGCAAAACGCCATCGATGAGGGCGGAATCGGTCGAATGATCGGGCAGTCAGCCGAAATGCGAGAAGTCTTTGATCAAATCCGAAAAGTATCCGTATCCGATGCGACCGTTCTGATCATAGGCGAATCCGGCACCGGCAAGGAACTCGTCGCTTCGGCAATCCACGACAACAGTCGCCGTCGAAGGAAGCCCTTTGTCGCCGTCAATGTGACAGCACTTCCTGATTCCTTGATCGAGTCGGAATTGTTCGGGTATGTTCGTGGAGCCTTCACCGGCGCGACCGAACCCCGAGAAGGAAGGTTCCGAGCAGCCGATCAAGGAACTTTGTTTATGGACGAAATCGGCGACCTGCCTCAAACCCTACAGCCCAAACTCCTGCGGGTCCTGGAAACCTATTCGTTCGCCCCGGTTGGCTCAAGCGTCGAGTCCAACGTCGATATTCGGCTCATTGCTGCAACAAGCCGAGAACTTCCAGAAATGGTCCAAGATGGGGAATTTCGCATCGACCTCTACCACCGCCTGAATGTCCTTACCATCGAACTTCCACCCCTTCGAAAACGTCCCGACGATATCCCCATCCTGGTCAATCACTTCCTGGCCGATTGCGCCAAAAGACATCTGCGTCCATGCCCGCAAGTCGCTCCGGAATTGCTCGACTATCTCCAAGCCTACGAGTGGCCAGGCAACGTTCGGCAACTGCGCAACGTCATCGAAAACATGCTCGTCATGGGGGACGAAGGCATCTTGACCCTGCGAAATCTCCCCAAATACCTCAGCGGAAACCCCTCGAGCGAACAGCACCACCCCAACCAAGGAACCTTCAACCTCCACGATCTGGAAAAAGAAGCCATCCTTTCGGCCCTGAAAAAGTCGTTCGGAAACCGAACCCACGCCGCTCACACCCTGGGTATCTCCGTACGTACACTCCAGAGGAAGCTCAAACTCTGGGACATCGAATAAAAAAACTCCAGGTCCGCACCTGTAGTCGATTCTCGCCATCAAAACCGGTTGGGAGGTTAATGATGCCCGGAGCAAGGATCGAGGTGAATTGGACCTGGAGTTCTATTACTCACCTGGAGCAGTTTCCGTACCAAAAAACACAAACCCAAAAAAAGAGATATGGTCTGGATTTCAAGCCGTTTGCTCCAAACCCTCTGGACAAAAACAAACAACTTGACGCGACACTTCGTCGCAAGCTACGCCAATATGTCGCACCTGGATTGGCATCTGATCAAGTCTCCGACAAGAAATCGGGCCGGCTCATTGCGAATCTCGGTTCGACCTTTTTTCCTCCTAATGCTATAGTTTTCACCCCAGGCAGCGTGCGGGGCAACCATAGTCCCCGATTTCGCAAATCGATCGACAAAAAACACCGAATTTCCTACGGAGAGCCCTGATGACGATCCCAGCACCCACCGAACGAAAAAACCCCGTCATGACGGGAGCCGACATCGTCGTGAAGTCTCTGGTCGATCACGGAGTCGAGATCGTGTTTGCCTATCCCGGGGGGTGCTCGATGCCCATGCACCAGTCGCTAACGAAATACGAGGGAAAACTTCGGACGATTTTGCCTCGGCACGAGCAAGGGGGCGCCTTTGCCTCGCAAGGGATCGCGCGCTCGACGGGCAAAGTCGGGGTCGTTATGGCAACGAGCGGGCCAGGTGCTACCAACCTCGTTACAGCCATCGCCGATGCAAAACTCGATAGCATCCCCCTGATTGCTATCACCGGCCAAGTCCCGACGGCGGTGATCGGAACCGACGCCTTTCAGGAAACTCCAATCGTCGAAATCTGCCGTGGTATCACCAAACACCACTACTTGGTCACCAAAGTCGAGGATGTCGCACGGGTGATGAAGGAAGCTTTTTTCATCGCCACAACAGGCCGCCCAGGCCCGGTCCTGATCGACATGCCCAAAGATGTGCAATTGGATTCTTGCGAAGTCGACTGGGATGTTCCTATGAACCTTCCGGGCTACTCCCCGACCAAACACCCCAATGCCCACCCCGAACAAATCCGCCAAATCGCAGCAGCAATCCGCCATAGCAAAAAACCAGTGATTTATTGCGGGGGTGGGATCGTTACTGCTGAGGCTTCGGAGGAGCTTCGGGAATTCGCCAAGAAAACCGGAATCCCCGTCGTCATGACGGTCATGGGCTTGGGCGTTTTCCCAGCCGAAGATCCCTTGTGCTTGGATATGTTAGGAATGCATGGTGCTGCCTATGCAAATTACGCAGTCCGCGATTGCGATTTGCTCCTTGCACTGGGCGTGCGTTTCGACGATCGCGTTACCGGCCATCTGGCTTCGTTTGCCAAAAATGCCAAGATCGTCCACGTCGATGTCGACGCCTCGGAACTGAACAAAAACAAAGTCGCCCACATCGCCGTACGAAGCGACATCCGCTTTGCTCTTGGCGAACTGAACAAAATCATCGAGCCCCCCGAAAACATCCAACCTTGGGTCGATCATTGCAAGGATCTCAAGGCCAAGTTCCCCTTCCAATACGACCAGGACTTCGATGGCATCTTGCAACAGCATGCGATCCGAACCCTCTCGGATATGACGATCGACCGAGAAACCTACGTCACCGTGGGCGTAGGCCAACATCAAATGTGGGCCGCTCAGTTCTTCAAGTTCCGAAAGCCTCGAACTTGGCTCAGCAGCAGCGGATTGGGAACCATGGGCTTTGGGCTCCCTGCGGCGATGGGAGTCCAAGCAGCCCACAAGGATGCCCTGGTAATCGATATCGACGGCGACGGATCCTTCCAAATGAATATCCAAGAACTTGCAACGCTCCATTGCGAAAAACTACCCGTCAAGGTCCTCCTGCTCAACAACCAACACCTTGGTATGGTCGTCCAATGGGAAGACCGATTCATGGGCTCGAACCGCGCACACACCTACTTGGGACCGATCGACCACGAAGAAGCTCGAGGCGAGGGCTCGACCATCGCCCACACCTACGCCGAAAACCGTTACCCAGACTTCGTCGGTATCGCGAAAGGCTTCGGTTGCGGTGCTGCCACCGTTCGGAACAAATCCGATCTCGAATCGGCATTGCTCGAAATGATCCAATACCCTGGACCCTTCGTCCTAGACGTCCAAGTCCCCTACCAAGAACATGTCCTGCCGATGATCCCCTCGGGTCGAACCGTCGACGACATGATCCTTCGCTAAAAGGCACATAATGCTCGACCTATACGACAAAATCCAAGAGGCTTGTGCCCTGATTCGCAAGTCCTGGGATCATACGCCCCATGCAGGTATCATCCTGGGTACCGGTCTTGGGCCCTTGGTCTCGAAAATCGATGTTCAAGCCGAGTTCGATTACGCGCAGATCCCCCACTTCCTGAGATCTACGGCCACGAGCCACCGTGGAAGATTGATATGCGGGCTGCTCGGCCAAGTTCCAGTTGTGGCCATGGAAGGTCGCTTCCACATGTACGAAGGCTACCGATTAGATCAAATCACCCTGCCGGTGCGCGTGATGAAAGCCCTCGGCGCAGAACTTCTTATGGTCTCGAATGCCTGCGGCGGCATGAACCCAAACTTCCAAGCAGGCGACATCATGCTCATCGAAGACCACATCAATCTCATGGGGGCAAACCCCTTGATCGGGATCAACGACGATCGACTCGGTCCGCGTTTCCCCGATATGAGTCAACCCTACGATCCGGTACTGATCAAGGATGCTTTGAGCATCGCTCGAAGCGCCGATATCGTGGCCCACCAAGGCGTCTTCGTCGCCGTCTCGGGGCCAAACCTCGAAACGCGAGCCGAATACCGCTTCCTAAGGCAAATCGGGGCCGATGTCGTCGGCATGTCCACCGTCCCAGAAGTGATCGTCGCGGTCCATAGTCAAATGCGAACCGTCGGATTCTCTGTGATCACCGATATGTGCCTGCCCGATGCGCTCGAAGCGGCCGATGTCGCGAAAATCATCGCCGTGGCCAACGATGCCGAACCGCGTCTGACCACCCTCCTGAGCGGTGTCCTCGAACGCGACGCAAAACGCAACGCACAACGCCGCTGAACGCCTTGAGCGACACCCTAGGGAGTCTTCCACCATCTCTCATCGATTGCCAGTCCGACCGGACATTGCGCCGGAACCTTGCGCTGCGACCCAATGGATCCAGAATCGTCATCGGTCCTTCCGACCCCGTATCGGAATCGTCCTCGGTAGCGGCCTAGGTGACCTCGCAGAGGCCATCGAACAGCCCACGAAGATCGCTTATCGAGATATCCCCGGTTTCCCCGAACCGAAGGTCGCCGGTCACTCCGGACAACTCGTCCTCGGACTCCTAGAAGGAGCCCAAGTGGCCGTGCTCCAGGGCCGATGCCATCTGTACGAAGGCTGGTCGCTCGAAGAATCCCTAAGACCCCTGCGCACCGTCTTGGAACTGGGCATCGAACTGCTTATCCTCTCGAACGCTTCAGGTGGGATCACCCCAAGATTCCACAGCGGCCAGGTCGTCGCGATCGATTCGCACATCAATTGGCTTTTTCAATCGACAAAATCACCGAACCCCCACGATTCGTCCGGCTCTATCCTCATGAGGCATGACAGGACCTACGACGCTCGATGGTTGGCCAAAGCCCAAGAAACCGCCGAGGAACTGGGATTTGCCCTGCCCTGTGCGACCTACCTTGCTACCCTCGGCCCCAACTACGAAACCCGGGCCGAGTACCGCGCCTTCGGACGCTTAGGAGCAGATATCGTCGGAATGAGCACCGTCCCCGAATCGATCCTAGCGATGCAACTCGGCATCCCCGTCCTGGCCTTTTCCGTCGTAACCAACGTCGCCAACCCTGATATCCCGACTGCTACCGAACACAACGATGTACTCGCCTGGTCCTCTATGGCTCGGTCCAGACTCGAACCCCTAGTCTCCAAGATCGCATCGAAGTACTTTTCAACTACCAACCGTAACCACTAAACGATCCACAATGGACCATACAACCAAGGGAATCGAGGAGGACTCCGTGGCCGACTCCATCGGTTCGATCGATAATGCCCCTACCCTTGAACTCCATCACGATGGATTGACTATCGACGGCTACTCCCGAGCTGCCGTTCAAACGTACTGGCGTGTAGCCGAACTGAAAATAGGATTCGACCTTGGAGCCCAACCCTGGGACTTTATGTCCCTACCAAGGACCTTCATCAGCCACTCTCACCTCGACCATATCGCCGCAATCCCCGCCTATGTCGCTAGACGACGGATGATGAAAATGGAACCGCCCACGCTCTATTTGCCCGATTACGCAATGGCCACGGTCGATCAAATGCTCAAAGTCTTCACAAGACTCGACCGAGGGCGGATGCCCTGCGATCTTGTGCCACTTCGAGAAAACCAAGAAATCGAACTGTCCCGAGAACTCGTCGTCTCAACCCATGCGATGAAGCACTCGATCCCCGCATTGGGTTTCATCGTCTGGGAAAAACGACGAAAACTCAAAACCGAATTCGCCAATTGGACTGGAGACCAAATCCGAGACGCGCGTCTCTCGGGCGTCGAGGTGACCTCCGAGACGCGAATCCCTCTTGTCGCCTACACCGGCGATACCGCACCTGCAGGACTCGACCGTAATCCCGATATGCTACGCGCCAAAATCCTGATCACCGAAATGACCTTCCTGGCCCCCGATCATCGCAAAGACAAAATCCACAAAGATGGTCACATGCACTTGGATGACTTCGTCGAACGCAAGGACCTATTTCAAAACGAACAAATCATTTGCGGTCACTTCAGCGTCCGCTACAACAAACCCCAAATCCACCGCTGGGTCGACAAAGCACTCCCAGGACGCTTGCAAGGCCGACTGAAACTCTGGGTCTGAGAGCTATATTCTAGGAAACCCGCAGCGGCATCATCTGCCAAACCAAGGCCAGGAAACTCACCCCGAGCACCAATCCTCCAGCCAAGCCAATGCCCAAGGCAAACCCCGTTCCCACCGTCACGTCAAACCGTATCCGCATCAAAGGACTTAGGTGGAGATAAATCAACCACCCAACCAAAAGCACCATCGCAACGGAAACCAGTACGTGGATCGTTGATGCCATCGATGAAGAACCAAAATTCAACGAAATCACTGAATCACCAATCGCCTGGAAAATGGCCCAAAACATACCTACCAATGCAATCCACCACCCCCAACCGTCTTTTGTCAGCAATCCACAACAAACCGCCAAGTTGAACGCAGCGAACAAAACGCAGATCAAAGCCCCTAAGGCACCGATTTGGATCTCCACAGGCATCAGTGCGACCGCCAAATCACTGGCTTGGTATACCTGCGTGCCCAAAACACAAAAGACGCGGACGAACATCCACACCAAAAAAACGCCCACGAGCGTGTAATGGAAAGCCTGCATCTCTCGATATGCACTCTCCGGTGTATCCCTCGGAACGTAATTCCTTAATACCACCTCCTCTGGATCTTTGGTCGGCTCCATCCTAAGCCCCCCTATTTCGAAACGCAAAAAATCAACCCGAACCAACTACGACACTATGTCGCGGTTAGCGTCGAATTGTCTCGCATTGCTCTTTTTTTACAAGAGCCAGAAAGGAATTTGCTGCAAATCCCCAAAAGATAAACTTATAGCAATCTAAGTGGGCTTGATGACAAAGTTGACCATTTTCCCTGGAACCACAACCGCTTTGACCAAGGTGTGACCTTCCAAAAGCTCCGATATCCGAGGATGGGATTTCGCCAATCGCTCGGCCTCCTCGGAGTCGATCCCCACAGGCATCACCACCTTGGTACGCACCTTGCCGTTGACCTGGACGGGGACCTCCAGCGATGCGACCTTCATCTTCTCAAGATCCGCCTGGGGCCACTGGGCATAAGCCAATGACTCAGAGTGCCCAAGGATCCGCCAGAGCTCCTCGGACACGTGAGGCGCAAACGGAGCCAACAGCAACGTCAGGGTCTCCATGGCCGACTTGGGGCGAACCGACTCTTTCGTGAAGTGATTGACGAACTCCATCATCCGTGCAATCGCAGTATTGAACGATAGATTCTCCACATCCTGCGTGACCGCAGCAATCGTGCTGTGGACGACCAAGTCCTGCTGGCTGCTCGTTGCGATGTCTTGGACCGACTCAGAGAGTTGACTCTCCTCGGACTTCGAATCGACGATCAAACGCCAAACTCGATCCAAGAAGTTCCTTACTCCATTGACTCCTTGCATGCTCCAAGGCTTCGTCGCCTCCAAAGGACCCATGAACATTTCATAGAGCCGCAGCGCATCGGCTCCATACTCTTTGACGACTCCCTCCGGATCGACCACATTCTTCAACGCCTTGGACATCTTGGCTACAATCCGCTGAAGGGTCTCTCCGGTCTGAACATGCTTGGCCACTCCCTCGGCATCCTCCTGGACCAAATCGACCGAGACCAATGCACCGCGTTGGTCTTTAAAAGCGTACGAAAGAATCATCCCTTGATTGACAAGTTTCTGAAATGGTTCGGGTTGCGACACATATCCTCGATCGTACAAGACCTTATGCCAAAACCTCGCATACAACAAGTGAAGGACCGCATGTTCGGCTCCACCGATGTACAGATCTACCGGCATCCAGGCGGCCTCCTGCTGCCGATCGACAAAAGCATCTGAACATCTCGGACTGATGAATCTCAAGTAATACCAACACGACCCTGCCCATTGGGGCATCGTGTTGGTCTCGCGTCGATATCGCTTGCCATCGAGCTCAACATAGAGCCATGACGCATCGGCCTTACCCAACGGTGGTTCTGGCCGACCATGGGGCTTGTAATCCTCCAAATAAGGTAGATCGACAGGTAGGTCCTCCATCGGCACGGCTCGGATCTGTCCGTTGGGCTGCCCGTCGGGTCCGAGCTCATGGAGGATCGGAAACGGCTCACCCCAAAACCTCTGTCGACTAAAGAGCCAATCGCGAAGCTTGTAGTTGATCGCTTCGCGCCCTAGTCCAAGCCTCGACAATTCCTCGATAGCTAAGGCCTTGGCCTGCTTGGTCCTGAGCCCATCGAGCTGGCGACTCCCCACGGCGATTCCTTCGCCTGCAAAACAGACGCGGCCACTTCGAATCTCGGCGAGCTCCTCGGCCGTCGCATCGAGCGGCTCGACGACCTGGACGATCGGCAACTGATACTTCACCGCAAACTCATGGTCTCGGACATCGTGCGCAGGGACAGCCATGATCGCCCCAGTGCCGTAATTGCCCAACACATAATCGGCCACCCAAACCGCAACGGGCTCTTGGGTCAGTGGGTTGATCGCATAAGCTCCCGTAAAAACCCCGGTTTTCTGCTTATCTCCCTCGGTTCGATCCCGGTCGCTCTTGAACGACGCGGCTTGGCAATACTCTTGTACCTCGGCCGATCGCTCGGCTGAGGTGATCTTCGATACGATGGGATGCTCTGGTGCGAGCACCAAATAAGTCGCTCCATAGAGCGTATCGGGTCGGGTCGTGTAAACACGAATCGCCTTGGCGTTTATACCCTCGGTCCCCAGGGAAGCAACCACCGGGAAATCGACCTCGGCACCTGTGCTCTTTCCTATCCAATCGGCTTGCAACTTCTTGATCCCTGCGGACCAGTCCAGAGAGTCCAAGTCGGCCAGCAACCGATCCGCATACGAGGTGATTCGGAGCATCCACTGCTTGAGCGGAATCCTCTGAACCGGATGATCTCCGCGCTCGGAGCGACCATCGATGACCTCTTCATTGGCAAGGACCGTTCCCAACCCAGGACACCAATTGACCAAAGCCTCATCCTGATAGGCCAGCCGAAAACCGTCGCGGTAACTGGCTACTGCCTCGGACCCTTGCGAGGCAATCGCCTCAGGGATCGGCAACTCGCTGATCGGGCGTCCTCTTTGCTCTTGGACGTCATACCAGGTATCAAAAAGGACCAGAAAAATCCACTGCGTCCATCGAAAATACTCGACGTCGGTCGTCGATAAGCAACGATCCCAATCGTACGAGAAACCCAGCATCTTCAACTGCCGGGTGAAATTGGCGATGTTCGCCTCCGTGCTCTGCCTCGGAGGTGTGTTTGTCCGTATCGCATATTCCTCGGCTGGCAACCCAAAGGCATCGTAGCCCATCGGATGCAAGACGGTCTTGCCCTGCATCCGCCAATAGCGGCAATAGATGTCCGTCGCGGTATACCCCTCTGGATGCCCCACATGCAACCCAGCCCCACTCGGATAGGGGAACATGTCCAGCACGTATAGCTTGCCCTTGCCCGCAGGATCCGGAAATTCCGGACATCGAAAGGTCTTGTTGTGTTCCCAATAAGCTTGCCACTTGGGCTCGATTTCCGCAGGATTGTATCGGGGCATCTGTCTTACTTGAGTTGGATTGTTTCGTGGCAAAAATACTACCCCCAGGGCCCATGACGCTCACAGCCGGCATGTCCCGGGGATCGGTCGGCCTAAAGCCGCTCTGAATGCGACTAAGCCGAATGGATCGCTCGTGAGTCGACGGCCAAGGCCGCCTCGTGCATTGTCTCGGCAAGCGTCGGGTGCGCATGGCAACTGCGTGCGATATCCTCACTGCTTGCCCCAAACTCCATCGCGATCGAAGCCTCAGCGATCAAATCGCCAGCACGGTTTCCGATGATGTGGACCCCCAAGACCCGATCGGTCTTGGCGTCGGCCAAAATCTTGACGCGACCCTCGGTTTCCCCCAAAGTCCTTGCGCGGCCATTGGCGCCATAGTTACCGACCCCTTTCTTATAAGCCACTGAGGCCTCTTTGAGTTGCTCCTCAGTCTTACCCACCGTCGCGATCTCCGGATGGGTGTAAACAATCGCAGGAATGCAATCGTAATTGAAGTGAGCGTGGATCCCTTGCATGAGCTCGACGCACACGACCCCCTCCTCCATGGCTTTGTGAGCCAACATCGCCCCACCGATCACGTCGCCAACGGCAAAAACCCCAGGCACTTTGGTCTGGTAGCTCCCGTCGACCGGGATGAATCCCCGTTTGTCGGTCTCGATGCCGACATTCTCCAAACCGATGTTTTGACTCAACGGCACTCGACCGGCTGCCAATAAAACCCGATCGCTCACGATGGGCTCGGCCCCCTTGCACCGCACGACGCACTTGCCCGATTCGACCTTCGCCGATTCGACCCAAGACTGCAATCGAAACTCCATCCCCTGTCGCGCAAAGACTCTCTGGGCAAGCTGGCTTAGCTCCTGATCCATCCCAGGCAAAATTCGATCGAGTGCCTCAAGCACTGTGACTTTGGATCCCAAACGACTCCAAACACTTCCTAACTCCAATCCGATGTAGCCACCCCCGATGACGGTCAACTTCTCGGGTACCTGGTCGAACGCCAAGGCCATCGTCGAGTTCCCAATCCTCACCCCATCCTCCTCGACACCCCGCATCGAAGCCGGCTTGGATCCGGTAGCCACAAGGATCCGTTTGGCTTTGAGCTCCATGGGCTTGCCCTCGACGGTCGCTTGGACCAAATTCGGGCCCATGATCATCCCGCGACCACGATACCCTACGACCTTGTTCTTTTTAAACAGCAAGTCGATCCCACCGGTAAGCGTCTGGACAATCTGGTCCTTACGCTTCATCATCGCCCCCAAATCCAGTTGCACTTGGCTGACTTGAATTCCGTGACTCGAAAGGGAGGATTTCGTGTCGTGGTACAAATGACTCGATTCGAGCAACGCCTTGCTCGGAATGCAGCCGACCCGCAAACACGTCCCGCCGAACTTGTCGTTCTCGTCGATACAAGCTACGTTGAGCCCAAGCTGCGCGGCTCGAATCGCCGCAACATAACCACCAGGACCACCGCCCAAAACCACTAAATCGTATTCTGCAATTGCCATCGGTTCACTCGCAACGGAAAATCCCTACAAAATGGATGTGGTAAAGCTTAACCGCGCAAGGGTAAAATCCAAGGTCCGTTCGGATAGGCCGCACGAGTTTCTGCCGGTAGCCCAAAGTTTCAAAGGCCAACGTTTCAAGTGATTGCCAAGCACATCGATCGCACCGTCCGGGCACTCCAGTGGCCAATTGCCTACGGCATGGCTGCCCTGAGCCCGTTGATCCTCACTGCCCTTGCACTTTGGCTCGCGCGATCGACCTCCTTCCCTCTCTACGCGACAATGTTCTGGTTAGGGGTCGCCGGTACATTTGCCCTCTCGCGATCGAGTTGGGTATCCTCAAAAATCCTCAATAAAGCGATCGCCTACGAACGCCGATTCACCCAAGCGATCCTTTCGTTCCTGCTCCTTCAGCCCACCTCGGTGATCCTCGGCTGGGTCCGAACACGCTTAGGCATCCAAAAATCGGCCAACGACTCCCAACCCGCCAAACCTTTGCCCCCGCCTACCCCATGGCTCGCCGATGACAATTGGCTCATCGCCACAAGCTCCTACTTCCTTCCAACAGCCTCGATCGTCCTTTGGCTCCTGAGCGCTCTGCTACTACCAGCCTTCCTTCGCAGTTTCATCCTCGGGGTCGGGGTCGCTTACCACCTCCTGAGCGTCTACTTTCAGATCCGACACTCCGTCGCGTCGACGTCCAATAGCCAATACCCCAAACGGTTTCTTTGGCTATTCCTCATCCCGATGAACCTCTTGGTCTTCATCGCAGGTTACGCATTTGCACTCGATGGATTCTCGGGACTGCAGAAACTACCCTCAGATCTGATGACCCCAATCTGGCTTCTCATGCCGAATTCAACGGCTCGATAGACACATAGTTCGTGCCTCGCCTCGGATTTCGTCGTACTCGTACTCAGCGAAGCGGTACTCAGTGAAACGGTACTCGTACTCGAAGGCTGTTTGAACTGCGGCGATGCCGATCGTTGATCGCGGCGATTCGCGGGAATTTGCGGTCCAATAGGCCGGATAGCTATGCTAGGTCGCTTCGAGTACGAGTACGAGAAGAAACACGAACAATGTGGAGCTAGATAGATTCCTCAATCCGTCGGGATCAATGCCTCGGGTTGCACCAAATGAAAGTAGTGGCCATGGTCGGCCGTGACGATCACCAACGATTCGTCCCAAACACCCTTGGTCTCGATCCAGCGAAATATCGACTCGACAGCCCGCTCTCCACTAAAGACCGCGCCGATCGAACTGTCGATGTCATTGGCATGATTTGCCCAGTCGACATCCCCAGATTCAACCATCAACCAAAACTTATCGCTGCGACTGGCCAAGACCTCGATGGCCGCCTCGGTCAACTCGCTGAGCTTCGGGTTCTCTAAGAGGTCCTCGGCCGTGTATTGCTCGATCCCCTTGAGCGTCTCGACGGGTCGATAATCTCCATTGGCGGTCTGAAATGGCAAATGCCCATTCTTGGCCCCAAAGAAGCCCAACAAGCGATGCTTGCCCTCGACGGCCCGACGCACCGCCCCTGTGAGCACATCCGTACCCGATACTCCCGCCGTCCTTTCGGCGACGACATACCGTGCCTCAGACCCACCCTTGGACACATCGACCGCATCGCGATCCACATCGGCCAAATACCGGTTGCCCGAGATGAAGTTCTCACCCTGCCCAGCATTGGATTTGGTCGCCTCTCCATAGCCAGCTCCGAGCACCACATCCAAGCCCGGATAAGGCTTGCTCTTGTGACTGGCCGAGACGAGTCCGAGCATGTCACGGGTGATGTCCTGATAGTCATCGCGACTGACGTTGACCGCATAAGCCGCTGCGGGAGTCGCATGGCATATCGGTACGCTCGTCACGGTCCCGACGGCAAACCCCTTCTCCCTCTGCGCCCAGTGCGCTAAGGTCTCGACTTGGGTCCGATCCGGCCGAATATTGATCGCTCCGTTGAGGATCTTGACCCCAGCAGTCATAGAACTTGCGGAGGACGACGAATCGGTCACCACATGCGGGGATTGCTGATTTCTGCCGATCAAATACTGAATGTCGCTCGGGGTATCCCAAGGAGTTCGGCCTCCGAACCTCGGATCGTACCCGCCGAATTTCGTCGAGGTCTTCTTATCCATCTGCGCATCGACATCGGTATCGACTTCATCGCCCAAGGAGGAACTGACAAAGTACCCAAAGTCCTTCGGGCACCGATCGTAATCCTGAAAAACCAACCCGGTGCCAGGCCCCTGCGTATAAGCCACCCTGCGGTTCTTGTAGATCGATGCGGCCCAACTCGTCTGCCAATCCATTCCATCAAAGACCACCAAAAACACGTACTTCTTCTTGCCGCTCTCGATCGCCTGACGCTGCAAACGGTACACGTCGGTTTGGTCGGCATACTCCGCTTCAGGCTGCACCGTGTTCTCAGGGACCCTTCCATACAAATCCCGTACCCTGGCCTCGTCTCGATAAAGACTCCTTGCTCCCACATAAGGCTCAAGGCTCTCCCCGAAAACATAGACCGGGATCAACCGATTCGAGTGATTCGTCCAACTGCTGAAACTCTCAGGACGATACCCCCAAAACCCCCACGGACAGATGCGCGATTGCACGGCGATGTGCTGCTTGGCCGCCAAGGTGTCGAGCCCCTCGGGTATCTCCACGTCCTCAGGCGCCGGACGTACAACCTCGGCTTTCTCGGCTTTCTCGGCACTCTTTGCCGGCGGTGCCGGTTTTTCTTGACCAAAAACCCGAGGGTTTTCCAATCCTAGATCCCCAAGGAACATCAGTCCGGTCCCTAACCCCAAGGCTCTCGCACGTCGGCCGAGCAAACGATTGGAACTTCTATTCTTACGCATCGATGGTTTGTCTTGGTTGGGGAAAAGAACCGGGCACAATGAAGTCGTTAGTGTGAGCCCTTTGCCCGATAGAGCAAGCACCCGCAGGGGGCGATTTCACGAGAACTTCACCTGCGGCGAAAGCCAATTTCAATAGCGGGGAACCGACGGGTCGATCTCCACGCTCCAGCGATCGATCCCCCCAGACATGCTCATCGCATCGGGATAACCGTTTGCACGAAGCCATTGGGTAACCCGCAAAGATCGGCCTCCATGATGGCACATGACAACCACCCGTTTGGATTGCATCGAACCAATAACCCCTTGGCTCGGCGGCCATTGACTCATCGGCACCAATGTCACCCCCGGCACATGGGCGACCTGGTGCTCATTGGGCTCTCTACAATCCAGAAAAAAGACCTCCTGCCCCTGATCGTCCTGAGATCTGTCCATCCATCGCTTGGCCGTCGCTGTATCAATCTCCATGAGCTACTTTCGTTACTTGAGCGTTTCGCGAATTCAGGAATGCTTTGGCTAGCCCCAAAAAAACACCTGAGTTTTCTCAACAAAAAAAGACGACTGGGAGGGTATCCCGGTCGCCTTGCAAGATTGTCATCAACTTTAACAGGTTTCGCAACTACTCGATGGTAGCTGCATCCCACAAATCGCCAGCATCCTTGGTTCCCATCGCTCCCCAAGCCCCGTAAGGACTTGGATCATTGGAGCGTGGACCGTCGTTGCCTTCGGGAGCCAATCGGCCAGCATCGCCCGCATCGACCGAATTGGGGATGAAGCGGACGTTGTTGTCGGCAAAGACCACGTGCGCGCCAGGCCCGTGATAGCTCGAGGCCGAGGAGATCCCCCAATCCCACAATGCCCGATTGCAGGAGGCAGAGTTCGGGGGCAAAATCGTCTGGATCGAGCCGTGGTTGTAATCCCCATCGTGCCACCTTAGCCCCTGCGAATGCCAAAGATCCCCGTTGGCCACAACGGCAGGGTTGTAGCGGTCGCCAAGCCTCGCATTTCGACAGCCGATCGGTGTTGTTAGGTTCCCATCACCGGCGGCCTGCCAACGCGTTCCTTGAATCCGAAGCTTGCCTTGCCCGGCTCCTAGGTTCGATGATGGACTGGTTCCAATTTCGCCCAACAGGATCGTGTAAGCCGCCCCGTCGGTGATCTCCGCGAGCCGACGCGCATAACGACCTTGGAAAGCACCACGGTTCGCCGCAGGGTGCCATGCATTGCTGACATTGACGACGGTGTCCCCATAGCAGGCTGCGTAGTTGACACGGGCCGCACCATCGATGTCCCAGTTCGCATCGGGATTCATCTTACCGGGGTCCGACGGACAACGAAACGACGCGACCTGAGTTCGCCAAGGCGTGAAATTGCCTTGCATATCCCAAGTCGACCTAAAGAAAGGCCGCTGATTCTGAATCTGGGTGTACAACTGCTGCTGCTCGATCATCGGAAGGATCGAGACGAACACCGAGTATCGGTTGATCGGCATCCGACCGACGCTCACGGCCTCATCATGAACACTCCACGGGTTGTAAGAACATGGACCACTGGCTCCCGAAGGAAGCCGCTTGTAGGCCGACTCGTAATTCAAGATCCCCAAACCGAGCTGACGAATGTTGTTGCCACAAGACATCCGACGTGCCGCCTCCCGAGCAGCTTGCACCGCCGGAAGTAACAACCCGACCAAAACCCCAATGATGGCGATAACCACCAAGAGCTCCACGAGCGTGAAGCCGTTCTGTTTGTGATTCCGCATAACAATCTCCTGAAAAGCGGAAGAGAAGAAAAAACGCAAATAAACCGAACCAATAAAGGTTACCAGCTCTACTATATCGGTCAATTTTCCATGAAGAAGTACGGTAAAAAAAATCGATTATCTCGGAAATAACTCCGAAATCCACTCTTATGGTGGGCTCCATCCACCACTGGGGGGTGCAATCGCTCAGTTGCGACTCGCTGCAATCGGTGTCAGCCACACCTTGAGCCGTACCCTCATGCGTTCCCTCAAAACCTCCAACTCCACCGATTTGCCTGATGCGGTCAGGCCTACCATCTGAACGAGGTGCTCGTCATTTTCAACGGCGACCCCATCGAACTCCAAGATAATGTCCCCATACCGCAAACCAGCCGACTCAGCCGGACTGTTGGGTTTGACCACCTTGACCAATGCACCCTGCGCTCGATAGCTCTGCAATCGGTTGCTCTGCAAGCCAGAGTTCTGCAAGCCAGTCTGAGGATCGACATGAAAAGCCCGCTCGACGCTCACTCCGAGATACGATCGCTGCAGTTCCCCCTTCTCGATCAACTGGGTCGCGACTGCCATCGCCAATTGGATCGGGATCGCAAAACCAATCCCTTCATTGACCCCTGAATTGCTCGCAATGGCCGTGTTGATCCCCACGACCTCCCCCCGAAGATTCATCAAGGGCCCGCCGCTGTTGCCCGGATTGATCGCCGCATCGGTCTGGATGAAATCTTGATAGACAATCGACTTATTGCCAAGCTCCAGATTGCGCCGCCCTTTGGCGCTGACAATCCCCAAACTCACCGAGTGGTTCAATCCAAAAGGACTTCCGACGGCGAACACATGTTCGCCGACTTCCAACGTTCGGCTGTCGCCCAATCGGCATGCGGCAAGATCGCTTCGGCCAACATCGATCACCGCCAAGTCCGTGGAAGGATCCTCGGTGATCTTGACGATCTGCAGAGGGACTCCGTCGTAGGTTTCGACTCGGATGTCGGGGATCTGGGCCGACTGGATGACATGCCGGTTGGTCAACACGTAGTGGCGTCCCTGAACCTCGATGACCACGCCGGCTCCAGCCTCCTCGACCCGCTTGGTGCGAACCTTGGATTTCTCGAGCCGAGAGTCCAAACTGACCTCTTGAACCGGCTCCTCTTTGGTCGCTTCGATATGGACCACCGTCGGTGATACCAGTCGGACTGCTTTGCGCAGCAATCGATTCTGCTCCTCCCAAGGTCGCATCTGACTGGCCAACAATTCATACTCCTGCTGGCGATTCGACAACTCGCTGGCATGCCCGAGTCCCTGATCGCTCAGAGCCTGGGAATAGCTCCATTGGCTCGACAAAAGAGCGATTCCAAGTGCGACGGTTCGATCGATGCGTGTGAATCGCATTTGGCTTCGATGAGAAAAAGGTACACTCCTGCCCGATGGCCGCCATCCCTTAGCAGCACCGCTGTGCTGTTCTCTCGACCCGACAGCCCCGCGGCTTACACCCTAGCCGTATGCTTCTTGCAAGAATGCCCCGGTGAGCGTTGGACCTTTCCAAACTCTCTGGAAGTATCGAATGTGACGATCGATTGGGGACCTTAGGAAACCGGGCTTCGGGGCTCCGAGGCGCGCGGTCCGAGATTCCCATACCGATGGTAGTCAAACGAGATGCTCTGCTCGACGACATACCACAAGAGCTCTAAGTCCTGACAGCTTACGACCGCATCGGCGATGTAAGCATAGTTCTTAGACGCCAATCGCCGGATCGGCTCGGGAACTTCATCGGGACCATCGTACCGCAAACGCGCGATGTGACCGGCTTGGATTTCCTCGCCTAGCATCGCTTCGGATTGCTCGACCCACTCGATCTTGCCTGCCCATGCCAACGTCGCGCGCTCAAGGGCTTCGATCTTCGAATCCTCGATCCTAGGATCGTAACTGACGATCGCGGTGGCCCCGACTGCCACGCTCGCCGCACACCTTGCCAGAATCCCCCATAGTCTATCCCCAGGCATAAGCCGAATGCAGATCGGGTTCACCGGCAAATACCGCCTAGAATTGTCTTGTCCGACCAACCGGAAATGATCGTGCTCTTGGTGGATCTCCTCGCGAGCAAATCGATCGTAAGCCAATATCGCATGACGGAGTTTGCTCAAGTCCCCCCCGACCGACGGATCGAATCTCAATAGCTCCTTGGCTATCGCATCGAACTTCCCCCAAACCTTAAGCAGTAACGGATGCTGAGGCTCGGATGGATCCTGGCTTGCATGCAACTCCTGGGGCTCTTGCCAACGATGCATCATCGTCACGTAGTTCGGCCCCCCGGCTTTGACCCCTGGCCCAAAGGCACTCTTGGCTAAACCACCAAAAGGCTGCCTCAGAACGACCGCCCCGGTCGTGGGCCTGTTGATATACAAATTGCCAGCTCGAATCTTCTTCTTCCAAACCTGCTGCTCGCGATCATCGAGCGATTCCAAACCGCTGGTCAAACCATAACCGGTCGCATTGACCATCTCGATGGCCTTCTCGATGCGGTCGTATTCCATGACCCCTAAAACCGGACCAAACAACTCGGTGCCATGGGTGAAACTACCTGCTTGTACGTTCCATTTGACGCCTGGGCTGTACAAACACGGATTGTCCCCGAGTTGTGTTGGCATCACCAACCATTTTTCGCCCCGTTCGAGTTCCTTCAACCCACGAAGCAGATCCCCCGAAGGTGGCCGGATCAACGGACCGACTTTGGTGGACAGATCCCAAGCCGATCCGACTCGAAGACTTGTCACCGCATCGGCAAACTGCTCTTGGAATTCTTTGCTCTGGAATACCTCTTGCTCGAGCAACGCGAGACTCGTCGCCGAGCACTTCTGCCCTGCGTGAGAAAATGCACTGTGCAACAAATTTTTCATCGCCAAGTCACGGTCGCTCAGACCACTGACGATCGTGGCGTTCTTGCCGCCTGTCTCGGCAAATAAAGGCAACCGGGGATTGGCATCGAGAATCGTCAAGGCCGTTTCGGTCCCTCCAGTGAGGATCACTCGGGCGATCGAGGCGTCGGTAAGCAGGACCTTGCTGATCGCACTGCCGCTGGCTGGCGCAAACTGCAGCGCCTCTCTGGGCACGCCCGCTCTCCAAAAGCACTGGCACAACAGGTAAGCTGGCAAAGCCGTGTCGCTTGCAGGTTTGAGCAATACCGTGTTTCCTGCGGCCAATGCTGCGGCGACTCCTCCACAAGGAATGGCGATCGGGAAGTTCCATGGACTGATAACCACTACGGGCCCGGCTGGACTAAACCCACCTCGGGCCTGGAGCTGCAGGTCCAGAGCGCACCGAGCATAGAATTCGACAAAGTCGATCGCCTCGCTGACCTCGGGGTCACTCTCGGACAACGTCTTGCCCGCATCCAGGATCGCTGCACCCATCAAATCGCCCCGAGCGATCCGAAGTTCCTGAGCGACTTTCCGCAAAATTTCATAGCGTTCTTGCGGTCGGGTCGCTCCCCAACCCGAAGGATCCTCCTTCAGGCAAGCCAAAGCAGACTTCAATTGAGTCTCGTCTGCCTGAGAATACCGCGCAGAGACAACCCCAGGCCTCGAGGGATCGTTCGAGGTAAACAATTGGCCCCTTCCCTGCTGCTCCTGGGCCCCGATCGAAACGAGAATCTCCGGCGCGTTGGCATCGCACAGAGGCATCCATCGCTTGACGATCTTTTCGGCCCAATCGCCGTTTTGTGGAAGCGAGAAATCGGTATCGGGCTCGTTGGAAAATCTGCGCCAATTCAATGGTGCAAGCGGCTCTTTGGGTTCCAAATTCCGGTCCTGGGTCCGCCGAGGTCCTACCGGGACCTGGTCGATCTGCTGAATCGATTCGATGAACCCGTTTTCCAAGCGTTGCCAAGTCGAACTGCCAACTTGGATCTTGAACGCATGCCGGAGAAAATTATCGGGTCCGGTATTCTCATCCAAACGTCGAATCAAATAACCGATCGCATTGATGAATTCCTCGCGATAACAAGCAGGTGCGTAGAGCAAAAGTCGCTGGGACAACTCCAGAATCGCTCGCCGTTGATGATTGGCCATCCCCTCGAGCATCTCAAACTGAACCCGATCCAACGAACCGGTGGCAACCGACAAAACGATCGCGTACGCCAAATCGAAAAGGTTGTGCGAAGCGACTCCAAGCTGCACGGCTTGCAAGCGATCCGGATCCATCCCATAGCGAAGCATCCGTTTGTAATTCGCATCCGTCTCAAGCTTCGAACGGTAGGGTGCCTGTGGCCAACCGCGAAGCGATGCTTCCATACGCTCCATCTCCATGTTGGCTCCTTTGACGATGCGAATCGTCACCGGTTCGCCCCCACGGCTCAATCGATCTTGTGCCCACCGAGTGATCGACTCCTGGACCAAGGCCGAATCGGGCACGTAAGCCTGCAAGGCGATCCCGGCCCTGACCTTTTGCATCCCCGGTCGATCGAGGGTCCTTTGGAAGATCTCAGCCGTAAGGCTCAAGTCCCGATACTCCTCCATGTCCAAATACACGAACTTCGACACCGATGTCCCATCGGGCCGGACGAACTTCTCCTTGGCCGCCGCGCGGTAGAGCAACTCGAGCCGGTCCGATACCTTCTTGATCGTATGCTCGCGAGCCAAAGGGGATATTTGGGAATACAGGGTCGATATCTTGATCGATACACACTCGATCTCTGGCAGTTGGAGTGCTGCCAAGTAACGGTCGAGCCTTTTTCGGCACTCCTGCTCGCCGAGGATCGCTTCTCCGAGGAAGTTGACGTTCATCCGCACCCCCTCGCGTGTCCGCTCGGACAAATGCCATCGCAGTTTGTCCTCCTCGGCCGGCAGAATCACATTGGCCGTCTCTTTGCGCATTTTCTCTTTGACCAACGGGACGGCCACGCCCGGAAGGTACTCCCCGAAGGACTGAAACCCCTTGAGCAATGCTTGGTCAAACATGCTGAAAAATCGCGGTACACCTTGGACGTCGAGGATATGCACCATCTGATCGACCACTCGGCCGGGTGAATTGCTCCGAAAACTCTGGTCGGTAATCTGAGTGAGCGTCGCTTTGTCCTCGGGGTGATCGAGCATTCGATCGAGCTCGGCCTGCTGGCGACGCTCCTGAGGGGTCTGCAATTTCGAGGCCCGTATCTGCAATGCCTTGGCCAACTCGATGGCCGCTTGCTCAAGCCGCTTATCATCGAGCAAGAGCGTCCCTTGGTGGTCCTCATGAGGCAGGATTCGTCGAACATTCTCTAGACTCAACGCCTGATTGCTGGTCGATTCGCTCATAGGGCTAAAAGATCTCCCTGGCCTTAAGGCCAAATGGCTTTCAAAACGACTCGATCGGCTCACCACCGTAACGTCAATCGAGCCAGTCTTTGCTTCGCAAACGCTCCGGAACATACTTTTCGGTCACATAGCTGATGTCTCGGCTGATCAGCGCCTCGACTTCCAACTTGAAGTCGTTGGTCAACATCTGCTTGATCTCCGCTTGCCAATGCTTCTTCTCGGAGAACCATGGATACGATGCGATCTGCTTGGCTCGCTTCTTGTCTTTGTCGTCAAGCTTGATCTTGACGTCTTGCTTCAAGCCGCATCGCTCGTAATCGCCACTTCGAAGCCCAATGAACTTCGCGTCGGGGATCGCCATCCGCATGCTCTCAAAGGCCAAGTTGATCGATCCTTGCTTGATGACCGAGTAGATATAGTATCCCCAAGGGTCATTATCGAGCAGACAATACACCGGTAGCTTGTACTCGGTATGGAGCCGATAGAGCATCCGCCGAACTCCTCGAGCTGGCTGCCCTGCCCCGTGAGAAACGATGCAATTGTGCTTCTGCCAAAACTTGTCCTCGTTGAACCGTTGCCAAACGGTACCTTTTTCCACATGCAGGATGAACTTCGCATCGCATCGCTTGAACTTGACCCGATCCGGCTCGACGATACTCGGTATCGGATACCCAGCCGCACCCATCTTTGAGGCATCCAACTCATTTCCACCGTCGATGACCACCAAAGGTCCGGCAAGGTTCCCACGAGGCTCTGCATACAGATGCAGCTCCTCGCGCATCGCTCCGGTGATCACCTCCAAATCCTCGATGATCGTATCCGACTCGCTCTGATCCTCGAACGTGTTCTCCTTGGTCCCCTCAATGTTGTGCTTGAGCATGTAGTACATGCCCCGAATGCTCGTCGATTTGCCTTGGCGTATCAAACGCGAACATCCACTCCCAACCAAAATCGTCTGCATGTAAGCCCGAGCTTGGTTCAGATTGAACAACTCCCGACGGTTCGTCTTGCCACCCATCTCGATGAGCCGCTTGCGCCGGTTGTAATTCGAATTCGATAGCGACCGCGATGGTACCTCCAAGTAAGGATCCCGACGCTTCTTGGCCACCTCGGCGACGGCCGAAGCGAGTCGCTGAAGCTTCCCCATCGTCTCGATGTCTCGCCCCTTGATCGATACCTCCTTGTCCTCGTCCTCAAAAGACTCGTCTGCTGCTTTTCGACGCGCTCGTTTTGCCATCTTTTCTCCCATGAAAGTTCATCAAGTACCCAAGTTTTACTGATCTTTCCCGTTCCTGACTAGCACCATGTGCCCCAGGTGTGATTTAATCACTGCCATCGGCCAAATCTCCGTCCCTATTTCCAAGCTCCCCATGCTCGCTATCTCTGTGACTTTTTATCTTGGAATCTCCCCGGTTCTGGCGATCTTTGCTCTGGGTTTTTCTACCCTATTCCCATCGACCCAAGACCCGCACGCCGAACGCTTCGCCCAATGGATCGAATCGGCTCCCCCGGGCATCCAACGCCTGATCGATGCGGGCCAAGTCCGCTTCGAAACCAACGACCAAGAACTGGCCGCTCATAAAAAGCAAGGATTGACCAAATTCAACTTCCACTATGACTACCGCTACCGCTTGATCAAAGTCAATCGGATCCCATCCAACCCCTCGCTCCTGGCCGTTACGGCGAACATTCAACTAGCGGAAATCGGCTGGAAGCACCACGTCGTCCTGATGAAATCCTACCAACCGGCCGAACCCTGGAAGTCTCGCTTGCTCCAACACGAATTCGACCACGTCTCGATCAGCACCGATCCACGATTGAAAATCCTCGCCAAGGAATGCCTCGGGGCTCGAATCGAATTCGAACTGCCTTCGATCCCCACCACCGAAAACCCCACTGAGAACCAACCCCCTGCCCCGTTGACGACCCGCATCGAACGCCAAATTCAAACCCTCATGGACCAACGCGCCAAGGAGATCGAACGCATCACCCAGTTGCTCAACGATCGATTCGATCGAGAGTCCAAGGATGGGATCCAAACCATCGGCGCTCGCGAGGCATTCTTCGCGGATTTCTTCAGCCCCGATACGCTCCGCAAATTGGACTTCCAATTCCCAAAACTCCTCGATCCCTACGCTTCGGCCAGCAGTCGAGCCCCCTGGAAGGAACACTACACACTGAATGCACCTTACTGAATGCACTTTACTGAATGCAGCTCACTGAATGATTTCCCCCTTTGCCCCCAAAGCCCTTTGGCTTCAAACCAGCGGAGCTTTTTTCCTTCATTTTCTCTCGCTGGGTTTTGCCGTCTTTCCTCTCCAAACCCACTTGCGCCAAGTCCACCCGGTCGCGACGGCTAGCATCATCGCAAGCGTCATTCCCGTCGCCGGACTACTGACTCTGCTGTTTTTTCGATTCGCCGAACGCCGTCAATGGACGCAGTATCCAACCCGCCTTCTACTGCTTGCAGCCATCTGCGTGGCTATCTTGCAACCCACCCTCGGCTGGCAACTCTCGATGACTCGGACCCAAGCCAACCTGCTGCCAGCTTTCCTGGAAACCTCACTGTGCCTCCTGGCCCTGGCCTCGGCACATGCCTGCTGCATGAACCTGCTGAACCACCTGGCCGTGGCCAACCTGGCAAACCACGCCTACTCAGCCCGGGCCGCAGGCAGCGCCGGGTACGCCGTCGCGATCCTTGCCACCGCAGCGCTGCTCTCGGACGAACAAGCCGTCATCGAATACCATCTTTTTTTGGCTGCAAGCTGCGCTGTGGCGCATTCCCTTTTTATCGCCGCAAGCCTCCTGATCGCACACAAAAACCAGTCGCATCGAACGGCACCCATTGCACCTCCGGGCCAAACCCCAAGTCCCAGTGCCCCAAGTCCCAGTGCCCCAAGTCCCAGTGC